>VIKH01000033.1 GCA_008080515.1 Gallionellaceae bacterium | reverse complement strand
GCTCCAGCGATGCCCTTGCTGTTGTGGGGGTAGACGTGTTTTATGACACAGTAAGACTAGTGATTCACAATCTTGGCTTGATCCCCGCTTCTGGTTCCCAGCCACTTAACCAGCAGAAAGATTGCGGTTGAAGCCAGTATCAGGCTAACCAGCATCAGCGGAATGGCGGGGTTGTAGCGGACGATGGCGACGATAAACGGCGATTCGATAACTCCCTTGAATTGATAAAGCTCGCCGTCAACCCTGACTTGCGAATGGGGCATGTCGGCATTCAGCGCCATCATGTGTTGCTGCTGGCTACCGTTGTCGCCTTGCCACAGAAGCTGCGCGTAGGGCAAACCGTTTCCGGTTTGAAGCAGCCCTTGCAGCAGAAGAGTGCCATTCCCAAAAGGTTGCGTCTTGTCAGGCTCCAGGCGGAATTCCTGCTGATCCGTGCTTCGCGCAATCACGATGCCGGCCGGCATCATCTGTCCGGTCAGCATGACCACCTGGCGGCGCCCGCCGTCAAAAATCGCCGGCTGGTTGAAGGCGATGTCCTTGCTGATCCGCTGCCCGTCTGACTTGCTGAACGACAGCGCCACTTCAGTGTCCTTGAGCGAGTTGTCGGGGTAGTAGATATTTTTCAATGACTCGACCTGCACCCGGCCCAGTTCGGGCAGATCCACGCCCTGCGCCGTGATCGGGAGCCGTTGCGTGCTGCCATAAAACCCCTCGACCAGATGCGCGATCATGGTGGTCACCAGCGCGACATGAAACAGCAGCGCGGCGCTCGCCTTGAGCCTGCCCGCCCGGTTATTCAGCAAGCGGATAACCGAATCAATAATGCAGGCCAGCAAGTTGACGCCGAACAAGGTGAAGGTCAGCAGCAGCGCGTAGAGCCAGGAATGCTCGACCCTGGCAGGACGGAAAAAATAATTCAGGTCGAGATGGAAAAAACTCGGATACAGCTCCGGGTAGCTGTTCATCACCAGGCTGCCCGCGATCAGGTTGATGACCACGACTAGGCACAGCAGGAACCCTGCATGGCGATCACCCAGAATTTTGATCCAGTTATACATCATCAAAACCGGTGCATGGATTGGGAAAAGAAACTGGTGCCGATGAAGGCCACCAGGGTCAGGGCAATGCCGGCAGCATACAGGGGCACTTTCCAGCCGCGCAGCTTTGGCAATCTGTCCAAGTGCAGCAAATTGCCATAAAACAGCCACAGGATTACCGACCAGTGCAATTTCGGGTCCCACATAAAATAGGCGCCCCAGGCAAAGTAGCCCCAGATCCCGCCGAACAGCATGGCCAGGGTAAAAAAGATAAAGCCGACGCGGTTGAGGTCGGTCATAAACACCGAGCGCTCCAGCAAGGCCGGGTCATCCCGGCGCCAAGCCGGGATGGCATGGAGGGCGCTGACCCCCGCCACCAGCCAGAAGGCATAAGCCGCGAACGATACCGGTATGTGCAAGGGGTACCAGATGGTGTGCAAGAACATCGGCGGGTAGCGGATGACATCCACAAAAATGAAAATGACGGATGCCGCCGCCAGCGCCAGCACCTGCAGCGTAATGAATTCCTTATTGGATATTCTGTTGCGGTATATCAGCGCGCACACCACCAGCAGCACAGACAGCACGACGAACGACTCGATCTTGTCGGTAAACGGAAAGAATTCCTTCAGGTATGCCCGGGTTCCATAAAACACCAGGCATGAAAACAGGAACAAAAACAGCGTGGCGGTTGCCGTCCGGTAATAAGCGGCAACCGATGCGACGATGCTGATGCCCAGCAGCCAGATAGCGGCGTAAATGCTCAGGGTTACGATTAAATGTGATGTCATGTAAATGGTGGATGACGTTCAGTGCTTATTCCGAATCCAGTTTGAAAGCAAGACAAGGTGGCGACAAGCGAGCGAGAAAGACAAAGAAGTTCCAACGCGCGCTAACTTCGCTTGCGAAGTCAAGCCCGTGAGGGCGGCGGAAACTGCGGTGCAAAATACATGGCGAAGAGCGAGCGTGGAGGCCAACGAAATGATAACAGATGCAGCGCGCCTGCCGGAATCGGTTAAACTTTCGCCACTGGCCTTGCAGGATTTTTCAGTCTATGGATGTGACAAGTTTGCTGCTCTTGCTGCTGCTGGCCGCGCTGGGGTGGTTCTGGTTTGATGGCCTGCGGGCGCTTGAGGCCGCACGGAACGCAGGGCGGCAGGTTTGCAGGAACGCAAACGTGCAATTTCTCGACGATACGGTCGCCAGCAGCGGGATGGCGCTGGTGCGCGACAGCTCCGGGCGCAGGGTGTTGCGCCGCACTTATCGTTTCGAATTCAGCGAGACCGGAAACTCGCGCCTCGAAGGGCAGGTAGTCCTGCTAGGCAGCAGGGTCAAGTCGGTGACGATGGAGCCTTATCAAATATTGCCCGCAACAGACACCGGTACGGAACCGGGGCGCACCTTGAATCCATGCGATGACGAAAATACTGTTGCTGATACCGGCGGTGTTCATGGCGGATGTTGCGGCGGTTGCGGAAGCCACGGCGGGAATGGCGGCACAGGGCGTGAGCCCGCCTCTGACCGTTGCCGCCGTTGACCGGAAATGGCTGGGCCAGGCGGTGGGGGTGGTGATCGCCGCCGTGTTCGAGCGTACCGCCGTGCGTTATGGCGAGCGCGGCGAACACCATGTGCATGTGGAAGTCGGCCACGCCGCCCAAAACCTGCTGTCGCCCGCAACAGCAGTAGGTCTGCGGGCAACGCATCAATGCGTGGTGCCCGTATAAGCGATGATGCGCATGTCATCCGGTCACCAGCTTGCCGCGTTGATGGCAGTACGGCGCAAAGCTCAAGAGAGTTGCCTCGTGTCATTTGAAATATTCCGCCGGTTTAACCACCAAGAAGGAGTAAGCCATATGAAAACCAGCTCTGTATTCTCCATCTCTCAACCGGCAGGACCCGCCTTGCTCGCAGGATTGTTTCTCCTCTCGCTGGCGACGGTTGCATTGGCAGGAGAGGGTAGAAAGCCCTGTGCCGATGATGTGGCCAGGCTGTGCAAGGAGGTGCAGCCGGGTCAAGGCCGGGTGGCGAAATGCCTCAAGGAGCGCAAGGAGGAGCTGTCGCTTGCCTGCAAGGAACACATCGCAACGGCGAGAAAAAAGGTTAAGGGCGCGAAAGATGCATGCAAAGAAGACGCGCAAAAACTCTGCAAGGACATCCAGCCCGGCGGAGGCAGAATCGTGCAGTGCCTCAAACAGCACGAGAGCGAGCTTTCCCATGCGTGCAGGGAAAAAATAGAGAGCCCGAGAAGCCGGAAGTAAGAAGTAGCCAGCAGGAATCGCAAGGGCGGCAACCGGGTTGCCGCCCTTTGCTGTGTTTATGCGGGCCGCAACAGAATTTTCCACGGCACTTTATCGCCGCCTGCTAAAATGAAAACCGGTGGTGCCATTTGGCGTAAATCTCGCGCAGCGGGGGCCAGCCGTGATTCGGGCAAGGCACGAGGGAAAAATGAGCAAAGAAAAATATCAGCCGGAAACGCTCGCCGTGCGCGCGGGCGCGGTGCACAGCCAGTTCAACGAGAACAGCGAAGCGCTGTTCCTGACCTCCAGCTTCACCTTCGACAGCGCCGCGCAGGCGGCGGCGCGCTTCGTCGGCAACGAGCCGGGCAATATCTACTCGCGCTTCACCAACCCCACCGTCACCATGTTCGAGGAGCGCCTTGCCGCCATGGAGGGCGCGGAGCAGTGCGTGGCGACTGCTTCCGGCATGTCGGCGATCCTGGCGTGCGTGATGGGGCTGATGAAGGCGGGCGATCATATCGTCACCTCGCAAAGCATCTTCGGCGCGACGATCAACCTGTTCAACAACATCATCAAGAAATTTGGTGTGGAAACGACCTATGTATCTGCCACCGACGTATCCCGGTGGCAGGCTGCGGTGCGCCCGAATACCCGCCTGTTTTTTCTCGAAACGCCATCCAACCCGCTCACGGAGATTTCCGACATCGCCGCGATCGCTGCCGTGGCGAGGGGCTGCGGCGCGCTGCTGGTGGTGGACAACTGCTTTTGCACGCCGATCCTGCAACGCCCGCTGGATCTGGGCGCGGATATCGTGATCCAATCCGCCACCAAATACATAGATGGCCAGGGGCGCGTGTTGGGTGGCGCGGTGTTGGGCAACAGGAAGCTCATGGAACCCGTGTTTGGTTTTCTGCGCACTGCGGGGCCAACATTGAGCGCTTTCAATGCCTGGGTGATGCTGAAGGGGTTGGAGACGCTGAAAATCCGCATGGACGCGCACAGCGCCAATTCGCTGGAGCTGGCACGCTGGCTGGAAGCGCAGCCCAACGTCGCGCGTGTGTACTACCCCGGCCTGCCGTCCCACCCGCAGCATAAACTGGCGATGCGGCAACAAAAAACCGGCGGCGGCATCGTCTCGTTCGAGGTCAAGGGCGGCAGAGAAGCGGCGTGGCGCGTGATTGACAGCGCGCGCCTGATCTCCATCACCGCCAATTTGGGCGACACCAAAACTACCCTGACCCACCCGGCCAGCACCACCCACGGGCGCATCACGCCGGAAGCGCGCGCCGCTGCGGGCATCACCGAAGGGCTGCTGCGTATCGCGGTCGGCTTGGAAGCGGTTGTGGATATTCAGGCCGATCTGGCGCGGGGGCTAGTCTAGCCCTTTCCCTTCAGGGGAGGGAGCGGCAGGCAGGAGGGGGAATGGATATTCTGGCTGCACAAGTTGGCGGAGCGCTGAAATCGCACGGGCTGATGTTGGCAACGGCAGAGTCCTGCACTGGCGGCGGCGTGGCGCAGGCCGTCACCGAAATTGCAGGCAGCTCGGCCTGGTTCGAGCGCGGTTTTATCACCTACTCCAACCTGGCCAAGCAGCAGATGCTGGGCGTGAACGAAGCGACGCTCAACCAGCACGGCGCGGTAAGCGAATTCACGGTACGCGAAATGGCGTCTGGCGCGCTCCAGCGCAGCCGCGCCCACGTCTCGCTGGCGGTGAGCGGCATCGCCGGGCCTTCCGGCGGCACGGCGGACAAGCCCCTCGGCACGGTGTGGTTCGCCTGGTGCGTCAAGGACAGGATGTGCGTTTCGCACCTGCACCACCTTGCGGGCAACCGTTCAGAAATCCGCGCGCAATCGGTGCGCATCGCGTTGCAGGGCGTGCTGGATTTGCTAAACCAGCTAACAGAGGCGGTTTAACCGCTTGCCGCTCCTCGCGGTTCAGGCATTTTTCGGCTTTTTTGCTCTTCACCGCGCAAGATTGCCAAGAATCGTGGCTTAATTCTCCGGCGAAGAGGCATTGCTGAAATCGAACTGCCTGGCGCTGAACAACATCGGGGGGAAATGGGCGATGCACATCTGGGTTTATCACCAACGACTTGAGCAACCACCCCGTTCGAGAGTAGAATGCGTGACTTTTTTAGCGGAGAGCTTGAAGAAATGACTATTACGGTAGCGCAAAAAGCGCAAATTATGAACGACTATCAGCGTTGCAAGGGCGATACGGGTTCCCCCGAGGTGCAGGTTGCCTTGATGACCGCGCGCATCAATTACCTGACCGGCCACTTCAAGGAGCATACCAAGGACTTCCATTCCAGGCGCGGATTGCTGCGCTTGGTCAGCCGCCGCCGCAAACTGCTGGACTACCTCAAAAGCAAGAACGAGGACGGCTACCGGACGTTGATCCAGCGTCTCGAATTGCGCAAATAACCTAGATTGACGGTTGGGCCGCTGCTGCGGCCGCGTTGTTTTTTGTGTCACTCCATGATGTGGCGCGCGGTGCGCCATAACTAAACCCTATTTTCAGAGAGGCAAACTTTGAGTCACTTCAAGAAAACGATAGCGTATGGCAGCCACCAGCTTACTCTGGAAACCGGCGAAATCGCTCGCCAGGCAAGCGGCGCGGTGATGGTCAGCCTGGATGATACGGTGGTGCTGGTTACCGTGGTGGGCATGAAAAACGCCAAGCCGGAGCAGGACTTTTTCCCTTTGACCGTGGATTATCAGGAGCGCACCTACGCCGCAGGCAAGATTCCGGGCGGCTTCTTCCGCCGCGAAGGCCGCCCCAGCGAGAAGGAGATCCTGACCTCGCGCCTGATTGATCGCCCGTTGCGCCCGCTGTTTCCGGAGGGTTTCTATAACGAGGTGCAGATTGTGGCCACGGTGTTGTCCAGCGACAGCCAGATTGATTCAGACATTCCCGCCATGATCGGTGCCTCCGCCGCGCTGGCGCTATCCGGCATCCCATTTGACGGGCCGGTCGGCGCCGCACGCGTAGGCTATCTCAACAGCGAATATGTGCTTAACCCGACCGCCGACCAGCTGCGGGAATCCGGGCTGGATCTGGTGGTGGCGGGCACGGCGCAGGCGGTGCTGATGGTGGAATCGGAAGCGCAGGAGTTGCCAGAGGACGTCATGTTGGGTGCGGTCATGTTTGGCCACCAGCAGATGCAGGCGGTGATCGGCGCCATCAACGAGATGGCGGATGCCGCCGGGAAAGATGCATGGGACTGGACGCCGCCCGCCAAGGATGAGGCGCGGATTGCCAAAATTGCCGGAATGGCGGAAGGCGACTTGCAGGCCGCTTACTCCGTGCGCCAGAAGCAGGCGCGCACCGCCCAGGTGGACGCGATTCGCAGCCGGGTGGTGGATGCGTTGCTGGCGGCGGACAGCACGATACAAAAGAACCAGATCAACGATTTATTCAGCGCGCTGGAAGCCAAGATTGTGCGCGGTCAGATATTGGGTGGCGAACCGCGCATTGACGGGCGCGATACCCGCACCGTGCGCCCGATCACCATCCGCACCGGGGTGCTGCCGCGCACGCACGGTTCGGCACTGTTCACGCGGGGCGAAACCCAAGCGCTGGTGGTGGCCACGCTGGGCACTGCACGCGACGCGCAAAAAATAGATGCCTTGCAGGGCGAATATCTGGATCGCTTCATGCTGAACTACAATTTTCCTCCGTATTCCACCGGTGAAACCGGTCGCGTCGGTACGCCCAAACGCCGCGAAATCGGCCATGGACGATTGGCCAAGCGCGCCCTGGTTGCAGCTTTCCCCGGCGAAGAGGAGTTCGGCTATTCCATCCGCGTGGTTTCCGAAATCACCGAATCGAACGGCTCCAGTTCGATGGCTTCGGTATGCGGCGGCTGCCTGGCGCTGATGGACGCGGGAGTGCCGATGAAAAACCATGTGGCTGGCATCGCCATGGGCCTGATCAAGGAGGGCAACCGTTTCGCCGTCCTGACCGATATTCTTGGCGACGAGGATCATCTTGGCGACATGGATTTCAAGGTGGCCGGCACCGAGCAGGGTATTACAGCCTTGCAGATGGACATCAAGATCAACGGCATCACGCGCGAAATCATGCAGGTCGCATTGAGCCAGGCGCGCGAAGGGCGCATGCACATTCTCGGTATCATGAAGCAATCCATGCCGGCAGTGCGCGCCGAGGTTTCGGCACATGCGCCGCGCATGATCAAACTCAAGATCAACCCAGAAAAAATCCGTGACGTGATCGGCAAGGGCGGTGCGGTGATCCGCGCTCTGACCGAAGAAACCGGCACCACCATTGATATTGATGACGAAGGCAATGTCACCATCGCCAGCGTCAGTGCCGAAGGCGGGGCATTGGCCAGGAAACGCATCGAGGATATCGTGGCGGAAGTGGAAGTCGGCAAGACTTACGAGGGCCCGATCGTCAAGCTGCTGGATTTTGGCGCGATCGTCAACATCATGCCGGGCAAGGATGGGCTGTTGCATATTTCGCAGATTTCCAACGAGCGCATCAACAGCGTGACCGATGTACTGAAGGAAGGGCAGATGGTGAAAGTCAAGGTGCTGGAGGCGGACGAAAAAGGCCGTTTGCGTTTGAGCATGAAAGCGCTGATTGCTGCAGAGTAACCAAGGATATTTCCCGTTCTTGACGGGCTTCCGGCGCCGGTCGGCAGCCGGATTTTGAGGAGTGAGTCGCGCTATGATGACGCTTTACTCGGGAACGACAGACCCTTTCAGTCACCGTTGCCGCATCGTGCTGTTCGAAAAGGGCATGGACTTTCAGGTCATTGATGTGGACGTGTTCAACATACCGGAGGATCTGGCGGTAATCAACCCGTACAGCAAGGTTCCGGTGCTGGTAGAGCGCGACCTGATCCTGTATGAGGCCAATATCATCAACGAATATATTGATGAGCGTTTTCCTCACCCGCAACTGATGCCGCCCGATCCGGTGATGCGCGCCCGCGCGCGGCTGTTTCTGCACCGCTTCGAGAACGAGCTGTACTGCCATATAGACGCTATCGAACATGCCGCGCAAAAGGTGGCCGACAAGGCGCGCGTGGCGGTACGCGACAACCTGACGCAGATCGCTCCCGTGTTCGCCAAGCAGAAATACATGTTGGGCGACGAGTTTTCCATGCTTGACGTAGCGATTGCGCCGCTGCTCTGGCGGCTGGATCATTATGGCGTCCAGCTTGGCAAAGAGGCGGCACCGCTGATGAAATACGCCGAAAGGCTGTTTTCGCGCCCCGCCTACATCGAGGCGATGACTCCCGCCGAAAAGGCGATGCGCAGATAACGATAGGCGTCACTGAAAGTGAGCGACCCGCCTACCAAACCCTACCTGATACGCGCAATTTATGAGTGGTGCGCCGATAGCGGTTTGACCCCATATCTGGCGGTGCGGGTGGATAAAAGAACCATGGTGCCGATGGCCTTCGTCAAGGAAGGCGAGATCGTGCTCAACTTGAGCACGGAAGCGGTACACAACTTGCAATTGGGCAATGAGGAGATCACCTGCGACGGCAGGTTTGGCGGCGTACCGCACGGGGTTATCGTGCCGGTTTCTGCGGTGATCGGTATTTTTGCCAAGGAAAACGGCCAAGGGCTGGCGTTCCAAGGGCATGAACCCGAACCGGTGCCGCCAGGCAGCAGTGGCGGGGATAAGCCGCCGGATGAGCCTGCGCGAACCAAGCCGCAGCTCAAGATAGTGAAATAAAATACGGAAAATAAAAAGGCGGCTCGAGCCGCCTTTTTATTTTTACGCTCCCCGCGAAAGCGGGCAGCTTTAGTCGCGTTCTCCGCTGAAGGCCATCAGCAGGCTCAACAGGTTCACGAAAATGTTGTAGATGTCCAGATACAGCGCCATGGTGGCCATCACATAGTTGGTTTCACCGCCGTGAATAATGCGGCTGATATCAAACAGGATGTATGCCGAAAAAATCAGCACGGCAATGGCGGACAGGGTCAGCGACAGCGCCGGGATGGCGAAGAAAATGTTGGCCAGCGAGGCGATCACCAGCAAAACCAAGCCAATGAACAGGAACTTGCCCATGAAGCTGAAATCTTTTTTCGTCACCGTGGCCAACGTGGCTAAACCGAAGAAAATCAGTCCGGTGCCTCCTGCTGCCATGCCCACCAGTTGAGCGCCGTTTTTCAGATTTAGCGCCACCTGCAGGATCGGCCCGAGGAACCAGCCGGCGACAAAGGTGAAGCCCAGCAACATGGCGATGCCCCATACGCTGTTGCGCAGAGCGGAAACTCCGAACAGCATGCCCATCATCACGGCAAACATCAGCAGTGGCGCCATGATCGGGTACTGCGCCATGAACGAGAAATTGGTTGATAAGCCGACGAATGCGCCGATGATGGTCGGAACCATGGTGAGCGCAAGCATCAGATAGGTGTTGCGCAACACCCTGTTTTGCTCGATTGCAAGCGAACCGGGTTGTGCGATGACTTGAGACTCGTATTGCATATTTCCTCCAAAGGGGGTTGGTTAAATCAATTGCGGGGATAAGACTACATAAATGCGGGGAAAGTTGCAATCGGGGTGATGCGCCGGGAGCAGCAGGGTTGGCGATCGCCGCATTCAGGGCGCTCGCCGCGCAACCAGATCGGAGCCCAGCAAGCCGATTTGCGGGTTGGTCACGATATGCAGCGGCAGGGTTTCCAGCAGTCCGGCAAAACGTCCTTTATCCAGAAAAGCTCGCAGGAAAATCCCTTGCTGCATGGGGGCCGCGATTTTTGCCGCGATTCCTCCGGCGATGTAAATGCCGCTGCGCGGCAGTGCGGCCAGCGCCAGATTACCCACGAACGCGCCATAAGTTTGGAGAAATAAATCCAGCGCCATGCGCGCGAGCGGCTCATCCTCCTGCTGTGCGAATTGTGTGATGGCCGCCGCCGCATCGCCTTCCGCCAGCGCCGCCAAGAGCTTCACCGATGGTGCGCCTTTTCCGCGGTCGCGCAGAAACTCGAAAATGGCCACCAAGCCTGGGCCGGAAACGATGCGCTCGCAGGAGACATGGCCGTGGCGCTTCTGCAAGTATTGCAACAGCTCGTATTGCAGGGCGTCAGTCGGGGCAAAATCAATATGCCCGCCTTCGGAAGAATGGACCGCATAACTCCCGTTTGCCCACGATAACCAAGCCACCCCCAAACCCGTACCCGCCCCTACCACTACACGCACACCTTCTGCCTGTTCTGTTCCGGGTTGCAAGGTCAACAGGTCGGCTGGCCGCAAAGCCGCGATGCCGTGCCCGACCGCCTCGAAATCGTTGATGAGGGATACGCGGGGAATGGCAAAACGCGCGGCCAGCGCATCCGCGTCCACTTCCCAGGGCAGGTTGGTCAGCTTTACCCGCCTGCCGGAAATGGGACAGGCCAGCGCGAGACAGGCAGCGGCGATGCCGGGTGTGCCTGCGACGCGCAGAAACTCATCCAGTATTTCTGACAACCCGGCGTAGCCGGCGCTGGAGTAGGACGCTTGCAGCAGCAGGGTTCCATCCGCCGCGCTGATCCGCAGCAGCGTCTTGGTGCCGCCGATGTCGCCAGAGAGGAAGTTCATATGCGGGTAGCTCGTAGCAGGTAGCTTGTAGCAAAACGGGACAGAGTGTTGCGCGACAATTAAGCTGCCAGCTCAATAAGCCTGCAACTCGGCACCTTCCGGGTTCAAGGAATGCCGCCAGAACTGGTCATCGCGGTCGAACAGGCGGTAGGTGCCGCGCGGGCCCCAACTGCCCGCCTGATAACCGTTGATGAAGTCGCGTTCCATGGACCACACCTTAAGGACGGGATCCACCACGCGCCAGGCTGTTTCCACTTCGTCTATCCGCAAAAACAGCGAGTGGTCGCCCTGCATCACGTCCAGCAGCAGCCCCGCGTAGGCGTCGTAATCCTCGTCGCCTTCCTTGCGGTAGGTGGCGTCCAGGCTGATGGTGCGGGTGTGCAAATCCAGCCCCGGCACCTTGACCTGCATTTCCATTTTCAGGCAATCGTTGGGCTGGATGCCGAGCATGATCCAGTTTGGCTGTGGTGGCCCGTGCCGCGCATGCTTCAACAGGTCCTGCGGCGGGTTTTTGAAGCGGATACAGATGGTCGAGCAGGTTTCTGCCATGCGTTTGCCGGTGCGCAGGTAAAACGGCACCCCCGCCCAGCGCCAGTTGTCCACAAACAGTTTCAGCGCCGCATAGGTTTCGGTGGTGCTGTCCTCCGCCACCCCCGGCTCTTCCAGATAGCCGGGCACCGCCACCCCGTCTATGGTGCCGCTGGTGTATTGGCCGCGGAAGGCATGTGCGTGAACCGAGTTTTGCGTGATCGGACGGATCGCCTTCAACGCTTTCACCTTTTCATCGCGCAGATGTTCTGCGGACATGGTCACCGGCGGCTCCATTGCCACCAGCGCCAGCAGCTGCAACAAATGGCTCTGGATCATGTCGCGCAGCGCGCCGGCGCCTTCGTAGTAGTCGGCGCGCCCTTTCTGCACCGTACCTTTGCCCAGATAATGGTCAATCCGGTAAATCTGCGGCTCGTTCACATGGCGGTACAGGCTTGCCTGCAACGTTTGTGCGCTGAGCAGATCGTAGCCGAAAGGCTTTTCGATCACCAAACGGCGCCAGCCATTTTTCTCCTTGAGCAGGCCTACGCCGCCCAGTTTTTCGACAATCTTGGGAAACTCGGAGGGGCGCACCGACATGTAGTACATCACATTGGGGTGGAATTCAGAGCTTTCATTTTCCAGCAACTGCTGCAAGCGCAGATAGGCGGCATCGTCGCCAAGCGGCGTGGCGAAATAGTGCAGCCGCGCGCAGAAGCGTTGCAGCGCGGCTTCGTCTATGCCCTGTGGGTAAATCGGGCGCAATACTCCCGCCACCCAATCCAGCCATTCCTCGTGTTGCCGCAACGCGATGTCACAGCCCAGTATGGTCACGTTATCCGGCAGGCGTTTGGCCATTTCCAGACGGAACAGGGCGGGGAGCAATTTGCGGCGGCTCAAGTTGCCGCCCGCGCCAAAAATTACCAGAGTACAAGGCTCGATTTTTTTCATTGCTCAATTACCTGCGCGTTTGACCGCATGACCGCCAAAGGCGTTGCGCATGGTGGAGAGCAGGCGATAGCCATAACCTGTTCCATCCTGGCTGGCGAAGCGCATTTGCAGCGCCAGGGTCAGCACCGGCGCGGCTACGCCCTGATCCACCGCTTCCACCGCCGTCCAGCGCCCTTCGCCGGAATCGGCGACATATGGCGCGATATTCTCCAGCTTCTGGTCACTCTTCAAGGCATCGGCAGTGAGATCCAGCAGCCAGCTGCGCACCACCGAGCTGTGCCGCCACAGCTCGGTGATCTGGGCGAGGTCGAGGTCGAATTCCTTTTTTCCGTGCATCAGTTCCAACCCTTCGGCGAAGGCCTGCATCATGCCGTACTCGATGCCGTTGTGGATCATCTTGGTGAAGTGCCCCGCACCGACCGGGCCGACATGCGCCCAGCCGCGATCCGGGGCGGGCGCCAGCGCCTGCAATATTGGTCGCATCGTTTGCGCGACCTCCGGCGTGCCGCCCACCATCAGGCAGTAGCCGTTCTCCAGCCCCCAGATGCCGCCGGAGGTGCCGGAATCCATAAAGCCGATACCCTGTTCCGCCAGCCACGAGCCGCGCCGCTGGCTGTCGTGGTAGTTCGAGTTGCCGCCATCCACGATGATGTCCCCTTCAGACAGCAGCGGTGCCAACGCACGAATTTGCTGTTCGGTGGGGGCGCCGCTCGGCAGCATCAGCCAGACCACGCGCGGGCCATTCAGCTTTGCCACAGCGTCGGTCACGGATGCGGCGGCGATCATGCCGGACTCCGCCACAAGTTGCGCGACCACTTCCGCCGCGCGGTCGTAACCCACCACCTCGATGCCGCCACGGCGCAATCTGCGCACCATGTTGCCGCCCATCTTGCCCAACCCAACCATTGCCATACGCATGTGAACCCCCAAAGAGAAAATTAAGCTGCGCAACCGGTTTCGGCCCAAGTCAATATAGAATTGCGATGTTGCGGAGCGTCGAGAGAAATTGCTGCCCGGCTTTGTTGCGGAAGAGCCAACCAGCCGAACAAACCAACTCGCAGCTCGCTGGTATAGCGGATATAAACGGGAATTCTTTAGGCCATACTCAACCGGACAAATTATCCTGAAAAACTTACTTGGCCACAGAGCACACAGAGATCACAGAGGGAAAGCAAT
>VIKH01000032.1:12026-20091 GCA_008080515.1 Gallionellaceae bacterium | reverse complement strand
GTTTGCTGTCTGCCGCCAGGCTGAAGGTGTAACGATCCACCTGCCCGGCGTGGGCGATGGCGCCATCCATCCGCACGCCCAGGGCCAGTACCGATGCATCATCCGTTACTTTCTGCACGTTGAAGCTGTAACTGGACGTGCCTGTTGCTATGTAGCGGCCCTCGACCAGCAAGGTATAAGCTCCGGTGTAGGCCAGCGTGGTGACATCCACATCGTAGCCAGTGCCGTTCATGTAGCTTGGGCCAAACACCGCCCGGCCATAGGGATCCAGCAGCCGCCAGTACACGTCGCCGCCGCTGCGCGCCGTGATATCGAAGTAGTAGCGCTCTCCCGCAACGGTATTGAATTGGTAGGCCTGCGTGCTGTTGGCCGGATTCAGCGTACCGCTCGCCACCGTGCCCGGTGTGATCTGGGTAGCCGCCGTCAGGTCCAGCACGCGGAAGCTGTAGTTGCCGGTGCCGCCATACAGGCTGAAGGTATAGTCCCCAGGCTCCAACGTATAGATCGCCGTGCCTTCAATAGTATCGCTGGCACCGATGTTACGACCCGCAGACACCGTGCCCTGCGGCCCCACCAGGCTCCACTGGCACTGGTAATAATTGGTATTGAGGTTGTCGAAGTAGATGGTGCGGGTATCGGCGAGCGTCAACCGGAAACGGTCAACTTCCGCAGTTGTTGCCAGAGCGCCGGTGAGGGTGCTGCCCAAAGTTACCGCCGGAAGCACCTCGGGTGCTCCCGGCAAGACCGCTACGCTCACGTTGTCCAGGTCGTTGTCGGCGCGCCAGCCGCCGTTGCGCGCGCCGAAGGCCATGCGCCCGTCATAGGCCTGCATGCCGCTGATGAAGTAGTTCTGCACCACCGCCACTTCGCTGCCGCCCTGCGGGGTGAGGTAGACCGAAACCTGGCTGCCGCCCGCCACTGCCTGCATGACAATCCTGGCGTGGTGGAACAAGCCGCTGTCGAGCCGGAAACCGCTGATCAGCGTGGTGAGGTTGTAATCTGCGAGTTTGGAGCCGTTGAAATGCAGCGAAACGTGGTTGTCGTTGATTTCACCGTTATTCACCGGGTCGAAGCCCACGCCGAAGCTGTTCGCCAGGTTTGGCTCTTCGCCGAATTGCGGCGCCGGGCCGCTGTTGCCCCAGGTATCCGCATTCAGCCACGCGAAGCCTATGCCATCACCCTGGTTGGAAACCCTGGTAATCCCGAAGTCGAAATCAACCGTCACCGACGCCGGAATCACACCGGGGGAAGTATTGGTAAAACCGACAGTGTTGGTTCCGGTAACGCTGCCGGGCAACAGCCTCAGAAAACTGCCGCTCGGCCCGCCCGGTACCACTGCGGGTACGGCGGCGCTGAAGGTGGCAGGAGCATAAGGCAGTCCCGCAACATCGAAATCCTGGGCAGTATGACCGCCGGGGTTGGCCAGGTTGAGATCCTGGATGCGGAAGCTGTAATCTATCGGCAGCGTTACGTTGAAGCGGCCTTCCACCAGCAGGTAGTAGGTTCCGCTATGTGTCAAAGTGGTTGGGCCTGTATCTGCAAAGCCGCTTGGGCCGAACACCAGCCCGGAATAAGGATTGATGAGCCGCCAATAGGCACCTCCCAGGCTGGCACTCAACTGGTCGAACAAGACCCGGTCGCGGGCGCTGGCGGTGAAGCGGTAAATATCCGTTTCGCTGCCGGGAGTCAGGTTGCCGGTCACCGTATCCCCTACGGCAATGGAAGTGGCGGCGGAAAGGTCGGTCAGGCGGAAAGCATAGTCCCCGGTATTTTGCCCGGCGGCATCCACCATCAGGGTGTAATCGCCCGCAGCAAGGCTCAATACCGGGCTACCGCCCAGATCGCCCGCATCCGAGCTGATGAAGCTGCGCGCCGAAACCACCACCCCGCGCGGCCCGGTCAGGGTCCAGTTGAGATTGCCGTTATTGGTCTGGCTGTCGAAATAGGCTACTGCGTCCGCCGACAGGCTGAAGGTATAAAAATCGCGTTGCCCGGTGTGGGCAATGGCGCCGCTGGCTGTGGCACCCAGAATGAGCGGGGTGGTGTCGTCCGTTACTGGCTGAACGTTGAACTGGTAGTTGTTGACAGCGGTGCTGTAGCGCCGCCCCTCGATCAGCAGGGTGTAGTTGCCGGTGTAGGGAAGCGCCTGCACGTCCAAGTCGCTGGAAATGGCGGTGCTGAAAATCTGGCTGCCGGTGGGGTCAATCAACCGCCACCTGGCATCGCTGGTGCCGTACTGTTGGGAATCGAAATAGAAACGGTCTCCCGCATTGGCGCTGAACTGGTACAGGTCGGTCTCGTTGCCGGGGCTCAGCGCCCCCGCTGCCGGAATGCCGGGGGTAATCGCAGTAGCCGTGGTCAGATCCACAAGCTGGAACCGGTAAGCGCCAGTCGCGTCGGCAGGCGCGTCAACGGTGACCTGATATTCCCCGGCGACCAGGTTCATCACCGGGTTGCCCGCCATATCGTTGCTGTCTGACCCTTGCAGGCTGCGGTTGGTCACGACAGCGCCGCGCGGCCCGGACAGCGACCAGGTAAAATTCACGTCCGACAGCGAATCCAGGTATACCTGCCGGTCCTGTGTCAGATTGAAGGAGTAGCTGTCGGTTTCGCCTGGAACGTCTATCGCGCCGCTGACCAGCAGCGCATCGCCTGCCAGCAGCACACGTTGCTCCAGAGATTCGAATTGCAAGGCACGTTGCGGTGGCGCTTTGTGCGGCGCGGCCTTTGTGGTGTCAGGGCGAGCGCACACACCAGCGCCATTCTTGAAAGCACTGAGCAGCGCATGAAGTATTGGATTCAGATTTCCCATTCGTTTTTTCCTTATTATTGAACTGGGTTGTCAAACAGCCCGGGCAAACGCCTTCGCCCTTATGTCAAGGGGAATTTTTTCAAGTTATGCCAAAGCGAAAATGTAATATTCCCCTCGTGTTATGCGAGCTTTAATGGCGTTCCCGGTTATTCTGGCCTCCGGGTGGCGGTGACTCTGTTTCTGCGCCGCAGAGGCTCATGTAAAAGCCTCTGAACAATTTGCAACATGGTTCACCGCCAGCTTGCCTACCCCTTCGCAAAGGGGAGCAACAGCACTATAAGAATCGCTAAAAAGCGTATATAAAAATTGTCTCGATTCTTGCAAGAGAATCGACATACTACACAAATTTGAAGCCATGTCTATTGTACTGAAGTACAGTATTAACGATTAAATATTCATGGTAGTGTGCCGCACATCCAACAAGCATTGGCTTGGTTTGGATTGGGTGACATAGGCAAATTTCTTCAAGGTTGAATATCATGATCAAACACGCTCTGATTACCATCGTATTTGGGTCGTTGGCATTTAGTACCCAAGTCGTATTGGCACAGCAATTCAATGGCGGCATCCCCGCTGGCTGGACTTGCATTGGCACTTGCGGCACTTCCGGCACCGATGGTGTCGTAGAACTCTCGCCCGTTCCAACAAGCACCCGGTATGGATGGATTTCAACAGATCAAGGGATTGATGGAATTAGCCCCTTTAGCCCGACTGCTTCCCCTTTTGGCGGTAACTCGAATGGCTCGACGCTGACATCCGGCTCAATTCACGCAAATGCGGGTGACCAACTGAACTTCTACTTTAACTACATAACCAGTGACGGTGGTGACTTTACCGATTACAGCTGGTCTCGCTTGTTGAACGCCGATAATTCTTCTCTGGCCGCAGTCCTTTTCACCGCTCGCACCGACCCTGCCGCCCTCTACATTCCCGGACAGGGTTTGCCACCTTCTGAAGCAACCCTGACACGAGGCGGCATACCCGTCTTCAGCTACAATCCAATACTTGATGGTGGCGATGGCACAGGCCCCGGCTGGACGCCGCTGGGGCCGGATAGTGGCAGTTGCTGGGGTGCCGGTTGCGGCTATACAGGATGGGTTCAGGCAAGCTATACCATCGCCGCAACAGGAGCGTACCAATTGGAATTCGGCGTAACTAACTGGATTGATGGGGCATGGAATTCAGGCTTGGCAATTGATGGCATTACTATATCGCCTGGCAATGTTACATCAGCCGTCCCGGAGCCAGAAACCTATGCCATGCTGCTGGCCGGACTTGGCTTGCTTGGGTTTGCTGCTCGCCGCAGAAAGCAAAACCAACTTTAACAGGCCGGGCAGCTGGTTATTGATCCTGCTTCAACGGCTGTCCGGCAAGCTCCTGCAGCAACATGGATTGCACGTTTCTGGGTGCCGCGCGGCGCGGGGTTTTGCGGCTGTAGTCGCCGTCCTGGCCCATGTCCCAGGCTAGGCAATTGTCCTGCATGTAAACCTTCAGCCCCTCTTCGATCACGCGCGTTTTCAATTTCTTGTCGAGCACCGGGAAGCACACTTCGATGCGCCGGAAAAAGTTGCGGTCCATCCAGTCGGCGCTGGCGAGATACACGTCGTGCGCCAGGTTGTTGCGGAAATAAAAAACGCGGGTGTGCTCCAGAAAACGGCCGATCACCGAGCGCACGCGGATGTTTTCCGACAGGCCGGGCACACCGGGGCGCAGCGCGCAGACGCCGCGCACGATGAGATCCACCTTCACTCCGGCTTTGGAAGCCTCGTACAGCGCCATGATGGTTTCCGGCTCCAGCAGCGCGTTCATCTTGGCGATGATGTGTGCGGTCTTGCCGGCTTTGGCGAGCCGCGTTTCGTTCTGGATCGCCTGCAAAACCTGGCTGTGCAGCGAGAACGGCGATTGCCACAGGTGGCGCAGCTTGCCGGCCTTGCCCAGGCTGGTGAGCTGGCCAAACACCTCGTTGGCATCGGCGCAGATTTCCTCGTTGGCGGTGAACAGGCCGAAATCGGTATAGAGACGCGCGGTGCGCGGGTGGTAGTTGCCGGTGCCGAGATGGACGTAGCGGCGCAGCTTGCCCTCTTCGCGCCGCACCACCATCAGCATCTTGGCATGCGTTTTGTGCCCGACCACGCCGTACACCACGTGCGCGCCGACTTCTTCCAGGCGGCTCGCCCAGTTGATGTTGGCCTCTTCGTCGAAGCGCGCCAGCAGCTCCACCACCACCGTCACTTCCTTGCCCATGCGGGTGGCCGCACTGCTGGATGAAATCAATGATCGGCTTGAACGACTGGAATGGGTGGTGCAGCAGGACATCGCCCTTGCGGATGACCTTGAACATGTCCGCGCCCTTTTTCTGCAACACGCCCGGCACGCCGGGCGAAAAAGTGGGGAATTTCAGGTCATCGCGCGCCACCTGCTCCGGGATGCCCATCAGCCGCACCAGGTTGACCGGGCCATCCACGCGGTACAAGTCGCATGGCTCCAGCATGAACTGCCGCAACAGGAAATCGGCCACCTGCTGGGAGCAGTTATCGGTGACTTCCAGCCGCACGGCGTTGCCGAAGTGGCGGTGCGGCAGCTCGCCCTGCAAGCTGATGCGCAGGTTTTTTACTTCTTCGTCATCCACGAACAGATTGCTGTTGCGCGTGACGCGGAACTGGTGGCAGCTCAACACCTCCATGCCGCCGAACAGCTCTCCGACATGCGCGTGCAGGATGGAAGACAGGAACACGAAGCCGTGCTCGCAGCCGCTGATTTCCTTCGGCAGCGGGATGGTGCGCGGCAACACGCGCGGCGCCTGCACGATGGCTTTGGCGGAATTGCGCCCGAAGGCGTCCTTGCCCTGCAGCTCCACGGCGAAGTTGAGGCTCTTGTTGAGCACCCTCGGGAAGGGGTGCGAAGGGTCCAGCCCGATGGGGGTCAGCACCGGCATCACTTCCCGGAAGAAAAATTCCTTGACCCAGGTGCGCTGCGCTTCGTTCCAGAGGGTGCGGCGCAGGAAGCGGATACCTTCCCGCTCCAGCGCGGGCAGCAGATTGCCGTTGAGAATGCGGTATTGCCGCTCGATGAGCTGGTGCGCCTGCCCGTCTACCAGTTTCAGCGTTTGCTGCGCATCCATGCCGTCCGGCCCGGCGGAAGCCCCGGGCATGCTGAGCTGCTCTTTCAGGCCGGCGACGCGGATCTCGAAGAACTCGTCCAGGTTGCTGCTGACGATGCACAGGTACTTCAGCCGCTCCAGCAGCGGGACGGCGGCATCCTCCGCCTGCGCCAGCACGCGCCGGTTAAATTCCAGTTGCCCCAGCTCGCGGTTGAGGAAGTGCTGGGCGGGGAATTTTTTGCTCACTGCGGCTACTTGTGCGGGGGCACGTAGCCGGGCGGCATGGCCGCGCCCTCGCCGAAGAAATACTCTTCCATCTGCGCGGCCAGATAGTTGCGCGCGCGCGCCTCGGCAAGATTGAGGCGGTTTTCGTTCACCAGCATGGTCTGGTAGCGGATCCAGGCCTGCCACGCCTCTTTGGAAACGTTGTCGAAAATGCGTTTGCCCAAGTCGCCGGGATAGGTGAGGCGATCCAGCCCTTCGGCCTCGCGCCCGAGTTTTACGCAATGCACCATTCTTGCCATAGTTGAATCCTCCGGATGTTGGTCACAATGCCGTTACAAGGTTTTCACGAACACCTTGGAGCGGCGCTGGTAGTTGTACAACGACTTCTTCTGCGCGGGCAATTTATCTATATCGGTTTCCACGAAACCGCGTTCGACGAACCAGTGCGCGGTGCGCGTGGTCAGCACGAAAAGCTGGCGCAGCCCGCGCGCCTGCGCCGCTGCCGCAATATGCCCGAGCAGCGCCTCGCCGTAGCCATGCCGCCGGTAGCCGGGCAGCACCGCGAGACAGGCCAGCTCGCCCGCCGCTTCGTCGTCGAAGGGGTAGAGCGCGGCGCAGCCGACGATGCGCCGGTCGTGTTCCATCACCACGAAGCGCCCGATCTCGCGTTCGAGCAATTCGCGGCTGCGGCGCACCAGCACGCCCTCGTCTTCCAGCGGCCGCAGCAGTTGCAGGATGCCGCCGACATCGTTGATCGAGGCGTCGCGCAAGGTGTTGAGCGTGGTTTCCACGATCATGCTGCCGATCCCGTCATCGGAAAACAGCTCTTGCAGCAATGCGCCGTCCACGTGGCGGCTGACCAGATGCGTGCGCGCCACGCCCGCCTCGCAGGCCCGTATCGCGCAGGGCAAATACAGGCTGACATCATCGGGCAGCTTGCGTTTGCCGGACAACACGGCACCCGCTTGCGCCACCGTCAGTTCGCGCAGCAGCCCCTTCTTACTCAAAACCCCGTCCGTATCCATCAGGAAAATCAGTTTGTCCGCATCCAGCGCGATGGCGGCCTGGGTCGCCACGTCTTCCAGGGTGAGATTGAACACCTCGCCGGTGGGCGAATAGCCGAGCGGCGAAAGCAGCACCACCTCGCCGAACGCCAGCCGGTCTTTGATGGCCGCCACATCCACCTTGCGCACGCAGCCGGTATGCAGCAAGTCCACGCCGGCGATCACGCCCATCGGCTGCGCGGTGATGAAGTTGCCGCCCGCCACGCGGATGTCGGCGTTCGCCATCGGCGAATTCGCCAGCCCGGTGGACAGCAGCGCCTCGATTTCCACGCGCACCCGCCCCACCGCCTCTTTCACGCATCGCATGGTTTCCGCATCGGTCAGGCGGACGTTCTGGTGGTAGCGGTCCTCGATGTTGTTGCGCGACAGGTGCTGCTCGATCTGCGGGCGCGCGCCATGCACCAGCACCAGGCGCACGCCCAGGCTGGCGAGCAGGTTGAAGTCGTGGGTCAAGCCGACAAACTTGCCGTCTTCCACCACCTCGCCGCCGAACGCGACCACGAATGTCCGCCCCCGGAAGGCGTTGATATAAGGCGCGGCAGAGCGAAACCAGGCAACAAACCCGGGGGCGTCGAATTCGGCGGCAGCGGGAGAGGAAAGTTGCGGCATGGCGGTTTGGCGGAAAAACAAGTGTTGCGCGATTATACGCCGCGCTTGGCGGGGATGTCGCCTTTCCCCATCCGGCAAAAAGTGCCTGGCCCGGCAAGGGGCGCGGAACTATGCGGCGCAATCTTGTCTATTTGCGAAAGGTGCGTGAAGGGCGCTGAAGCGAGACTTTAAGGAAGCGCTGATTTATTCCGTTCGTCCTGAGCCAAGTAAGCCCCGCATTCGCGTGGCAAGGCGTGTGTAGTGAACAGATTTTCA
>VIKH01000032.1:0-11964 GCA_008080515.1 Gallionellaceae bacterium | reverse complement strand
CTCCGTTCATGGTTCGACAAGCTCACCACGAACGGAGGAATAAATCAGCGTTTTCTTAAAAGTTCGTCATTCCCGCAAAAACGGGTAGAACGCAGTTTTCGCGGGGGCGGCGGAAGCGAATTTTAGCGGCTCATTAAGGTTTGCATGTCATTGCGGCATTGTTTATAGTGGCTACACAGAGGGTTCCACGCTGGCCGATAATGGGTTTCAGGCGATGAAAATGGCACAAAACAAAATCCGGTGGCTGGCCCGGCTGATGCTGGCGCTGGTACTGTTCGCGCAAGGAGTGGTCGCGGCGAGCGCCTGCGTTGACCCCGACGCCGGCCCTGCACAGGCTTATGCCGTAGCGCAGGGAGAGGGGGCGGCACCCTGCCACGAAGAAGAGATTTCCAATGCCAACGCCTGCTTGAGCCACTGCACCCAGCCCGACCAGATCAGCGCAGACCAGCACGACGCGCCCGTCGCCCCCCCTACAGGCGTCATCGGCTGGGCAAGCGCCCGCCCCCCCGCAACGGACATCCGCCAGCTTGCTGCCGCAGAACAAATTGCCCCCGATACCGGCCCGCCGCTTTCCATCCGTTTCTGCTCCTTCCTGAATTAGCCTCCCGTCGCGCGCGACCGTTCCGCTGCTGCGGAATGTTCTGTCGTGCGCCAATCTCCCAGCCATTTGTTGCCGCCGGTTGCGGCGCATATCAGGAGCACCATTATGGGAAGGCGATCAAAGATATTCATTGTGTTGTTGCTGGCCGCATACCCGGCTTGGGGAGCGGAAACCGCGCGGATGCCGGGTGCCAGTGTCGAGGAACTGCTCGAATTGGCGCGCCAGCAAAACCCCGGGCTGGCTGCCGCACGCCTGGAAGCCGAAGCGGCGGCGGAGCGCGCCGGCATAGCGGGCGTATTACCCGACCCGGTGCTGCGGGTCGAGCTGATGGACATCACCAACCGCGGGACGGATAAAGCCCCCAGCCTGCTGCCATCGCAAGTGGGCAGCACGCGCTATACCGCCATGCAGCCGCTGCCCTACTGGGGCAAACGCGACTTGAAACGCGCGGTGGCCGAAGCCGAGGCCGACCAGGCGAAGGGTCGCACCCGCACGACATGGGCGGAACTGTCGGCCAAGATCAAAACCGGCTTCGCGCAGCACTATCTTTCCATCCATAGCTGGAAGCTGGCCCGCGAAGTTCTCGGCCTGCTCGGCGAGATTGAGCGCCTGGCCCTGTCGCGCTACAGCACCGGGCTTGCAGCCCAGCAGGACGTAATCCGCGCGCAGATCGAGCAAACCGAATTGCGGCGAGAACTGGTGATGCTGGAAACCGAGCATCACCACGCGATGGCGCGCCTCAACGCGCTGTTGCGGCGCCCCCCGGATGCGCCGCTGGCGGAGCCGCAACACCTGCGCCCGATCCCGGAGCCGATCGAGATTTCCGCGCTGGAAGACCGGCTGCGCAGGAACAGCCCCCAACTGTTCACCCTCGACGCGCAGGTTGCGGCGGCAGAAAAGAGCCTCAACCTGGCGCACAAGAACCGTTATCCCGATTTTATCCTCGGCCTGTCCCCCACCCAATCGGGTGGGCAGATCAAGGAATGGGGGGTGATGGTTGAAATGAACATCCCGCTCCAGCAACAGCCGCGCCGCGCCCAGGAACGGGAGGCGGAAGCCGTGCTGGCGGCGGCGCGCTCGCGCAAGGAGGGGGCAGTTAGCCAGCTATTGAGCGATCTCGCCGAGGGTGCGCTATCCCTCGGCGCGGCGCGGCGGCTGGAAACACTTGCCGCAACCAGCCTGCTGCCGCAAGCGGAAGCCGCCCTGCAATCGGCGCTCGCCGGTTACCGGAACGGCAAAACCGATTTTGCCGCGCTGCTCGATGCCCAGCGGCAGATTTACAGGGCCAGGCAGGAGGTGCTGAACGCGCGAACTGAATCGCAAATCCGCCTTGCGGAGATCGAGAAACTGCTGGGAGAAGACCTATGAAACCCAAACTGTTAGCCGTACTGTTGTCGGCTGCCATGCTGGCGGCCGGCATCGTGATAGGCCAGCGCTATGCCACCGTGAAACACGGGACGATGCAGGAGACCGCTGTCGCACCGGCGCCAAACAAAGAGCGCCGGATTCTGTACTACCGCAACCCGATGGGACTGCCAGACACCTCCCCCGCACCCAAGAAAGATTCGATGGGCATGGATTATGTTGCCGTTTACGAGGACGACGATGAAGCCTCTCCCGCAGCGGGCAAGCAGATCCGCATCAGCGTCGAAAAAGTGCAGAAGCTCGGGGTAAGAACCGCAACCGCCGCCCCGCGCGTGCTGAAGCGGGCCGTGCGCGCCGCCGGGCGCGTCGAACAGGATGAGAGGCGCATCTATACCGTTGCGCCCAGGTTCGAAGGCTGGATCGAAAAACTCCACGTCGGTGCCACCGGCGATGCGGTCGAGGCTGGGCAGCCGCTGTTTGAGGTTTATAGCCCGGAGCTGGCTTCCGCGCAAAACGAGTATCTGATTGCGGCGCGGGGGGCATCCGCCATGAAAGATGCCACGCCGGAGGATAGGGCCGGGATGAAGGATCTGGCGCAGGCCAGCTTGGTGCGGCTGAAGAACCTGGGCATTACCGAAGATGAATTGCAGCGGCTGCGCGCAACGGGGGTGGCCGAGCGCACCGTGCCCTACCGCTCGCCGGTGTCCGGCATCGTCCTCGAGAAAACAGCGCAGAAGGGGATGCGCTTCATGCCGGGCGAGGTCATGTACAAAATCGGCGATCTTTCCCGTGTCTGGGTCATCGCCGACGTGTTCGAGCAGGACATCGGGCTGATCCGGTCGGGCCTGACGGCCAAGGTGCGGATTGACGCCTACCCGGAGCGCGAATTTGTTGCCCGCATCACCCGGATTTACCCGGCGCTGAACTTGCAGACGCGCACCGTTCCGGTACGCATGGAAATCGCCAACGGCGGAAGTCTGCTGCGCCCCGGGATGTTTGCCCGAACCGAGCTGTCGGCGGGCAATGGGGGCAAAGTGCTGGCGGTGCCGGAATCGGCGGTGATCTATGGCGGGCGGCGCGACATTGTGCTGGTGGAGCTGGGCGAGGGCCGCTACGAACCGAGGGAAGTCAGGCTGGGCGCGCACGACGATGATTACGCCGAAGTGCTGGAAGGGATCGCGGCAGGGGAACAGGTCGTGGTCGCGGCCAATTTCCTGATTGATGCGGAAAGCAACCTGAAGGCCGCGATTGGCGGGTTCGGCGGACACGCCGCGCACACCGGCGAACCGGAAGCCGCACCACCCGCAAACCGGGCGCAACCTGCCCACGACCACCGGGGGCACTGATTATGCTGCCCAAAATAATCGAGTGGTCCAGCCGCAACATTTTTCTGGTGTTGCTGGCGACGTTGTTTGTTATCGCGGCGGGCGTTTACGCCGCTCTCAAAACGCCGCTGGATGCCCTGCCCGACCTGTCTGACGTGCAGGTCATCGTCTACGCCGAATATCCGGGCCAAGCGCCGCAGGTGGTGGAAGACCAGGTCACTTACCCGTTGACCACCGCCCTGCTGTCGGTGCCAAAATCCAAAGTGGTGCGCGGTTTTTCCTTTTTCGGCGCATCCTTTGTGTACGTCATTTTCGAGGACGGCACCGATATTTATTGGGCCAGGTCGCGCGTGCTCGAATACCTGAATTTCGCTTCGGCGCGGCTGCCGCGCAACGTGGCACCCGCGCTCGGCCCGGACGCGACCGGGGTCGGCTGGGTGTACCAGTATGCGGTGACCGGCGTGCAGCACACCCTCGCCGAATTGCGCACCATCCAGGACTGGTACCTGCGCTACCAGTTGACCAAGGCGCACGGCGTGGCCGAGGTGGCCAGCGTCGGCGGTTTCGTGCAGCAATACCAGGTGGTGGTGGATCCGCGCAAACTGCAAGCCTACGGTATACCGCTTTCCAAAGTCAGCCAGGTCATCCGCGACAGCAACCGCGATGTCGGCGGGCGGGTCATCGAAATGGCCGAAACGGAATTCATGGTGCGCGGTCGCGGCTACCTGCGCGGCAAGGCGGACATCGGGCAACTGGCCGTCAAAAGCGAGCGGGGCGTGCCGGTGCTGCTGCGCGACGTGGCGCGGATAGAGCTGGGGCCGGGCGAGCGGCGAGGCCTGGCCGAACTGGATGGCGAGGGCGAAGTGGCTGCAGGCATCGTGATGGCGCGCTACGGCCAGAACGCGCTGGAAGCCATCGGCAACATCCGGGAAAAAATTGCGGAGATTGCCGGCGGTCTGCCGGTCGGGGTTGAAATCAAAACGGTATATGACCGCTCCGAGTTGATCCACCGGGCGATTGATAACCTGAAAAGCACGCTGCTGGAAGAAAGCATTATCGTCGCGCTGGTGTGCGTGCTGTTCCTGATGCACGTGCGCAGCGCGCTGGTCGCCATCATCATGCTGCCGGTGGGCATACTTATCGCGTTCCTCGCCATGCGTTTGCTGGGGATGAGCTCCAACATCATGAGTTTGGGCGGAATTGCGATTGCCATCGGCGCGATGGTGGACGCGGCAATCGTGATGGTGGAGAACGCGCACAAACACCTGGAGCGTATTGGGCAAACGCGATCCGGCGCGAATCCGGGGATGGATGCAAGGCGGCAAGCAGAAGGTGACGAGACCTACCTCGAGGGTAGGCGAGGAACAGGCGACGCAGCCAACACTGCAGACGCCCCGGCTTCACGCCGGCGCGAAGCCATCCTCGCCG
Organism: Gallionellaceae bacterium; assembly: GCA_008080515.1. GTDB lineage: Bacteria > Pseudomonadota > Gammaproteobacteria > Burkholderiales > Gallionellaceae > VIKH01. The sequence goes on along the minus strand of VIKH01000032.1, from coordinate 7,245 downwards.
CCTGCAAGGAAGTCGGCCCGGCGCTGTTTTTCTCCTTGCTCATCATCACGGTGTCGTTCCTGCCGGTGTTCGCGCTGGAAGCGCAGGAAGGCCGCCTGTTCTCGCCGCTCGCCTACACCAAAACCTTTTCGATGGCCGGTGCCGCGCTGCTTTCGGTAACCCTGGTGCCGGTGCTGATGCTGTTGCTCATCCGGGGCAGGATCATGCCGGAGGCGCGGAACCCGCTGAACCGTTTCCTGATACGGGCATACCGGCCAGTGATTGCCTGGGCCATGCGCTGGAAAAAACTGTCCATCGCGGCAGCGCTGGCAATGCTGGCGGCCAGCTTTTTCCCCGCATCGAAGCTGGGCAGCGAATTTATGCCGACGCTCAACGAGGGCACCCTACTGTACATGCCTTCGTCGCTGCCGGGCATGTCCGCGACCAAGGCGGCAGAGCTGTTGCAGACCCAGGACAAAATCATCAAGGGCTTTCCGGAAGTGGAATCGGTCTTCGGCAAAGCCGGTCGCGCCCAGACCGCGACCGATCCGGCACCGCTGGAAATGTTCGAGACCGTCATCAACCTGAAGCCGGAATCCGCGTGGCGCCCCGGCATGACCACCGACAAGCTCATCGCCGAAATGGATGCCGCGCTCCGGATACCGGGCGTGGCGAACGCCTGGACCATGCCCATCAAGGCGCGGCTGGATATGCTTGCCACCGGCATCCGCACACCCGTCGGCATCAAAATATTCGGCAAGGACACGGCTGAAATGGAGCGGCTGGCAAAAGAAATCGAAGCTGTCGTCAGGATGGTTCCGGGCACAACCAGCGTATATGCGGAGCGCATCACCGGAGGGTATTACCTCAACATCGAGCCGGATCGCGCGCAATTGGCGCGCTATGGCATCGCGGTCGGCGAGTTACAGGATACGATCGGCACCGCGCTGGGCGGCGAGACGGTGACTGCGGCGGTGGAAGGGCGCGAGCGCTTCGACATCATCGTGCGCTACCCGCGCGAGCTGCGCGGCACGCCGGAACAGATCGCGCGCGAAGTGCTGGTGCCAACCGCAGATGGGGCAATGATCCCGCTCGGGCAGCTCGCCGGGGTGCAGGTGGCCAAGGGGGCACCCGCCATCCGCACCGAGAACGCGCTGCTTTCCGCCTATATCTTCGTGGACATCCGCGACCGCGACATCGGCGGCTATGTCGCCGATGCCCGCAACGCGGTGCGCGAGCAGGTGAAATTTCCGCCGGGTTATTATGCGACATGGAGCGGGCAGTTCGAATACATGGAGCGCGCCGCCGCAACAATGAAAATCGTGGTTCCGGTTACGCTGTTTCTTATCCTGGTGTTGCTGTACCTGAATTTCAGACGCGCCACCGAAACGCTCATCGTGATGCTGTCGGTCCCGTTCGCGCTGGTCGGCGGCGTGTGGCTGGTGTGGTTGCTGGGCTATAACTTGAGCGTGGCGGTGGCGGTGGGCTTCATCGCGCTGGCCGGTGTGGCGGCGGAAACCGGCGTGGTGATGCTGGTCTACCTCGATCACGCATGGAAAGCGGTGCAGCAGCAATGCGCCAATGAAGGAAGGAAGGTCGGAGAGGCCGACTTGTATGCTGCGGTTATGCGCGGTGCGGTGGAGCGGGTGCGCCCGAAAATGATGACAGTTACGGCAATCATGGCCGGGTTGCTGCCGATCATGTGGGGCGATGGCACCGGCTCGGAAGTGATGCGCCGCATCGCCGCGCCGATGGTCGGCGGAATGATTTCTTCCACCGTGCTGACACTGGTGGTGATCCCGGCAATTTATGCACTGGTCAAATGCAGGGAAATCAGGCAAACGAAATCTGGAACGAATCATGGCGAATTGCTGTAACGATAAGGCATGTGAAATTGACGCGCTCCGTAGCCGCCAGAGCGTCACGCTTAAAATCGTGCTGGCCATCAATGCGGTCATGTTCGTCGTGGAACTCACTGCCGGGCTGCTCGGGAATTCCGTCTCGCTGGTGGCGGATTCCCTGGACATGCTGGGCGATGCGCTGGTGTACGGCTTCAGCCTGGCCGTCGTCGCGCGCGGCGCAGCAATGAAAGCCAGGGCGGCGCTGCTCAAGGGATGCATCATGGCGGCCTTCGGCCTGTTCGTGCTCGGGCAGGCGATCTACCGGATCGCGTTCCCGCAACTCCCCGTGTACGAGGCTATCGGGGCCATCGGCTTGCTGGCGCTTGCCGCGAATGGCGCATGTTTTTTCCTGCTCTGGCGGCACCGGGCGGAAGACATCAACATGCGCTCCGTCTGGCTGTGCTCGCGCAACGACATCGTCGCCAACATCTCGGTGCTGTTTGCCGCTGCGGGAGTGTGGCTCACCCATTCCGGCTGGCCCGACATTCTGGTTGGGCTGGCGCTTGCCGCACTTTTTTTGCGCTCATCGCTCTTCGTGTTGCGCGAGGCAAGCAGGGAGCTACGGGAGGCGAGGTTGCGCGAGCCGTAACGGCTGCAAACGGGCAGCAGCCGCAGCGTCACCGGAAATGCCCGACAAGACTAACGAATGGAGAGTGCAATGAGAAAACGGATTGGAATAATTGCCCTATTGTTGGCGGGAATGGTTTCGCCGCCACTGGGCGCGCAGCCGATGGCGGATAAGGCTGCACAGAAAAATACAGCACAGGCCAGCCACCAGGGCACGGGCAAGGTGGTGTCTGTAGATCGCGCGAAGCAACGCATCAAGCTGGCGCACGAGCCGATCAAATCACTCGGCTGGTCAGCCATGTTGATGGACTTTAGCGTGATGAAAACTTCGCTGCTGGAGGGCCTCAAGGAGGGTGACATGGTGCGATTCGAGCTGAAGCAACTCAAACCGGATGATCTGGTGTGGGTCATCGTGAAAATCGAGCGCAGATAACCAATTACTCAGTGAGGTAAACCCCCGGCTATGCCGGGGGATACTTCCAGATTGCCTGAAAATCGTGATCCACTATATACCCATCGCGCGCGTATGCGGCATATCCGGGTTCGCGCCAAATCGCTTCATGCGTTCGGTGTAACGGCAAGCGCCCGCACATCCGGGTCAAAGGCGGGTCAAAGGGGTAGGCGTCACATTACTTTCTAAACATCGGCGCGGCTGGCGGCGCAACACTGCTGATAGAAAATGCCATCGAAGTGCAAACCACCGCGCGGGCGACCTCGGGTTGGCCTTGAACATCGCTGCCATGCAGCCGATTGCCACCACCCGCAACATCTTTGGTGATCTTGCGCCGGATGGTACGCCGGACGGCCTCGGCCACCCCGACGGCGCTGCAGCGCCGGAAAGCGGCGGTTGGCTCTACGACAGCGGCGGTTTAGACGGCAGCGCGTTCTTGAATCAACTTCGCCACCCATTGATTCAGCGACAACCCCTCAGCTTTGGAAGCTGCGGTCGCCGCTTGATGGATATTGGGGTCAAGACGCAATACGAATTTGCCGGAATGCCGCTTAAACGGCTCGATTCCTTCCTCTGCGCACATCTGCAGAAACACCTTGAGCGATGCCTTGCCTTCATGCTTCAACCCGGCGATGTTTTTGGCATAAAAATCCGCGCTGCCGTTTAGGCCGACAAACTCGCCGCGAAACATCTCGATGTCAGGATCATAATCAATCACTGCGCGCTGCCCGCCAATCACCATCACGTTTTTCATGGTTGCGCCCCGTTTTCGTTTAGCCACTTGCGGATAGATTCAATCGCACCCTTATCGGTATCCGGCGAAGGGTGCGGGCGATGGAACACCCGCGCCTCGCCAAACAATTTTACCCCGATGCGCGAGCCTTCGCGCTCGCTCACCTTTGCGCCCAAATCCACCAATAGCGATTCAACATCGCGCCACTTGATGCCGCCGGAAACAGGGCTCGAAAAAATCAGCGCGAGGGTTTTTGAGCTTTTGCGTTTCATGCCGAGACAGTATCACAAAACAGTATCAACCTCAATGTTGCGAACAGGCCGTCTTGTTCGCGTGCGGCTTCGCCGGCGGCGGCGCGGGCGACGACGTGATTTTCGGGCACGGGGGAAGCGATGCCATCATCGACGAGGGCGGCTGGACGACGATTTCGACTTTGTCGCCGAGAATGCGGCGGAAGGAAACGACACGGTGCGGAGCAGCAGCAGCTTCGCCCTGGGCGACAACATCGAAAACCTGACCCTGACCGCAACTGCCGACCACGCCGCCACCGGCAACGCGCTCGACATCATTCTCACCGGCAACGGCGGCAACAATACGCTGGACGGCGGGGCTGGCGCGGATACCCTGACCGGCGGGGCGGGCGACGACATTTACCTCGTGGACAACATAGCCGACACCGTGACAGAAAGCCCCGGCGAAGGGGCGGGCAACGTTCTCGACGGCGGGGCGGGGGACGATACGCTGGATGGCGGAGCGGGCAGCGATACTCTCATCGGCGACGAGGGAGCAGACACCTTCGTCATGGGCTTCGGCATGGGGGCGGATACCGCTGTGGACGCGCAAGGCGGCACCAGTAAAACTGGGAGCGACCCTCGGTGTGGCCGACCTGCTCGCAACAAGGCAGGGCGACGATTTGCGGCTCCAGATAAACGGGGCGTGCGACAGCATGCTCTTGCAGGGTTACTACACCACCCCGCAGGCTTCATGGGCGATACGGGACGGGGCGCCACCATTAACAGCAAACCACGCACAACCATCCGGCGGGCTACGCCTTCGCTACCCCGCACTACTCTCGAAGTGGCGAACGATCCGATGCCGCTGGCGGCCTGAGGATATAGACAGTATATAGATATATATAGGCCATTTTTCTTGTTGTCATCAGCCGGGGGCGCGGGTAGGGTTTCTCCCCAAACATCCGGGGTGCCGGCGGTCGCTGCATGGGGACGTCTGCATGGGGACTGAGCCCAATTAAATTCATGAGCCACATCAAGCCGAACGGAGATAGCCCATGCCACGCAGAGCAAGGATAACCTCCGCAGGCGTGCCGCACCACGTGGTGCAGCGCGGCCACAACCGCGAGGCCACCTTCTTCGCTGATGAAGACTATTTCGCATACCGGCACAGCCTGAAAGAAGGCGCGCAACGGTAGCGTCGCGCCATCCATGCCTACGCCCTGATGACGAACCATGTTCACTCGCTGGTCACCCAGGCAAACGAAGATGGTTTGTCCCGCCTGATGCGCTACCTCGGCGGTCGCCACGTGCAATACATCAACTTCGTCTACAAAAGGCGCTGCACCCTGTGGGAAGGTCGATTCAAATCCAGTCTGGCCGATCAGGAACAATACCTGCTGACCTGCTACCGGTACATCGAACTGAACCCGGTGCGGGCCAGTATGGTGGAACAGCCGCAGGACTACCGCTGGGCCAGTTATGCGCGCCATGCGCTGGGCAAGCCGGACGAACTGATCGAAGACCACCCGCTGTATGTTGCACTGGGCAATACGGACGAAACACGCAGGGCTGCCTACCGCGAATTGTTCCGTTATCAACTGGGCGATGCGGGCCTAACAGAAATCCGCACCCCCTCAACAAGGGACTGGCCGTGGGCGCGGAGCGATTCAAGGATCAGATCGAAACCGTGCTGGCGCGCCCGGTAAGGCCGGGGCAGGCGGGACGCAAGAAAACGGTCGGCGGGTTAAGCGGCGAACAAGAGAGAATGGGCATGAGCGAAATGATGAAGTGGAAACCTGAATCAGGAAAAAGAATGGGGCTCCGTCCCCATGTAGTCCTGTTTGCCATCGCGCTCGCGCTGGTTCCGGTGAGCGGGCATTGCGATTGGTTATCTTCCATTACGGAACTATTTGGATCGAAGGGAAAAGGGATGGACACAAATATCGCTTCCGGTGAAGCAAGCCATATCAAAGTTGTGCGGGAAGTCGCACTTGAAATCGGAAGGGCACCAACGCCGCATGCCATGGCACAAACCAAGGATGGCGGCTATGTGATAGCCGGGACTGTTTGGGTTCCTTGGGCTACGCGAGTAGATGCCAATGGCAACGTGGTTTGGCGCTATGAGCTGTCAGCCTATAACCCGTCCGCCCCTAAAGAAGGGAATGGTCACTACAACGGAGCGGCAGTTCTGCAGGATGACAGCGCAATACTGTGCGGGGAAATGGCATTACCACCACCGCCGGGAAAGCCGAGCGGTGGCGTCGCTGGCATGCTGACTCACTTGGACAAGGCTGGACAGGTTCTAAATCACCAGATTCTTTATCCCAACGGCGACAAGAGTTATGTGTTGAGCCGTCTGAAAAAGTGTGTGCCGTGGGGGGATGGCGTGGCGGTAGTTGGGCATGTCAGCCGCTTCCCCAAACAGGGCGGGAGGGAGGATTCATTCTGGCTTATTGCCCTTGATGGGAAGGGCGACATCAAATGGGAGAAACTGATTTCTAACCCAGGTGATGGGGTTCTTACGGGTGGCGGTACTTTTAAGCAGATTAAAGTTATGTCTGACGGCAGTCTTTTGCTTATGGCTTCGCACCCAGTTAACAATGCGCCTTCAGACAAGGCCACTCGGTTCGATATCGAGGGAAACGTTGTAGGGGAGGGAATCATTCCCGGTTCCCTAACGGCGGATCGTTCGACACATCCTGGTTCAGCGTTGTATTTGTTTACACAGACGCTCATTCCAAAATTCGACACCTCGATTTCTTTATGGACTCTTGATGGCGACCTTGCTAATGCAAAGAAATTAACGGGAAAAGCTGAAGGTATTGGCACGGGAGTTTTCTACCGGTTGCCGGACGGGTCTTTGTTCCTCGTGGGGTCAGAGTATAGGGGGGGAAATGCCGCCATGGCATGGATAAGCGCGGACTTGAACAGGCAAGAGACCTATATTTTCAAACCAGTACATAATTCCGCCGAAATAGATAACGCCCTTCCTACCGGCAAGCCAGGCGAATTTGTTACGGCCAGGAGAGTTTCCCATGTATCGGATCAGGAAAAACGTCCGGGTGTCGTGCTGACATTCGTGCAGGTCAAATAGGTAACGTTGATTTTCTAAAAAAGGGGAATATTCATGACCACCGGAATCAATGAACAAAATGCGGGGCTGTTTTCTGCTGCGGCTTACACTAAAATTGGTGAGCCGGTGCCTAATGGTAAGCTGCCTAGTGGCTGGAGTGAAATAACTAACCTGTCTGATACTGCCTCGTATACCAGTAAAGATGGTAATGATGCGTTTCGCATTTTCGCCAACACAGATCCCCCTCCTGCGGCGGGCGGCGACGACGCGATCTACGCCGGGGCGGGCGCCGACTGGGTGAGCGCCGG
>VIKH01000031.1 GCA_008080515.1 Gallionellaceae bacterium | reverse complement strand
GATGGACTTCCAGCCGGTTTTTGACGTTATCCGGTATCTCGGCCAAATCTTTGGTATTTTCTTCCGGGATCAAGACAACCTTGATGCCGCCGCGCTGCGCCGCCAGCAGCTTCTCCTTCAACCCGCCGATCGGCAGAACTTCACCGCGCAAGGTGATTTCTCCGGTCATCGCCACATCCGCGCGCACCGGTATGCCGGTCAGGGCAGACACCATCGCCGTACAAATACCGACGCCCGCGCTCGGCCCATCCTTGGGGGTGGCGCCTTCCGGCAGGTGGATGTGCAAATCGTTCTTCTGGTAGAAATCCTCCGCGATTCCCAGACCGCGTGCGCGGCTGCGCACCACGCTGAGCGCAGCCTGGATAGACTCTTGCATCACCTCGCCCAGCTTGCCGGTAGTAGTGGTTTTTCCCTTGCCGGGCAACACGGCGGTTTCGATGGTCAGCAGTTCGCCGCCCACTTCTGTCCATGCTAGGCCAGTCACCTGCCCGACCTGGTTGTGCTTCTCGGCGATGCCGTAAGTATAGCGGCGCACGCCAAGATACTTATCCAGATTACGCGCGTTCACGGTCACCTTGCCGCCACGCCCTTTGAGCAATAGCGACTTGACCACCTTGCGGCAAATCTTGGAAAGCTCGCGATCCAGCCCGCGCACCCCGGCCTCGCGCGTGTAATAGCGCAGGATATCGCGGATGGCGCTTTCAGAAATACCGATCTCTTCCGGTTTCAGACCGTTGTTTTTCAGCGCCTTGGGGATCAGGTAGCGCGTCGCGATATTAACTTTTTCGTCCTCGGTATAGCTTGAAACATGGATGATTTCCATGCGGTCCAGCAAAGGAGCAGGGATGTTCATGGTGTTGGCGGTCGCCACGAACATCACGTCGGACAGGTCGTACTCGACCTCGACATAATGGTCAACAAAGGTGTGGTTCTGCTCGGGATCCAGCACTTCGAGCAAGGCCGAGGAAGGATCGCCCCGGAAATCCATGCCCATCTTGTCCACTTCATCGAGCAGGAACAACGGGTTCTTCACCCCCACCTTGGTCATGTTCTGCAAAATCTTGCCCGGCATGGAGCCGATATAGGTACGGCGGTGCCCGCGAATTTCCGACTCGTCGCGCACCCCGCCCAGCGACATGCGCACAAACTTGCGGTTGGTGGCACGTGCAATGGACTGCCCCAGCGAGGTCTTGCCGACACCAGGCGGGCCGACCAGACACAGGATGGGAGCCTTCATTTTATCCACCCGCTGCTGCACTGCAAGGTATTCGACGATGCGCTCCTTGACCTTTTCCAGGCCATAATGATCCGTCTCCAGAATTGTTTCGGCGCTTTTCAGGTCGGCGCTGATTTTGGTTTTCTTTTTCCACGGCAGGCCGACCAGCACGTCTATATAGTTGCGCACCACGGTAGCTTCTGCCGACATCGGCGACATCAGCCGCAGCTTCTTCAGCTCGGCTTCCGCCTTGGCGCGCGCCTCCTTGGGCATGTGCGCCGCCTTGATTTTCTTCTCCGTCCTCCAACAGGCCCAACAAATGTTCCAGGCGCTTGCGCACGTCAAAAATCTCCAGCACTTCCTGTTTCTGTTCCAGCTTGAGCGGCAAATGCGCGGCAATGGTATCGGCCAGCCTCCCTGCGTCATCTATCCCCGCTAGGGAAGTCAGGATTTCCGGTGGTATCTTCTTGTTGAGCTTGACGTACTGATCGAACTGGTTAATCAGGGCGCGTCGCATCGCCTCGGCTTCGTGGCCGAGGCTGTCGTCCGCCGGAACCGGCTCGATTTCGGCATCGAAATGCGTATTCTCATCCGCCACGCGCAACACTCTGGCGCGCTGCATTCCCTCGACCAGAACCTTGACGGTTCCATCGGGCAACTTGAGCATTTGCAAGATGCTGGCAATACTGCCTATCCGGTACAAGTCATCGGTGGACGGCTCGTCCTTGGCGGCAGATTTTTGCGCGACCAGAACGATGCTCTTGCCAGCTTCCATGGCGGACTCCAAGGCCTTGATGGATTTCGTGCGACCGACAAAAAGTGGAATGACCATGTGGGGGAAAACCACCACATCGCGCAAAGGCAACAGCGGGTAGTATCCGCTAGCGGAAGGAGCGGGGGTGTCGGAATCGTGTTCGGTCATGGCGGTGGCTCCTCGGTAAATTGGTTTGCGGGTTAGATGAGGGCGCGGTCAAATAATTCAAGCTGCCGCGCACCGCCTTGTTTATGAAGGGGCAAAGCAATTTCATTGGGAGTACAAACTGTTTCAACAGGCTAATCTTGCCGTGCCACAAAGCGACCAAGGGATGCAGCACAAGGAAAACCGGGCGAAAAAGCGGGGGGTTACTGTAGGTTGCCGCTATGCGTCCCCGCTTTTTGAGCCATATCTTAACGCCTCAATGCCCCTTCAGCGCTTTGTGATGCAGCAAGATCAAGCGGCCTTGTGCGCGTCCGCATAAATCACGATAGGCTGGATTTCCCCGTTTGCGACGTTCTCGTCCAGCACCACCTTGTCCACATTTTTGATGGATGGCAAATCGAACATGGTATCGAGCAACGCATGTTCCAGGATGGAACGCAGGCCACGCGCGCCCGCCTTGCGTGCCAGCGCCTTCTTGGCGATAGCCTGCAACACGCCCTCGCGGAATTCCAGCTCCACCCCTTCCATCGAAAACAGTTTCTGATACTGTTTGGTCAGGGCATTTTTGGGTTCGGTCAGGATTTGAACCAGCGCGGCCTCATCCAGCTCATCCAGCGTGGCAACCACCGGTAAACGGCCCACGAACTCCGGAATCAGGCCAAACTTGATCAAATCTTCCGGCTCCACGCCGCGCAGCACCGCGCTCACACCTTTCCGGTCATCGCGCGTGACCAAGTTTGCGCCGAAGCCGATACCCGCCTTTTCGGAGCGGTTGCGTATCACTTTTTCCAAACCATCGAACGCGCCGCCGCAGATGAACAGGATATTGGTGGTATCTACCTGCAAGAACTCGGTGTTCGGGTGTTTGCGCCCGCCCTGCGGCGGCACGGAAGCCTTGGTGCCCTCGATCAGTTTGAGCAGCGCCTGCTGCACCCCCTCGCCGGAAACATCGCGGGTGATCGAAGGGTTGTCCGACTTGCGCGAAATCTTGTCTATCTCGTCTATGTAAACAATCCCGCGCTGGGCGCGCTCCACATCGTACTCGCAAGACTGCAACAGCTTCTGGATAATATTCTCGACATCCTCGCCGACATAGCCCGCTTCGGTCAGCGTGGTGGCGTCCGCCATCACGAACGGCACATTGAGCAAACGTGCCAGAGTTTGCGCCAAGAGGGTCTTGCCGGAGCCGGTCGGGCCGATCAGCAGGATGTTGCTTTTTGACAGCTCCACACCATCTTTGTCGCTGCTCTTCAGGCGCTTGTAATGGTTGTATACCGCCACCGAAAGGGATTTCTTCGCCTTCTCCTGGCCGATCACATACTCATCTAGACGCGCGCAGATATCGCGGGGCACCGGCAAATCGTTCTTGTCGGTCTTGCCGGAAATTCCGGAAGACGTTTCCTCGCGGATGATGTCATTGCACAGCTCGATACACTCGTCGCACACGAACACAGAAGGGCCCGCAATCAGCTTGCGCACCTCGTGCTGGCTTTTGCCACAAAACGAGCAATACAGCAGTTTGTCACCCTTGTTTTTATCCAGCGACATTGGCGCTCCTCACTAAAAATCCACCATCAAACCCGCTTGTCCAGCACCTTGTCCACCAAGCCGTACTCGACCGCCTCCGTCGCACTTAAGAATTTGTCGCGCTCGCTGTCGCGGGCGATCTCCTCGATAGTGCGACCGGTATGCTGCGCCATCAGAATGTACAGGCGCTCGCGCAGGCTCAAAATATATTTGGCGTGAATCTCGATATCCGTCGCCTGCCCGCGGAACCCTCCCAAAGGCTGGTGGATCATCACGGTCGAATTGGGCAGCGCGTAGCGTTTGCCCTTGGCCCCGGCCTGCAGCAGGAACGCCCCCATCGAAGCCGCGATACCGACGCACAGCGTGGACACGTCCGGCTTGATGAACTGCATGGTATCGTAAATCGCCATGCCGGCAGAAATCGAGCCGCCGGGCGAGTTGATATAGAGGTGGATCTCCTTGTCCGGGTTTTCCGACTCCAGGAACAGCAATTGCGCCACCACCAGGTTGGCGACGTGATCATTGATCTCCCCCACCAGAAACACCACGCGCTCCTTGAGCAGGCGCGAATAGATGTCGTAGGCGCGCTCGCCGCGCCCGCTGGACTCGACCACCATCGGGATCAGGCCGATGTTGCTGGGGGCAAGGTCTTGCAATCCGGCGTCTTTCGATAGCGTATCGCCGCGCATCATCCGTTCTTCCCCATCAGATCGGCGAACTCTACCGGCTTGTCCACCACTTTGGCGCCACCCATCACCCACGCCGTCACATTATCTTCCAGCGCCATGTTGCTTGCTTCCTGCAAGCGCGACGGGTCGGCGTAATGCCACCGCACAACTTCTTCGGGATGCTCGAAGCTTTGCGCGTGTTCCTGCACCATCGCCATGATCTGCTCGCGTTCCGCTTTCAGGCCGTGGCGGCTGGCCAGATCAGCCAGGATCAAGCCGAGTTTGACGCGCTTTTCCGCGCGTTCGGCAAACAGCTCGGGGGGCAGCGAAGTGCCTTGCGGTATTTTGACGCCGCGCTCGCGCATATCGTACAGGGTGTGCTCGATCAGGTTCTGCGTCTCCGCATCCACCAGCGCTTTGGGCGCACCGAAACTGCAAACCTTCAGCAGCAAATCCATCGCGTTGCCCTTGTTGCGCACCTTCAGGCGGCGCTTGACCTCGCGCTCCAGGTTGTCGCGTATTTCCGCTTTCAGCTTGCCGGTGTCGCCATCCGCGATGCCGAGCGATTTGGCGAGTTCGGCATCCAGCTCCGGCAAGCGCGGAGCCTCCACCGAATGCAGGGTAACGGCAAAAGTCACCTGTTTCCCGGCCACGTCCTTGCCGTGGTAATCCTGCGGAAACGTCATGTCGAACGACTTGCTCTCGCCCGCCTTCATGCCGACGATAGCGCTCTCGAAATCCGGCAACAGATTGCTGGCCCCCAGCACCGTCACAAAACCCTTGGCCTCGCCGCCTTCAAACACGGCGCCTTCCAGCTTGCCGCAAAAATCCATTTGCACCTGATCCTCTTTCCGGGCAGGGCGGTCGGTAGCCTCGAATACCGCGCGCTGCTTGCGCAAGGTGGTAACGGTGCTATCCACATCGGCGTCGCTCAACGTATAAACCGCGCGCTCCAGCGTTTCCGAAGCAATGTCTCCGATCACCACCTCGGGATAAACCTCGAACGTTGCGCTGTATTCGATCTGCTCGGCAGCGGGGTCAGCTTCCTTGACCACGAAGCTCGGATAGCCCGCCACTCTCAAGCTCTCGGCCTGCGCCGTCTCATCAAAAGAGCGCTGCAAGGCGTCGCCGAGCACCTCCCGATGCACTTGCGCGCCGTATTGCTGCTGCAAAATCTTGAATGGCGCCTTGCCCGGCCTGAAGCCGTGGATTTTGGCGGTGCGCCCCAGGCGCTTCAGCCGGGTCTCGACTTCGCCGCGAATCTGCTGTTGGGGAATGAATGCGTTCAGGCGGCGCTCCAGCGCACCCAGATTTTCTACGCTCGACATGCTGGTTTTCCTTGAATGTATATAAGCAAATTTCTGCCGGTATGAAAGGAGGGGCTCGAACTCTCACGCCACGAGGCGCCGGAACCTAAAGCCATGCTCTTTTTCATATGCAATCTTTGACAGTACAAGAGTTGGCTAAATTTTGGCCTCAATCTATTGGCCAAATCTGGTCAGGTTGACCAATTCAAACTCGGGGGCATTTTAACATGGCAGACATGAGAAATATCGCCAAACGTGGCAAATATCAGGATGAATTTGTCTTCCCCATAAATTCTCAACGGATTGGGCGGGTAATTATTTTTCTGAACATTCACGCCAAGCTTGCGTATAAGGCGTGAATGCAAGTCAATCCAAATGCACTGCGTTTTCCATCGGCGCGTTTGCAGTTCCAGTATAACGCGCTACGGGCATTAGCCTTTACTGAAACCCCGTTATCCCAGCAAACCACATGCGGCTTACCGCATAGTGGGTTGCCTCCCTTTGGGGCATCGAAACCACCATGCCGAACTGCTGGAGCAGCTTCTGGCAATCCCGCGAATATTGGCTGCCACGATCAGAATGGCGAATCCACCTCTTCGGCGGACGTTCCTTGAACTCAGGCGTATAGTCTCGCTTCGGTATCTTCTTCATCGCCTTCCTTTCAATTTGCGACTGCCATGTCACGTCACCCTTGGAAGGCGACTTTTCGGGGGAAGGACGTTTTGCAAGAAACTCTTACGATTCGTAAAAAATCATGACTAAAGGGATGAGGTGGGCCATTCTTGCCCTGTTCCTGCTGCTGGCAACGGTACAGGCGGCGTGGAAAGACTCTCCCCTTCGGCTTGCCTGGTTCGATGCCTGCCAGCAAATATTCCCGCGCCAGCCGCAAAGCCTTCCCGCCATCATTGTGGAAATTGATGAGGTCAGTCTGGCGCGCAAAGGTCAGTGGCCCTGGCCGCGTGCGCAGCTTGCGGCACTGATCGAGCGCATCGCCGCCGCCGGACCCGCCGCCATCGGCCTCGACATGATCTTTCCGGAGCCGGACCGCTATTCCCCGGCCCAGTTGGCACTTGCCCTGCCGGGCATTCCCCACGACCTTGCGGCCCAGCTCGGCCAACTGCCCAGCGGCGATGCGACCTTTGCGCGCGCTCTGCAGCAGGCGCCGACCGTGCTCGGGTTAGCGGGGCTGGACACGGCTCCGCCTGCCGGCTCGCGCGAAGGCAGTTTCACGGCTGCCATGGTTAGCGGCAAGAATACGCTGCGCGACTACCCTTACAGCCTACGCAGCATCCCGATACTGGACGGGGCCGCAAGCGGCCACGCCATCCTCAGCGCCGAGCCGGAAAAGGGCGTGGTGCGCCGGGTTCCTCTGGCCGCCAGCGTGGGAGGCCAGCCCTATCCGGCGCTTTCCATCGAGCTGCTGCGCGCCGCCGCAGGCGAACCCGGCTTCCGCATACGCGGCAACAGCAGCGGCATCCTCTCCGTCGGCGTGGGCGACGTGGAAATTCCCACAGAAAAGGACGGGCGCTTGTGGGTTTATTTCAGCCCACGGAATGCCGCCCGCTTCGTTTCTGCCGCCGACGTGCTGGACGGAAACATTGCCCCGGACGCGCTGAAAAACAAGCTGGTGCTGCTGGGCGTGACCGGCGTGGGCATGCTGGACGATCAGGCCACCCCTGTCGGGCAGCGCATGCCCGGCGTGGAAATCCATGCCCAGGTGCTGGAAAATATTTTTGACAACCAGTTGCTGCGGCGCCCCATCTGGGCAAGCTGGGCTGAAATTTTGCTGCTGGTCGTGCCCGGCCTCGCGGCTATCTTCGCCCCTGTCTGGTCGCTGCGCCGCGCGGTGGCGGCGTTATTGTTGCTGCTGGTTCCGCCCGCCGCCGCTCTTGCCGCTTACCGCTGGGGCTTGCTGCTGGATGGGGCAACGCCTTCGGTTGGGCTATCCATCATTTTCAGCGCCTCGCTGGCCTTCGCGCTGGCCCGCGCCAATCTCAAGCGCCGCAACCTGGAAAAAAAATTGCAGGCCGAACGCGAGCAGGCCGCACGCCTCGCCGGAGAAATGGATGCCGCGCGGCGCATCCAGGCCGGCATGCTGCCCGGGGCCGAAAACGCATTTCCTGACGAAACCCGCTTTAGCCTGATGGCCTTCATGCAACCGGCCAAAGTGGTGGGCGGCGATTTTTACGATTTTTTCCTGCTCGACCCGGACCGGCTGTTTTTCATGATCGGGGATGTTTCCGGGAAAGGCTTGCCGGCCAGCCTGTTCATGGCGATCAGCAAAACCCTGTGCCACAGCTTGGCGATACGCCACGAGGGCAACGTGAGCAGGATAGCTCGGGCTTTCAATGCCGAACTGTCGCATGCCAACCCGGAAATGCTGTTCGTGACGGGCGTGATCGGCATTCTCGACTTGCGCGATGGCCGCTTGGCTTATTGCAATGCCGGGCACGATGCGCCCTACCGCACCGCAGCCGCATCCGGCGCCCTGACGCGGCTGGAAGAAGGGGATGGCGGGCCACCTTTTTCGGTAATCGAAAATTTCCCTTACGACAGCGCGCAAATCCAACTGCAAGCGGGAGACAGGCTGGTTCTGATTACCGACGGCATCACCGAGGCGACGAACCCGGCGGGCGAACTGTTTGGCGCGATGCGCCTGAAAGACTGTCTGGAACAGGGCGGCAACGCATCACTGTCGCCGAAACAGCTATGTGTATCGCTGCTGGATCAAGTCCGGGAATTTGAAAGTGAAGCGGGGCCGACAGACGATAAAACCCTGCTGGTGTTGCAGTGGAAAGGCGCTACCTCACTGTGATCTCCACCCGCCGGTTGCGCGGTTCGTCCACATTGACCGCCGTCGGCACCAGAAGCTCGCGGCTTCCTCTCCCTTCGACCGAAACGCTGGCGGCCGGAATCCCCTGCTTGACGAGCATGGCGCGCACCACCTCGGCGCGCTGCCTGGAAAGTTCGTCGTTGCGGATGCCCGCCCGCCCCACGGTGTCGGTGTGGCCGATGACGACCACTTCTGGCGAGGGGCGCCCCGCAATGTCGGCCAGTATCCCCTCGATGGCGCGTCTGGATTCGCCGGTCAACTGGTCGCTGCCCGTCTCGAAATGTACCGTGTAAGAAGCGGGTCTCGGCGGCTGCGCCGCGAGAGCATCACCGTACGTTCTGCCGACCTCTTCCGCGCTGGTCGCGCCGACAACGATAGCGCTGCCTCCGGTTTTTGCGCTGGAATAGGCTTTGTCGAGCACGACCTCGCCGCTGCTATTGCTGACCACCACGCTGCCGACCTTGCCATCTTTGCCCGGCAGCAGAATCACTTCGTCGTGGCGGAGACTGCCGCAACCTGTTGCCGCAATGGCGGCGATCATTACGATGAGGCGCTTCATCAAAATATCAATCCGCGCGCACCACAAACTCGGTTCCGCGTGCCCCAAGAATGGCGGAAGGGGTGCGCACGATCATCGCCCCCGGAGTTTGCTTGACGATCTTCCCGGAAACTACCGCCAGGGTGCCTTTCTTCAGGGACGAGTCGAACCTGCCCTCGTGCGTGGTGCTGTTGAACTCAAAACGATCCAGCGACAGCGTGCTGTTGGGGCCGACGGACAGCAAGCTGTTGTCGGCAAAAGTCAACCCTGCCGCCCCATCGCTTCCGGTAACGATGACATCGCTTTGCTGTACTCGCTCCCCGGCTTGGGCGGTCGCCCGTTTGCCATCGCGTTCGACGAAAACGGTACCGGCCACTCTCTTGAATTGTGCAATATCGTCGGCGGCTGCGGCAACCGGAACTTGAGCCAGAAAGCCGGCTGCAAGGATAAAAGACAAAATCGTTTTTCCCATGATAGCTCCTTCATCAGTATTATGCGGCGCGTGTTTATAATAACATTGCAACCGGTACGCAATCTATTGTACTCAAGGGCAATCCCATATCCATGAGCTCATTCCAACTACCCGCCAGCACCGACAACTTTCTCCGCTTGAGAACGCTCGCCAAGGATTTCTGCACCCGAGAAAACGTGGACAGCGATCTGTCCTGCCGGCTTCTGGTCATGCTGGAGGAGCTGTTCACCAATACCGTGCAGCACGGTTACCGGGGCACGGGCGGTACGGTGCAAATTGAGCTGGAGCGTGTTCCCGGCTACATACGCATCCAGTACGAGGATACCGCGCCGTTCTTCGACACCGCAAATGCGCCCCTGCCTGATCCGTCCACCACGGTGAACAAGGGAAAGATCGGCGGCATGGGCCTGCTGCTGATACGCGAGATGGCCGACTCGCTGACCTACGAGCGGCAGGGTGTATGGAACCGTACCGCCATTCTGATGAAAAGCGCCTGATATGCGGGAAGCCGTCATGCGCGTGACCACGCCAGTCTGCTAGAGCAGACACCGCCATCAACACGGCTCACCCGCTCCCATCCTGACCGTTGCTCCCTGCTGCCGATGCGCGGCAGAGGGTTTGTGTCTTGAGCGTCTGCCTATTTGCAATCAGCGAGGAGTTTCAAAGTATCGGCGCGCTCCGCGCTTGACGGGTGCGTACTCATGAAGGGGATCATGGCGCCGGAGGAAACCGTCCCGAGTTTCGTTTGCAGGCGCACGGCACCACAAGGGTCATAGCCCGCTCGGGCAATATATTCCACCCCGGCGCGATCCGCTTCGCGCTCGTCGTCTCTGGAATACTTTCTGGTCATCGTAGTGGTGGCAAGGTCTACCGGCCCCATGGGAATCCCTATCATCCCCAGCGCAAAACCGAGCACGGCTGAAGTCGTGGCACGATCTTCTTCCCGGCTCTGCCGCAGCCTCATGTGATCGAGATACAGGTGCGCCAGCTCGTGCCCGATCAGCGCGGCCATCGCGTCCCGGTCTTCTCCGATCAAATTGATCATGGCCATGTTGACCGCAATTTTTGGTTTGTCGTGATAAATAAAAGAATACCCGTTGGGCTCTCCGGCATCCGCAACCAGCAGGTCAACGCGCAGGTCCCCTGCCGCCGCCTCCACGCGCTCCTTGATGGCCACCATGCTCTTGACATCATCCGTCCTGACGCCCGCGATCACTTTCCCGTTCGGCTTGTTTTTAACCAGCACATACTGCTGGGGGTGCCCGGCAATCATCGAGGCATCAAACAGTTTTTGCGGCCTGCTGGCAGCGCAGCCGGAAGTGAGCGCAGCGAACAGCACCAGCATTAAGAGTGCCGCCGATCCGGCCAGATTGTGTTTGAAGCCCGCTCGTCTTGAGCTCGAAAGGTGAATGGGCTGCGACAACTTCAGCCCGAACAGCGCCAAAACTTTACCGTGCCAGATCAATAGCCGTGGAAGCATCGTCGAATGTTGCGAGTTCATTGGGCGCGCGACCGCTTCCGGGCAACGGAATCAATCGCTGCCGCGATGCGGCGTCAACCCTTCCGCCAGTTCGCCCGTTTCGGGATCCACCCAGTCGGCGATGCCGATTTCAGCTTCTGCCTCCTGCAGCGATTCCCCTTCCTCGTAACTGCTGTCTTCGCGGTATTGCATGTCCTGCATCGCATCCGCCAGGTTCGGGAAAGGCCCGTACAATTTTGCCGAGAACTCGTCCTGCCAGTAGACGCCATCGGGCCGCTCGACCAAGCGCGACTTTCCATCGTCAGAACGCGCCAACTCTGCGGCTTCGTCACCCGCCAACAAATCACGCTTCTGCGCGGAGGGGCGCACTTCAGCCGACTTGCCGCTGCCTGCCGGAGGCTTGTGTGCTTGAATGCTGCGCTTTGAGCTTCCCATGAAGAACCCCTTCTCTGAAAACAGGGCGCGAACCTGCGCTGACGCGCTTGACGGCACCCGCTTGCATCGTGTTGCCATTGGGTCAAACCGGGCGACCTGTCGGATGCATGATAAACCTAAAGCAAGGATTGTGTGGTGTGGCATGAGCACTCCCGCACAAATTTCTCTTCATTGGTTTTTGCTCTGCTATAATTTGCCCGTTCGGGGCGTAGCGCAGCCTGGTAGCGTACTTGCATGGGGTGCAAGTGGTCGGAGGTTCGAATCCTCTCGCCCCGACCAGCTTTACCAACGGCTGAACCAGCCACTCCGGGCGTCCCGCCGCAAGTCCCGCCCCCCCCGCTTATTACTCCACCTCGCGCAACGTTCCATCCGCGCACAGCAGCGCGCAGCGCACCGTCTTGCCCGCATAAACGGATCGCATGGCGTCGCGGTATTCCAGCAGTTGGGCGCGGTGCGGCGCAATATCCGATTCTGAGCCGGTTTTATAATCCAGCACCCACACCTCGCCCTCGAACTCAACGAGGCGGTCTATGCGTTTCAGTTCGCCGCGCGCGTTGGCGTAAGGCATTTCGTTGTGCGCGTTAAGGTAATGCTGCGGATCGAAAAAACGTTGCAGATCCGGCAACGACAGAAGGTATTGCACCTGCTGCCACAGCGGCTCCACTTCGCCGGGCGGGACACCGCAGCGCTGCTGGATCGCTGCCTTGTCGGCCCCCACATTGGGCGGGGCCAGGTTTTGCAGCAGTGCGTGCCACCAGATACCGCGTTGCTGCTCTATCGTCGCGCGCGGCAACTGCCGCCCGGTCGGAACAGGCTGGCGCAGCGAGGCAAGCTCGGCGCCAGAGCACGCCATCGCACCCTCTTCGTCCGGGAAGGCGGAAACAGCAACCGCCTGTAGCGGGTTGTCGCCCTGTTCCAGCGCGCACGCGATGCGCCCGTACCACGACTCTTCCGCCAGATCGCCGTTGCCGCTGACCAGCAGCGCCTGTTTGGCGCGCGTCATGCCCACGTACAGCAAATTCATTTCTTCGCGCCGCGCATAAACTTCATCCGCATCAAAATAGGGAGCGCGCCAAGCTCCGCGCCCGCGCTTATCCGGATACAGGGAAAAATGTGCGGGACGCGGGGCGCCGGTCGGCCAGTCCAGCAACACGCCGTAGCTGTCGGTTTTGTGCTGCATGTCGTTGGCATCCAGCAGCCACACGATGGGCGCCTCCAGCCCCTTTGCTTCGTGTACGGTGTAGATGCGTAGCGCGTTGCCGATTTCTCCCACCTTGCCCTCATCCGGCGCTTCATCCTCCGCCGCACGCAGTTCGCGCAGCTCGGCAAGAAAGCGCGGCAGGCTGGGGTAGCGCCCGGCATCCACGTTCAGCGCGATTTCCATGAAGGCTTGCAGGTTGGCGCGCGCCGCTTCGTGCAGCTCGGCAGGCAAAGCCGCTTCGTAGCGGCGCAACAGATCGCACTCGAAATAGATGCGATCCAGCAGATCGTGTACCGGCAGCCTGTCGGCGAGGGCCAGCCAACCGCGCAGCAGGCAGTGTGCCCGTTGCAGATGCGGGGAGGCAGATCCGCTGGCAGCTATCTGTTGGAGGCGCAGCCACCAACTGCAAATCCCCCCTAGCCCCCCTTTTGCAAAGGGGGGAACACAAGAGTCGCCACACCCGGATTCTTTTCCCCCCTTTGCAAAAGGGGGGTTGAGGGGGATTTCCGCGAGCCGCATCAAATCCTCATCGCCGCAGGAGAACATCGGCGAACGCAACACCTGCGCCAATGCCAGATCGGCAAACGGTGCGATCAGGAACGCCAGCAGCGCCTGGATGTCTTCTGCCTCCAGCGAGTCGAGCAGCCCCCCCCGGCGCGAAGTGAGGAAAGGGATGCGGCGCGCGCGCAGTGCATGTTCGTAAACGCGCAGATGGGTACGCTTGCGCACCAGCACCATGATGTCGCGGCATTCGGCGCGGCGCGAGACACCTCCTTCTCCCCGCACGCTCCAGCCGGCGACGATCTCCGCGATGCGGGCGGCAAATTGCTCCGCCTCGATTTCCCGCGCCCCGCCCGACTCTCCGGCGTGCGGCGTGACAAGCGGGTTGCGCAGGCGCAGTTCATCGCTCGCCCCCTCCCCCCCGCCCTCCTCCAACGGGATCGTGAGTAATGGCAGCGCCTCGACATAGCCCGGCAAATCCTGATGATGGGCAAGGTGCTCCTCGAAATCCACGAGCCCGTCCGGCCGCGAAGCAAACACGCCGTTCACCGCTCGCAGCACCGCAGGAGCGTTGCGTCGCGTTTCGTTCTGCGCGATGCAAGTGGCGCCGAATGCCCGGTGAAGAAATTCGCGCGCCTCGCCGAACAGGCGCGAATCGGCGCGGCGGAAGCGGTAGATGGACTGTTTGGGGTCACCCACCACAAA
>VIKH01000169.1 GCA_008080515.1 Gallionellaceae bacterium | reverse complement strand
CCGCAGTTTCTCTGTGTGCTCTGTGTTCTCTGTGGCTTGAATTGCGGTTTTAAGGATAACTGCATTTCAAATCTCAATGCGAACAGCAATTATTACAAATCAGCAAGTTATCCGAGTGCCCTGAATGCAAAAAATACTCATCATTGCACCGAGCTGGGTGGGCGATACGATGCTGGTGCAGCCCATGCTGGCGCGCCTCAAGCAGCGCCATCCGGGCGTACAGCTAGACGTGCTGGCACCGCTGTGGACCGCGACGTTATTGCGCCAGATGCCGGAAGTTCACGGTGTCATCGCCAACCCGTTCCCGCATGGCGCGCTGAAACTGTTCGCGCGTTATCGCCTCGGCAAACAGTTGCGCGCCTCGCATTACGACCAGGCCATCGTGCTGCCCAACTCGTTCAAGTCCGCGCTCGTCCCTTATTTCGCGGGGGTTCCCCTGCGCACCGGCTTTATCGGCGAGATGCGCTACGGGCTGCTGAACGATGCGCGCAAACTGGACAAGGGCGCACTGCCGCTGATGGTGGAACGTTTCGCGCAGCTCGCCGAAGCGCCGAATGACAGGATTCCGCGTCCGATACCGCACCCGAAGTTGCAGGTTGACACAAAACAGCGCCAGGAGCTGCTCGGCAGGTTGGGCTTGCGGGATGACCGGCCCATCGCCGTATTCTGCCCCGGCGCGGAGTACGGCCCGGCCAAGCGCTGGCCGGTACCTTATTTTGCCGAACTGGCGCAGATACTGCGCGAGCGCGGTTACGCCGTATGGCTGATCGGGTCGGGGAAGGACAAAGAGAGCGGCGACAAAATCATCGCGCTGGGCAACGAAACATGCCGCAACCTGTGCGGCGCAACCGACCTGTCCGAGGCCATCATGCTGCTTTCTGCCGCCAGCCTGGTGGTCAGCAACGATAGCGGCCTGATGCATCTCGCCGCCGCGCTGGATCGCCCGATGCTGGCGCTGTATGGCTCCAGCTCGCCGCACTTCACCCCGCCGCTATCGGAACAGGCGCAAGTCATCAAACTCGAACTGCCATGCAGCCCGTGCTTCAAGCGGACATGCCCGCAGGGCCATTTCAACTGCATGATGCATCTGACGCCGCAGATGGTGGCGCAATACATCCCGGAACTGCCGACGGTATAGGCTATCGCATCGGTTGGATAAAGCGCCGAAAACGCTTATCTACCGTTTGTTATGGCCCAAAAAAATCTTTCACTTTGTGGCTCCGGCCGGGCGTTGCCCTTAACTTGCTGCACGGCCTTCACCGCGAGGTCATGGATTTTCCGGCCTACTGGCCAAAAAAGTCCTTGACCTTGTCCATCCAGGATTTTGCGCGCGGGTTGTGCAGGGCGCTGTCCTTCAGGTTGATAGTTTCGAGTTCCCGCAGCAGTTCTTTTTGCCGCTCGGTGAGGTTGACCGGAGTTTCCACCACAACGTGGCAGTGCAGGTCGCCATAAGCCGAGCTGCGCACGCCCTTGATGCCTTTGCCACGCAGCCGGAAAATCTTGCCGGATTGCGTTTCCGCCGGAATCTTGATGCGCGCCGAGCCGTCCAGTGTGGGGATTTCGATTTCGCCGCCCAGCGCCGCAGTGGCGAAGCCGATCGGCATTTCGCAATGCAGGTCGTTGTGGTCGCGCTGGAACACCGGGTGCGGCGTGATGTGGATGGCGACGTACAAATCGCCGGTGGGACCGCCGTTCGCTCCGGATTCGCCTTCGCCGGACAGGCGGATGCGGTCGTCGTTGTCCACGCCGGCGGGTATTTTTACCGACAGCGTCTTGTGCTGTTTGATGCGGCCCGCGCCATGGCAATCCTTGCAGGGCGAGGCGATGGTCTTGCCGCTGCCGTGGCAGCGCGGGCAGGCTTGCTGGATGGAGAAAAACCCCTGCTGCATGCGCACCTGGCCCTGGCCGTGGCAGGTGCCGCAGGTGGTCGGGCTGGTACCAGGTTTGGCACCGCTGCCGTGGCAGGTGTCACATGCGGCCATGGACGGGACGCGGATTTGCGTCTCGGTTCCGCGCGCTGCCTGCTCCAGCGATATTTCCAGGTTGTAGCGCAGGTCGGCCCCGCGATGCACGTTGCTGCGCCCGCGCCCGCCGCCGAAAATGTCGCCGAAAATGTCGCCGAAATCGAAACCTTGCGCGCCGCCCGCGCCGAAGGGGTTGCCGCCACCCATCCCGCCCGCCTCGAAAGCGGCATGGCCGTACTGGTCGTAAGCCGCCCGCTTTTGGCCGTCGCTCAAAATTTCGTAAGCTTCCTTGGCTTCCTTGAAGTGCTCCTCCGCTTTCGGGTTGTCCGGGTTGCGGTCGGGGTGGTGCTTCATCGCCAACTTGCGATAAGCCTTCTTGATTTCTTCGTCGGAAGCGTCGCGGTTGACGCCGAGGGTTTCGTAGTAGTCTTTTTTCATAGTTCAGTCGTTAGTCGTCAGTCACTAGTCGCCAGTTGAAAAGCAAACCACGGGGGTTAACTATTGATCCGGAACGCATTATCCAAGAATCCGTTCGCATTGAGCTTGTCGAAATGTGA
>VIKH01000168.1 GCA_008080515.1 Gallionellaceae bacterium | reverse complement strand
GTTGCTCCGCGCGTCAATGTAGCCGTAGCGGGCGACGATACCGCGCATTCCGGCGGCCTGCGCCGCATCCGTATCACGTTTGTCGTCGCCCAGGTAGAGGCAGTGCTGCGGCGCAACACCCATCAGTTCGCTGGCCTTGAGCAGGGGGTCGGGATAGGGCTTGGCGCGCGCACAGGTGTCGCCGCTGATCAGGCAGGCGGCGCGTTCATCGTATCCCAGCGCTCGCATCAGCGGCACGGTGAAGCGGTGCGGTTTGTTGGTGACGATACCCCAGGGGATGCCGCGCCGTTCCAGCGTGTCGAGCATCTGCGCCATGCCCGCAAACAGCGTGGTCAGATCGCAGATGTGTGCGGCGTAATGCGCCAGGAACGCTTCGCGCAGGGCGGGGTAGCCGGCGGCATCGGGCTCGACGTTGAATCCAAGTTTGAGCATGCCGGGGGAACCGTGCGAGGCTTGCGGTCGTATGATTCCCAGCGGCAGGGGGGGTAAACCGTGCAGCCCGCGCACGTGGTTGAGAGCGGCAGCCAGATCTGGCGCAGTGTCCGCGAAGGTTCCGTCCAAGTCAAACAGGACGGCCTTAATCACGCTGGCAGGCAAGCAGGTAGTTGACGTCGGTATCCTTGCCCAGGGCGTAGGTTTTGTTCAGCGGGTTGTAGCTCATGCCGCCGATTTCGTTCACACTCAGCCCGGCATCGCGGCAATATTGTGCGAGCTCGGAAGGCTTGATGAACTTGTCGAAATCGTGCGTGCCGCGCGGTAACAGCTTGAGCAGGTATTCCGCGCCGATCACCGCGAGCAGGTAGGATTTGAGATTGCGGTTGAGGGTGGCAAAAAACAGGCGTCCGCCCGGTTTGGCCAACTGCGCGCAGGCGCGCACGGTGCTGGCGGGGTCGGGCACGTGCTCCAGCATTTCCATACAGGTCACCACGTCGTACTGCTGCGGCTGCTCTGCGGCCAGATCTTCTGCGGAGATTTTGCGGTAATCCACTTTTTGCCCGCTTTCCAGCAAGTGCAGTTTGGCGACCTGCAAGGCCTTGTCGCTCAAATCAATGCCGGTGACGCGCGCGCCGAGCGCCGCCATACCTTCAGCCAGAATACCCCCGCCGCAGCCGATGTCCAGTACGGCCTTGCCGGAGAGCGGCGCGATGCGGGCGATGTAATCGAGGCGCAGCGGGTTGATGTCGTGCAGCGGCTTGAACTCGCTGTTGGTATCCCACCAGCGGTGCGCGAGCTGGCTGAATTTATCCAGTTCAAGCGGGTCGGCGTTGGTCATGGCGCTCCCTGTCCGTATTCAGAAGTGGTGAGTTAAGTTTTTGTTCCGATCAAGGCTGGCATGATAAACTAACGGGCTAATTTAAGCGCTAAATTCGGGCACCCTAATCCATGGAACAATTCGCCAAAGAAACCCTGCCGGTCAGCCTCGAGGGGGAGATGCGCACCTCTTATCTCGACTACGCCATGAGCGTGATCGTGGGGCGCGCCTTGCCCGATGTGCGCGACGGTCTGAAGCCGGTGCATCGCCGCGTGCTGTTTGCCATGCACGAGCTTTCCAACGACTGGAACAAGGCTTACAAGAAGTCGGCGCGTATCGTCGGCGACGTGATCGGTAAATACCACCCGCACGGCGATACGGCGGTGTACGACACCATCGTGCGCATGGCGCAGGATTTCTCGCTGCGCTATCCCCTAGTAGACGGGCAGGGCAACTTCGGCTCGGTAGACGGCGACAACGCGGCGGCGATGCGCTACACCGAGATCCGCATGGCGCGCATCGCGCACGAGCTGCTGGCCGACCTCGACAAGGAAACGGTAGATTTTGGCCCCAACTATGACGGTTCCGAGAAGGAGCCGCTGGTGTTGCCGTCGCGCTTCCCCAATTTGCTGGTAAATGGTTCTTCCGGCATCGCGGTGGGCATGGCAACCAATATCCCGCCGCACAATCTATGCGAGGTGGTGGATGCGTGCCTGGCGCTGCTGAAGAACCCCGAGATGGACATCGAGCAATTGATCGAACTGGTTCCGGCTCCGGATTTTCCTACCGCCGGTTATATATATGGGACGGCAGGCATCAGGGAAGGCTACCGCACCGGTCGCGGGCGCGTGGTGATGCGCGCGCGCACCCATTTCGAGGACATGGAAAAGGGCAACCGCCAAGCCATCATCGTTGATGAGCTGCCCTACCAGGTGAACAAGGCAAACCTACTGACCAAGATCGGCGAACTGGTGCGCGAAAAGCGCATCGAGGGCATCTCGGAAATCCGCGACGAGTCGGACAAGTCCGGGATGCGTGCGGTGATTGAACTGAAGCGCGGCGAAATGCCGGAGGTCATCCTCAACCAGCTCTACAAAGAGACGCAGTTACAGGACAGTTTCAGCATGAACATGGTGGCCCTGCTCGGTGGTCGCCCGCAACTGCTTAATCTGAAACAGTTCATTGATGCGTTCCTGCGCCACCGCCGCGAGGTAGTGACGCGCCGCACCGTGTTCGAACTGCGCAAGGCGCGTGATCGCGGCCATATTCTGGAAGGTTTGGCA
>VIKH01000030.1 GCA_008080515.1 Gallionellaceae bacterium | reverse complement strand
ATTGCTTTCCCTCTGTGATCTCTGTGTGCTCTGTGGCCAAGTAAGTTTTTCAGGATAAAAGCAATGAAAAAAGTAACGAAAGCTGTTTTTCCGGTAGCCGGCATGGGCAGCCGCTTCCTGCCCGCCACCAAGGCCAGCCCCAAGGAAATGATGCCGGTAGTAGACAAGCCGCTGATCCAGTATGCGGTGGAAGAAGCGGTGGCGGCAGGGATCACCGACATGGTGTTCATCACCGGGCGCAACAAACGCGCCATCGAAGACCATTTCGACACGGCTTACGAGCTCGAATCCGAGCTCGCCGCGCGCGGCAAAAAGGATCTGCTGCGCATGGTGCAGGAGGTGATCCCGAAGCACGTCAACTGCATCTACATCCGCCAGACCGAGGCGCTCGGGCTGGGCCACGCCGTGCTGTGCGCGCGACCGGTGGTGCAGGACGAGCCGTTTGCGGTGATTTTGGCGGACGACCTGATAGACGGCGAGCCGCCCATCATCAAGCAGATGATAGACGTGGCGCAACGCCACCAGTGTTCGGTGCTGGGAGTGCAGGATGTGCCGCGCAGCCACACCGGGCAATACGGCATCGTCAGCGCGACCAATCTGGAGCCGGGCGTGGAACAGGCGCACGGCATCATCGAGAAGCCCAGCCCGGACGTCGCCCCTTCCACGCTGGCGGTGGTGGGGCGCTACATCCTGACGCCGCGTATCTTCCATCACCTGTCGCAGGTGAAGCCGGGAACGGGGGGCGAGATCCAGTTGACCGACGGTATCGCGGCGCTGCTGCAGGAGGAAAAACTGCTGGCTTACCGTTTTAACGGCATCCGCTACGATTGCGGCTCGAAGCTGGGCTACCTCAAGGCGCAGGTGGCCTTCGGGTTGAAGCACGAAGACTTGCGCGACGGGTTCGCGGACTATCTGGCAAACTTGAAATAAGGCCGCGTTGCGGCTACCCGCAGCACACATCAAATCGAGGGGGCACCATGTTTCCCATTTCGCGCATTTTTCCAACTGCAATTCTCGCCCTGTCTCTGGCGGCATGCAGCGCCGTGCAGGTAGGTCAGGATTTTGACGTGCGCACGTTCGAGGCGAAAGTCGAGCGCGGAGCCTCCACTCGCGATCAGGTGCGCGGCTGGCTCGGTGCGCCCGCCAGCACGGGGGTTAACGTGGATACCGGCGGCGAACGCTTCGAAGAGTGGGTCTATTATTTCGCTTCGGGGCGGCTGAGCGACACCTCCGCCATGCGGGTGAAAATGCTGCAAATCAAATTTGACCAGCAAGGGATCGTGCGCGGCTATAACTGGTCCGCTTCTGATCGCTAGACGTTCCCGACTGAAGAAAAACCCCGTGGCGCACAAGGCAACGTAGCAACGTAGGGTGGATAAAGGCCGCAGGCCGTATCCACCGTGCAATGGCGGATACGGCGCTTCGCGCCTTTATCCACCCTACCAAACTGCTGCATCGCTAAAACGGAATTGGAATCTGGCTATTTCTGATATTTGTTCACCGCCCGGTTGTGTTTCGCCAGCGTAGCGGAGAACTCCGAGCTGCCGTCACCGCGCGCCACAAAATAAAGTGCATCGGTCTTTGCCGGATGCAAGGCCGCCTGGATCGAAGCCAGCCCCGGCAGCGCGATCGGGGTGGGCGGCAGGCCGGCGCGGGTGTAGGTGTTGTAGGGGGTGTCCGCCAGCAAGTCGCGCTTCTTCAGGTTGCCGTCAAATTTTTCGCCCACGCCATAAATCACCGTAGGGTCGGTTTGCAGCAGCATCCCTTTGTGCAGGCGGTTGGTGAACACGCCCGCGATCATGCCCCGGTCGCGCGCCGCGCCGGTTTCCTTTTCCACGATGGAAGCCAGGATCAGCGCCTGGTAAGGCGACTCCAGGGGAAGGCCCGGCTCCCGCGTTTGCCATGCTTGCTGCACATGCTTTTGCATGGTTTCGTAGGCGCGCTTGAACAGGGTCAAATCGCTGGCACCGCTGGCGAAATGATAGGTGTCGGGAAAGAACAGTCCTTCCGGGTGAGTTTCGGTCACGCCGAGGCGCTGCAAGATTTCTGCTGCGGATAGTTGTGCGGTATCGTGGCGGACGGCGGGGCTGGCATTCAACACGGCGCGGAACTGGCCGAACGTCCAGCCCTCTATGACGCTGAATTCGCTTTGTATCCCCTTGCCCTTGGCCAGCACGTCCAGCAATTCCAGCGGAGTGACCGCTGTTTCCAGCACATAGTTACCGGCCTTGATCTGCGCCGACTTGCCGAGCAGGCGCGCCAGCACGACGAACATCCGCACGTTGGACAAGCCCCCTTCCTGTTGCAGTTGTTGCGCCGCGCCTTTGAGGCTGGTTCCCGGTTTCAGCGTGAACTGGTAAGGCTGCGCGGGCAAGGCCTGCGGGCGGGTGGCAAAAAAATAAAAATCCGTCGCCAGCACGGCGGTCAGGAACAGCGTCAGAAGCAGCAGCCATTTAATCTGGCGCATGGCTCAACCATTCCTGCACTTGCATGGCAAACGGGAAATAGCTCCACGAGCGATCCAGCAGCTCGCGCACCGGCCATAGCCCGATGATGCTGTTCACCAGAAATATTTCGTCGGCGGCGCGCAGTTCACCCGGCCCGAACTGCGCGATGCGGCAGGGCGCGCCATGCGCCGCAGCCCATTCCAGCACGCGCTCGCGCTGCACCCCGGCCACGCCGCAGCGCGACAGGTCGGGCGTCAGCAGCGCGCCGCCGCTCACCATGAACAGGTTGCTGCGCGTGCCCTCGATCACGTTGTCGCCCATGTCCAGCAGCAATCCTTCGGCGATGCCCGGATCATCCCATTCCGCCGCAGCCAGCACGTTTTCCAGGCGGTTGAGGTGCTTGACGCCGGCCAGTCGCGGCTGGTGCGAAAGGCGCAGATCGCAGATACGCAACTTGACGCCTTGCGTGTAACTCTCGCCCGGATAGGGGGGGCAAGGGGTGAGGGCGAGGATGCGCGTGGGGATGGGGTTGCCGGGAGGTGCGTAGCCGCGTACGCCCGCGCCGCGCGTGACAATTATTTTGGCCACACCATCGGTGCCGGAGGCTATCAGACGGTGCAATTCTTCCAGCAGGAGTGAGGCATCGGGACAAGGCAGAGCGAGTGCGGCACAATCCTGTTGCAGCTTGCGGTAGTGCCGCTGCCAGTGCAACGGTTGCCCACCCGTCACGCGCAGGGTGCGAAATACGCCGTCGCCGTACAGCAAGCCGCGGTCGGCGGCGCTGATCGAATCATCCAGTTCGCCGTTGACCAGCATCGGGAAAGGGGTCAGATTTTGCGGAACACCAGCGAGCCGTTGGTTCCGCCAAAGCCGAAATTGTTGTTCAGCGCCGCATCAATTTTCATGTCGCGCGCGGTGTTGGCACAGTAGTCCAGGTCGCACTCCGGATCCTGCTCGAAGATGTTGATGGTGGGCGGCGAAACCTGGTGGTACACCGCCAGCGCGCAGAACAGCGATTCGATGCCGCCCGCGCCGCCCAGCAGGTGGCCGGTCATGGACTTGGTGGAATTCACCACCAGCTTCCCGGCGTGGTCGCCAAACGCCAGCTTGATCGCGTCGGTTTCGTTCTTGTCGCCCATCGGAGTGGAGGTGCCGTGCGCGTTGACGTACTGTACCTGGTCCGGGTTCATCCCGGCGTTGCGCAGTGCGTTCAACATGCTGCGCTTCGGGCCGTCGGTGCTGGGCGCGGTCATATGGTAGGCGTCGGCGCTGGTGCCGTATCCGGCCAGCTCGGCGTAAATTCTGGCTCCGCGCGCCTTGGCATGCTCATATTCTTCCAGCACCATCACGCCCGCGCCCTCGCCCATCACGAAACCGTCGCGGTTCTTGTCCCAGGGGCGGCTGGCCGTTGCCGGGTCGTCATTGCGGGTAGATAGCGCCCGGGCAGCGGAAAAGCCGCCGATTGCCAGCGGAGAAATGGCCGCCTCCGAACCGCCGCAAACCATCACGTCGGCATCGCCATATTCGATGGTGCGGGCAGATTCGCCGATGCTGTGGGTGCCGGTGGTGCAGGCCGTAACGATGGCCAGGTTCGGCCCTTTCAACCCGTACAGGATGGACAGGTTGCCGGAGATCATGTTGATGATGGTGCCGGGAATGAAGAACGGCGAAATTTTGCGTGGCCCGGCAGCCAGGTAATCGTTGTGGGTATCCTCGATCATCGGCAGGCCGCCGATGCCGGAACCGATGCACACGCCGATGCGCTCGGCATTCTGCTCGGTGACTGCCAGCCCGGAATCCTTGAATGCCTCGATGCCGGCCGCCAAACCGAAATGGATGAAGCGGTCCATGCGGCGCGCGTCCTTGGCCGGGATAAACTGGGTCGCATCGAACTCCCAGGCGAAGGCGGTCGGGTCAAAACCGGCGATGCGCGTGATGCCGGACTTGCCGCCAACCAGGTTGCGCCACGCCTGGGATACCCCGATACCTACCGGCGAAACGATACCCAGTCCGGTAACAACCACCCTGCGTTTGGTCAAGTTGGCTCCAACACGAGGAAAAACGATGGGGGAACGGCTACTTCTGGTGGGCGTTGACGTAATCTATGGCCTGCTGCACCGAGGTGATCTTTTCCGCTTCTTCATCCGGAATTTCGCACTCGAATTCCTCTTCCAGCGCCATGACCAGTTCGACCGTATCCAGGGAATCCGCGCCCAAGTCATTGACAAAGGAGGATTCGTTTTTGACCTCGGATTCGTTCACGCCGAGTTGTTCTGCAACGATTTTCTTGACGCGCTGTTCGATGTTGGACATGTAACTCTCCCTACTTTTGGTTATAAATCAAAAAAGCGGCTCGCATTCTACCAAACTTGCCCGGATTTCCAAACTGCCGGGCAGCCCGGGTTATTCCATGTGCATCCCGCCGTTTACATGCAAGGTTGCACCCGTGATATAAGCCGCGCCCGGCCCCGCCAGAAAGGCGACTGCGGCGGCGATATCCGCCACCTGCCCCAGGCGTTTCAGCGGCACCTGCTCGATCAGTTTGGCGCGCTGTTCTTCGCCCAGGCTCTGGGTCATGTCGGTATCAATAAAGCCGGGAGCAACACAATTGACCGTAATGTTGCGGCTGCCGATCTCCCGCGCGAGCGACTTGGCGAAACCCGCCATGCCCGCCTTGGAAGCGGCGTAGTTGGCCTGTCCGGCGTTGCCCATGCTGCCGACCACCGACGAGATGTTGATGATGCGCCCGCTCTTCGCCTTCATCATGCCGCGCATCACCGCCCGGCTGAGGCGGAACACCGACTTCAGGTTGGTCGCCAGCACCTCGTCCCATTCCTCGTCGCTCATGCGCGCCAGCAGGTTGTCGCGCGTGATGCCGGCGTTGTTCACCAGCACCAGCACCTCGCCGAACCGCTTGCGGATTTCGCCCAGCACCTGTTCCAGTTGCGCGCTGTCATTGACGTTCAGCGCCATGCCGCAGCCCTTGATGCCCGCCACATCCAGATAAGCGCCGATCTCCTGCGCGCCATTTTCTGAAGTCGCGGTGCCGATTACGGTTGCGCCCTGTTTTCCCAGCCCCAGCGCGATGCCCCGCCCGATGCCGCGCGTGGCGCCGGTCACCAGCGCGACCTGCCCTTGCAAGCTCATTATGCCCCTCCTTTATTGCGTCAATGTTGCCAGCACGGATTTCAGCGCCGCCCCATCGTTCAGCGCCAGCGCCTGCTGGCCGGTGTCTATGCGCTTGTTCAATCCGGCCAGCACTTTGCCCGGCGCACATTCGACGTTGTGGGTTGCGCCCAGCCGCCCAAAATACTGTACGGTTTCCACCCAGCGCACCGGGGAGTAGAGCTGGCGCACCAGCGCATCCCTGATGGCGGCGGTGTCGTTGTAACTTTTCACATCGGCGTTGTGCAGCACCGGAATGGCGGGCGCCCGCAACGCAACGCCGCCCAGATAGTCGCGCAGCAGCCCGGCCGCGTCGCGCAGCAGCCCGCAATGCGATGGCACGCTCATCGGCAGCATGATTGCCCGTTTTGCACCTTTGGCTTTGGCCAGCTCCATGCCGCGTTCCACCGCCGCGCGGTTGCCGGCAATCACCACTTGGCCGGGCGAGTTGTAATTGACCGCTTCCAGCACCTCGCCTTGCGCGGCTTCGATGCATGCGGAGCGAACCGCATCATCATCCAGGCCGAGGATCGCGGCGATACCGCCCGTCCCTTCCGGCACCGCCTGCTGCATGCATTCGGCGCGGTAGCGCACCAGCGGCAAGGCATCGGCAAATTCGAGCGCCCCCCCCGCCACCAGCGCGGTGTATTCTCCCAAGCTGTGCCCGGCCAGCATCGCCGGAGACGGCCCGCCCTGCGATTGCCAGGCGCGGTACACCGCCACGCCCGCCGCAAGCATGAGGGGCTGGGTGTTGACGGTCGAGTTCAGTTCGGACTCGTCACCTTCTGCGGCCAGTTGCCACAAATCCTGTTTCAGCACTTCGGACGCTTCGGTAAACGTGTCGCGCACCACCGGGAAATCGGCATAGCCGCCCATCATGCCGCGCGCTTGCGAGCCTTGTCCGGGGAATACAAAAGCGAATTTAGTCATAAAAAGCCGTCGGTAGTGGGTAGTCGTTAGTTGGAAACGGTGTAACTATTGATTCGGCACGAATTGAATTGCCACTCCGTTCGGCCTGAGCTTGTCGAAGGCTTCATGTTTCGACAAGCTCAACACGAACGGCTTCATATTTTATTCGTGCCGAATCTATAGCGACTATTGATACGGTACGCATTATCAAAGAATCCGTTCGCATTGAGCTTGTCGAAACGTGAATGGATTCTTGTGCTTCGACAGGCAGCACGAACGGCAATCAAGTTTAAGCCGTACCGGATCAATAACGGCTAGCAACTGGTTCACCACTTCACCAGCACCGCGCCCCAGGCAAAGCCTCCGCCCACTGCTTCCAGCAGGATTTTCTGCCCCGCCCGGATGCGCCCGTCGCGCACGGCAGTATCCAGCGCCAGCGGGATCGAGGCGGCCGAGGTGTTGCCGTGCTGCCCCACCGTCAGCACCACGCGGCCCATGTCCATCCCCACTTTTTTTGCGGTTGCCTCGATGATGCGGATGTTGGCCTGATGCGGTACCAGCCAGTCAATCTCGCTATCCTTTATGCCCTGGTCGGCGAGCAGCTCCTGCACCACTTCGCTCAACACCTTGACCGCGAACTTGAACACGCCTTGCCCGTCCATGAACATGTAGGGCGCGCCTTCGATTTTCCCGCCGCTGATGCGGGCGTTGGCCTGGAGCAGATCGCGATAGCGCCCGTCAGAGTGCA
Source organism: Gallionellaceae bacterium (assembly GCA_008080515.1). Classification (GTDB taxonomy): domain Bacteria; phylum Pseudomonadota; class Gammaproteobacteria; order Burkholderiales; family Gallionellaceae; genus VIKH01. Next base: position 12,401 of record VIKH01000030.1, on the reverse strand, counting down.
GTTTCGCCCCCAGAATGCCGGGTGCGTCCGAGGCTTGCAGCACCACCGCTCCCGCACCGTCGCCAAACAGCACGCAGGTGCCGCGGTCGTTCCAGTCGAGCAGGCGGGTCAGCACTTCCGCGCCCACCACCAGCGCCGTGCGCGCCTGCCCGCCCCTGATATACAGGTCGGCAGTGTTGAGCGCATACACAAAACCGCTGCACACCGCCTGCACATCGAACGCCGCGCCCTGCCGGATGCCCAGCTTGTCTTGCAGGATGCAGGCGGTGCTGGGGAATATCTGGTCCGGCGTGGTGGTGGCAACGATGATGAGGTCTATGTCATCCGCGCCGACCCCCGCCATTTCCATGGCCCTGCGGCTGGCATGCGCGGCGAGATCGCTGCTCAGTTCGCCCGCCGCCGCCACGTGCCGCTCGGTGATGCCGCTGCGGCTGACTATCCAGTCGTGGGTGGTATCAACCATCTTCTCCAGGTCGAAGTTGGTCAGAACTTTTTCCGGCAAATAGCTGCCGGTGCCGATGATCCTGGAATACATCAGGCCGCCTCCGCCGCTTTTTGCTGCCGCTCGCGGTGCCACTTCTCGACGTGCTCGCCGATATGGAGCAGCATGCCGCCGCGCGCTTCTTCTGCGGCGCGCTCGATGGCGCATAAAAATGCAAAGGTGTCGGCGGAGCCGTGGCTTTTCACCACGATGCCCTTCAGCCCGAGCAGGCTGGCGCCGTTGTAGCGGCGGTGGTCAACGTGCTGCCGGAAAGCGTTGAGCACCGGCATGGCGATGAGGCCCGCCAGTTTGGTGAACAGGTTGCGCCCGAATTCCTTGCGCAGAAAGCCGCGCATCATCTGCGCCAGGCCTTCCGAGGTCTTGAGCGAGACGTTGCCGACAAAACCATCGCAGACCACCACATCGGTCGTGCCCTTGAAAATATCGTCACCCTCGACGTTGCCGTAAAAATTCAGGTCGCTTTGCTGTAACAGCTCCGCCGCCTGTTTGACGGTCTCGTTGCCCTTGATATCTTCGCTGCCGATGTTGAGCAAACCCACCGATGGGTTGTCATTGTGGCCGACCGCTCCGACCAGCGTGGCGCCCATCAGGGCGAATTGCAGCAGGTGTTCGGCGTTGCAATCCACGTTTGCACCCAGATCCAACATGCAGACCTGCCCCTTGGCCGTAGGCAGAAAGGAGGCGATCGCCGGGCGATCTATGCCGGGCAGCATTTTCAGCACATAGCGTGCCGTCGCCATCAGCGCCCCGGTGTTGCCCGCGCTGACGCAGGCGGACGCCTCGCCACTTTTGACCAGATTGATGGCGACACGCATGGAAGAATCTTTTTTGCTGCGCAAGACCAGTTGCGGAGACTCGTCCATACCCACCACTTCGCTGGCCGCGTGGATGCGCAGGTTTGGCCCACTGGATACTTTGAGATTGTTCAGCTCCGCCGCGATGGCATCGGGCAGACCGACCAGCACGATGGTATCGCCGGGGTTGTTACGCAGATATGCCGTTGCCGCCGGAACGGTAACGTGCGCGCCGTGGTCGCCGCCCATGGCGTCAATGGCTATCGTGACATCCACAGTGCATCCTCACTTGCTGAATGCCGACAATCGCGCCGACCTCTCGCCAGCCGGGCAAACGGGCTTGTTACCAAAAGAGATGATGCGGGGTAGTGCTCAAGCCCTGGCTTTGGCAACTTTTTTGCCGCGATAGAAGCCGCTCGGGCTGATGTGGTGGCGCAGGTGCGCCTCGCCTGTGGACGGCTCAACCGCCAGCGCGGGGCTGGTCAGAAAATCGTGCGCGCGGTGCATGCCACGCTTGGACGGGGATTTTTTGTTCTGCTGGACGGCCATGCTGACTCCTTACAAATAATTATCTGTCTTTCAATCCGGCGAGAACCGCAAATGCGGCGTTACCCGGCTGTTCCAAACCCTTTGCCGCAAGCTGGCAGGCGCCCGGCGGATGCATCGGCGCGAACGGCAAGCTCAACAGCAATTCCTCCTCCAGCAGAGCGGCCACATCCAGATGCTGGTCGGCAAAAATTCTATCCGGGCCGTCCTCTTCGGCAGAAAACATTTCCAGCTCGGATTCCTGCGCCAGCAGCAGGCGCGAAACCAGATGGACCGGATAGTCAAAGCCGCTCAAACAACGCTGGCAGGCCAACCGGCACGATCCATCCATCTCGACTTGCAGCATCGGCTCACCGCTCTTGTCCTGATAGCCGCGCACGACATAGCCGATTTTTCCTTCCGGAGCCGCCAGCAAATCCTGTAGCCTGGGCATTTCCGCCACCGCCATTTCTCCGCGCAGTTCCCTGCCGTTGCGGGCAAATTCCAGGCTATCAATGAAATGCCGTGCAAACATGAGGCGCGCATGATATATATTTCGCCCCCCCCTGTCAAAAAGGGTGCGTGCAAACCGCGCCCGCGCCCCAGAGGAATAATTCTTGAAATCTCAGCCGCTTGTGCTTGCCTCCACCTCGGTTTACCGCCGCGAATTACTCGAGCGGCTGCAAATCCCTTTTCTCGTTGCCGCCCCCAACGTGGACGAAACGCCGCTTCCCGGAGAAAGCGCGCAGCAAACTTCGCGGCGGCTTTCCATGGAAAAGGCGGGTGCCGTGGTGGCAACTCATCAGGATGCGCTGATCATAGGCTCGGATCAGGTCGCGCTGCTGGGGGATCAGCAGATGGGCAAGCCGCTCAACCACGACAATGCGGTGCGCCAACTGCGCGCCATGCGCGGCAGGAGCGTGATTTTTTATACCGCGCTGACCTTGCTGGACGCGCCCACCGGAGAGATGCAGACCGGGGTGGCGGAAAATCGCGTCAGCTTCCGCGAATACAGCGACGGCGAGATCGAATCCTACCTGCGCAAGGAACAGCCTTATCACTGCGCTGGCAGCGCCAAATCCGAAGGTCTGGGCATCGCGCTGATCGCCCGCATGGAAGGGGACGATCCCAACGCCCTGATCGGGCTGCCACTCATCCTGCTGGTGGACATGCTGAAAAAGCGCGGGATGTCGGTGCTATAGGGCACCTCTAAAAATTACCCGTTCATGCTTCGACGGGCTCAGCACGAACGGATAGCTTTCTGATTTACAACAGAGTCCGTTCGCACTGAACTTGTCGAAGTGCAATTTTTAGAGGTGCCATATAGCAAATCTTGCGGTGTCACCGCCGCTCCGAAACAACGACAAACCTGAAATCGCAGCAGTAGAAGGCTGTTGAAATACCCGGGTGAACACGCTACACATCCCGGGCAGCCGCCCGCTTAAAGCGTTTCAGACTGCCGCCGGAAAGCGCGCCAGAGCGCCAGATCGTATACGATCTTCAGAACCCCGCAGGCCACCAGGGGCGCCGCCAGCCAGCCGGCGGCAAACAGAGCGCCACTGAATGTCGGGCTGATCGCTGAAGCAAGGCTGCGCGGCACGGATGTAAAACTGGCGGCGGCAGCCCGTTCGGCAGGGGTAACGACCGCCATGACGAAGGCGCTGCGGGTCGGGACATCCATCTGCGAGAGCAACGCACGCACCAGCAACAGCGTGACGGCAAGCTCGATCCCGGGCGCCAGGGCGGCCAGAACCAGGCAGACATTGGCCGGAATATGGGTAAACACCATGGTATTGAGCAAGCCGATGCGTTGGGCGACCCACGGTGCGGCCAACTGCGAAATCGCCGTCAGGAGGCCTGCCCAGAAAAAGAAAACCCCCGCGACGGCAAGCGAAACCCCGAAACGCTGAAACAGCCAGAGCGCCATCAGCGAGTTGACGACCAGACCACCGGCAAAGGCATCCACCGAAAACAAGGCCGCAAGTTTCATGACGATGCCCCGCGAGGGACCGAGCGGCGCTGGCGGCACCCTCGATTCCGTGGTCGGTTGGGGCAACCGGCGATAGAGTAGCCACACCGCGCCACCGATAAAACCGTAGAGGACAAACATGCCCCGCAAAGCGGACGCATGCGATATCCCGCTCCAGGCACCAACCCAGTCCGGCACCCCTGACGCAAGCGCACCCAAAGCGGCAAATAGCGCGCCGAGCAGAGAATAGCGGGCAAATAGTGCCGTGCGGGCATTTCCTTGCCCGGCTTCGGCCAGCCGGGCATGCTCTAGCGGCAGGAACACGCTGACATCGCCCGAGCTGGGGTTCAGCGTACCGACGAAAGCGATCAGCAGGAGCGGCCAAAACGCCGTCTGCACCGCAAAAGCAAAGCCGGTGACCATCATCAGCAAGGCCGCCCCCAGCAACAGGCGCCGGTGGTGAAACCGGTGGCCCCAAGCGCCAATCGCCAGCGTGGCAAGCGCGGACCCCAGCAGCGTGGCGGTACTGAGAATCCCGACCTCCAGCGTGCCGAACCCCAACGCCAGCAAGTAGGCGGGCAAGAGCACCGCGACATAGCCGTCGGCAAAGGCGCGCAGCGCCCGCCCCACCAGGAGCGGCAGGGAGGAGTTGTCCACCCCCTCCGGCAGGAGCAAACGCCGGATCACATCACTCCCGGAAAGCGGGCGGCCTGTTTCACTGGCGCGCCGGAACACCAGGCATAGAGGGCGTCATAGAGGGTCATGCCGTGCCTCAACATTTCGTGATCGTCGCTAAAGTTGAGCGACAGCCCTCTGGAAATCGCCAGCAACCCGGCCGCCTCATCCGCCAGCTCGGGCTGCCCGCAATCGGCGGCGCGCACGATCATGGCGAGTTTGCCGAGAGCCGCATCGGTGAGGGCATATTTCGCGATGAAGGCGTCGAAACTGCAATAGCCGCCATGGTGGCCGAGCTCGACTCCGGGAACATCATAAGGAATGGCGCCGGTTTCGGCGGCAACCCGCATCACGTCATTAGCCGGGACATAGAGAAACTCGGGAGACTCGTCCACAAACCTCGCCACCAGCCACGGGCAGGCGATACGGTCAATTTTTGGGCGCTCGCGCGTAATCCATTTCATGGTTGCACCTCACAGAAAAACTTTTAGAGTCGGGCCGGTCACGGCGAAAGCCGCGATGACTTCGATGACGTCGCGTTTGAAGCGGGATAGCGCGGTTTGGCAGATGCCGGGGAATCGCGGGAGGAAATATCGGGAAGACATCAGCCCAGCAAGCTTTCCGGCGCCACCGCGCTGCCCCGCACCTCCACCCGTTTGTGGCGCGACTGCGCGCCCTGTTTAAGCTCGACATCGCGCAGCGGGACCAGAAAGCAATCCGCGATGAAGCGCAGCAACGCCTCGTTGGCGCGCCCTTCTATCGGCGGGGCGGCGAGACGGATTTTCAGCGCATCGCCGTGCAGCCCGGCCACTTCGCTGCGTTTCGCGCCCGGCTGCACGTGCAGCGTCAACATGACGCTACTTCCATCGCGGCGATACCACATCAGAGCAATTTCATGGCCACGCTTTCCAGCCAGCCCAGCGGCACGATGAGAGCGAGCTGGCACAGGATCAGCAAGACCAGCAGGGTGAGGTCAATGTTGCCGAGCGGCGGGATGATCCGCCGCAACGGCGCGAGGAAGCGATGCGTGACTGCATTCAGCAACCCGGCCGCCGGCGTGTAGGGGTTGACCCAGGACAGCACCGCCTGGGCGAACAGCGCCGCCATCAGCAGATACAGGCCGAGCTTGAGCAGCTTGACCGCTGTCAGGGCGAGCAGGCCGGGCAAGGGAAACGCGACCAGCGGGAAACCCTGCGCCCACAGCACGGCGACCAGATAAGCCGCTTCCACCAGGAACGCCAGCAGCAGGGAGGCGGCGTCGTAGCCCAGCACGGGAGGGATGAACCGGCGCGTGCGCAACACCAGGAAATTGGTGAGCGTCATGACAAATTCGCCCAGCGGATTGCGCATCGGCGCACGCAGCCATTGCAGGTGGAAGCGCAGCAGCAGGATGGCGGCAAACGGCTGCAACAGCGCATCGAGCAGAAACCGCAGCGCCTCGTTCAGCATGGCTATGCCGCGCCGCCCAGCTCGTCGCCCATCTCTTTGGCGCGCACGGCGGCGGCGTGTACCGCCGCGACGATGTGCCGTTTCACGTCATTGGCTTCCATGTCGAGCAGCGCGCGCTCGGTGGTGCCGTTTTTCGAGGTGACGCGCGCGCGCAACACCGCCGCATCATCCGCGCTGGCATCGGCCAGCTTGGCCGCGCCGAGAAAGGTATCCAGCGCCAGGCGGCGCGCGTCTTGCGGGCTGAAACCCAGCTCGCGCGCGGCCTGCTGCATGGCCTCGATAAAATAAAACACGTAGGCCGGGCCGCTGCCGGATACGGCGGTAACCGCATCCACCATTGCCTCGCTCTCCAGCCACAGCGTGCTGCCCGCCGCCGCCAGAATCTGCTGCGCCGTTTCACGTTGCGCCGCGCTCACGGCAGGCAAGGCGTACAAACCGGAGACACCGCAGCGGATCAGCGCGGGCGTGTTCGGCATGGCGCGCACCACGTTTTGCGAGCCGAGCCAGCTCGCCAGATCGGCGGCGCGGATGCCCGCCGCGATGGAAACCAGCAACTGTCCGGCCAGCAGCGGCGCAAGCTGCAAGGCTGCTGCGCGCAACTGCTGCGGCTTGACCGCCAGCACGATGGTGTCGCTGCCCGCGACGCCTTCCGCCAGCTCTGCCGTGGCCCGCACGCCGAATTCGCTTTGCAGTTTGGCGCGGCTATCGGCGTTAATTTCCACCACGCGCAGTTGCGCCGCCACAAAATCGCGCTGGAGCAACCCGCCGATAAGCGCGGTCGCCATGTTGCCGCCGCCGACAAAACAAATGTTCATGCCATTCCTTCAATTCGAGTCGAGACCGCGAATTATCTCAAATTGGCGAGGCGACGGTATGAATTGCGAACTTCTCTGAATAGTTCCAATGCGGAAAAGAACAGCACAGTGTAAGCAAGATGCAGCAGCGGACTATATTTCCAGCCGCTGCTGTAATGACGCCCCGCCAACAGCTCTTACGCGGGCAAACTCCAGAACCTCCCCCATGCGCCCGCCCTTGTCGCGCCACTCGTAAAACAACGCCTCGCCCAGCAGAACGTAGCCCCACTCCCGCCCGGAGCGCAACGCCGTATCCAGCGCATTGATGCGCTCGCACCATGCAGCCGCAGCCTTCAGCTTGCGCTGCACGTTGGGATGGTTGAGCTGCCCTTGCGCCTTGGTTTCCACCTGATAAATCTTGCTCGCCGTGCGCACCAGAAAATCCGGGTAATAAAAAGCGGGCAAGCCTTCTTCTTTCAGGTAGCGCAGCCGCGCGAAATCGTGCTTGTGCTCGTTGATCTTGCAGAATGCCTCCACGCCGCCGTCTGCCTGCGCCCATTCCATGAACGCCTTTTCCAGCCCGCCATTGCGTCGCGAGTAAGGCAGCCTTTCATAGATGCACTTGCTCACCGGAACGGAAGCGCTCTCGCGCATCGGCAACTTGCTCACTTCCGACAGGCAGCGGTGCATTACCTCCACCTCGCCCACCATGTCGAAATGCTCCGCCTGGTGCAGCGCGCTGCCAAACACCTTCACGATGTGATCCATCACCGGCTGCAACAGCAACACACGCCAGTTCTCCTGTTCCATCGGAGCGTAGCCGGTGCCGAATAGGTGGTTGCGAATGTAACCGTCCAGCGCGGCGGCCAGCTCCGCTAGATTGAGCTGCATGTAGGGGTTGGCCAGGTTCGCCGCAATGCGGTTGCCCCTGGGCAAGGGTTGGTTCAGCGCTTGGGAGATGCGCTTCGCCAAGCGTGCCAATAGATCGTTATAGCCCATTACATTCATCACCGCGCCGTTCACGCGGTAGCCGCCAAATAGTGTGCTTGCCAGCAGATCCTGCGACACGAATACGTCGCCCTGGCCCAGCATGTCACGCAATTGTTCCAATGTCAGCCCGCTGAATTTCGGCAACGCAGCAATATCCAGCAGGTGGTGCCGCATCACCTCGTCCGCTTCGCACAAAATGAACGGGATGGCGAAATCGTATTCCGCGTAATCCTCACGCAGCCTTACGGAAACCAGGTCGCCCGTGCTGCTGGCGCTGTCGCTGTCCTCGGTGGTCTCGCCGACCAGCCCATCCTTCATCAGATCGTTGTAGAACGACTGGAACGCCGGGTGCTCGACGATGGAAAGGATGTCCACCAGGCTGCCCGGTTCCTGCCCCTGGTTGATGCGCTCGCGATTCTCGCGCTTGATGTCGGCATAGTCCTCGTCACGCCACATCAGCCGCAGGCCGCGCCCGATGGTCTGTTCCAGCAGGATTTGCGCGCCGGACGCGCGCAGCGGCACGATCACGCAGATATTGTTCACGTCGAAGCCCTCGCGCAGCATCAGCACGCTGACGATCACGCGCGGCGTTGCATGATGATCCACGTCGAACAGCCGCTCGCGCACCGCCGCCCATTCATCGGGCTTGAGTTCGCCTTTCCTGCCGGAGTGGATCTCCATCACCTCATCGTCGCTCAAGCATTCGTCGCGCAGAAACTGCGCCACCAGCGGCGACACGCTGGTGTCTTCGCACACCACCAGCATCTTGGGATGCCGCGCCGGATCTATCGCCGCGAAGTCGCGCTCCAGTTTACGCAGCTTTGCCAGCCCCGCGCGCAGCATCACGCGCTGCCCTTCCGCCAGCGTGCGGTTGCCGTCGTCGTCCACCTCGGCTTTGAATTCCAGCGGCAACGCGCCCAGCTCCCTGCGCTTGTCCAGCACCAGCGATTTCACCAGTCCGGCGCGCATCGCGCTCTTGAGATCGAAGTCCACCACGATGTGCGGGAAATAGACCTTGCGCTTGTTCTTGCCCGCGCCCACATCGTTGTAAGGTGTCGCGGAAAAGTCCACCTGCACGAAACGGCAGCCCTTGTTTTCGGCGATGCGCGTCAGGCTCTTCTGCCATTCCACCTCGTTGCTCTCGCCGCCTGATTTCAGCTCGTGAATGTGGTGCGCCTCGTCGTTCACCACCATCAGCTCCGGCAGCCCGGCGAGGAAATCCAGCAGACCACCGCGCGCATAGCGCTTGTCCAGAACCTCCAGGCTGTTGCCCGCGCTCTTACCCGGCATCAGCGGCAGCAGCGAACTCACCACCGCTTGAGGGTCGGACGCCGCACCCGGCGCATCCACTTCAATTTCCGCCCCGGTCTCTTCCGCCTCCGTAAAAGCATGCCAGTTGGTGATGGCGATCATGCCGTTGCCGGTGGCTTTCAGCCCGATCTCTTCCTTGCCGCAGACATTCCCGCGCACGAAACCGAACACCTGCTCGCGGTAAGGTTCGGGGATGAACAGCTTGGCATACTGTGCTACGTCGGAAGTTAAAAAGCTGCGCCGACCATCTTTCAGCTTGCCGCAGAACGCATCCAGCAGCCGGTCGTACACGATCAGCCCCGGCGCCACGAGGAGGAATTGCCGCGTGAAGCGCGCGTCATGCGGATTGGCCGTCTTGTTGAGCAACTGCCACACCAGCAGCGCCTGCATCACCCAGGTCTTGCCGGTGCCGGTCGCCATCTTCAGGCAATACTTGGGGTGTGCGTGTTTGGGCTGCGACACCTCGGCCAGGCGCGGCCCTTCCAGCAATTCTTCCGGCGCGACCTGCTGGTACAAGTCCTTCAGCGTCGCCGCGCCGAGAATTTCATGCGCCACGATAGCATTCAATATCGCCTGCTTCTGCCCCCCGTGGAAATTGATGCGGCGCGTCTCGCACACGTCGCGCATAAACCACCATTTCAGCAGCTCTGCCGTGGCGGGCGTGACCAACTCCAGAATCTCGGCATCGCCGTCTTCGAGGCCGAGGCAAAGCTGTCTGGCGCGAGCGGTGAGATTGGCGGCGAGTTTCAGTTCAGACATGGCGAGCATCCAGATAAGGGAGGGGAAATGGCAGTGGTAGAATCCACGGCATGAAACCGCCACGGGTGCCATGGGGAGATTTTCCTGATGTGCTGATACACGCCAGCGAATCTTCCGTTAAACAACATCTGTGTTATTGGGATGCAAAAACCGGCGATGCGGTTGCTGCTGATCTTCTGGTGAGCACCACGCTCAACCCCGCCCAAACAGAAGCGCTTGCCAGACTGCTGGCGGGCCACAGCCCGATTCTGGTCAGCGCCCACGCCTACGAGAGAAACGGTGTGAATGCCATCCCGGAAGTGTTTGCCGACGAACTGGCAAAACGGCTGGGCTGGGAAGTGGACGGCGGCGTAGTGCAAATGAACGTCGTTTCCCATACCGGCGCGGACGGCTTTTCGCGCCTCGCGCGCCAGCCGGAATTCGACGGCGCGATTCAACCGGGAGCGGAATATGTCATGGTGGACGACTTCGTCGGCATGGGCGGAACACTTACCAACCTGCGCGGTCACATCGAAGCGAATGGCGGCAAGGTGCAAGCTGCCGTGGCCTTGACAGGGAAGCCGCATTCGGCCAAATTGCGACTTGAACAAAGCACGCTTGATAAATTGAGAAACAGACATGGAGCAGAACTCGAACATTGGTGGCAAGAACGATTCGGTCACGCCTTCGACGCGCTTACTGAATCAGAAGCTCGGTACCTTATCCGCACCCCGGATGCTGCTACCGTCCGAGATCGCATTGCTGCGGCAGAGCAAGCAGGAGATCGCCCGCAAGGTGGCGAATAAGTAACCTTTCTCATACCGCCGCCACCGCTTCCGCCTCGAAACCGAAAACATCCACCGCACGCACGCAGACGCGGCGCGCACCTTCCTTGGCGGGCACGCTGAACTGCGCCTGCGTCACCACCCGCAACGGGTCGCCGTCATTTTCCGTATTGCCGCGATAGTCCTGCCACACCGAACGGAACACCTGCCCGTCGTAATCCGGATCCACCGCCCAATATTCGATCAGTGCCAGCGGCTCCGCAGCCGCGATCTTTTGCAGCTTCTCGCGGTTGGCATCGTCCAGGTTGATCGCGTCGGGCGACAACAGCACGTAGTTATCCAACTCCACGACCAAAGTTTCTTCGCTGCCCGCAAATCCCCCCGCTACGCCACCCCCCTTTGGCAAAGGGGGGTTATGGGGGGATTTCCGCCTCACCGGCTTGATCGTCAGGTACTGCAAACTGGAAAAGCGCACCGAGCCTTTCAGCTTCTCCAGCCCGCCTTTCTTCTTCAGCCGGTCCAGCAAATCAGGCGGGATCACCAACACTTCGAGGCGGCTGTCATTCAACGCCGCGATGTCCTGCCCGATGGAAGGCGCGAAGTTCCAGCCCAGCACCACCACCTTGTCCCAGCCGCCCATGAGCGAATCGCGTTGCGCGATGGCGCGCTTCAGCGTCGCCGCGCCCGTCAGCTTGTTGGGCGAATCGGCCAGCACCAGCGTTCTGCTTCCTCTCCCACCGGGAGCGGGCTGGGGTGAGGGAGCGCCCTGCGAGGCGGGTAGATACCCCAAATTTCGCAACGGATTTTCTTCAGCCGGCAACGGCAGCGCGCCGTACAGCGACAACACGATCTGCGACAGGTCGCCGACGCGGAAACCGCGCCCCAGCGAAGCCTTCGCCGCTTCCACCTGATAGTCGCCGATGGCCTGATACAGGAAGGGATTGGCGTTCTGGTCTATCAGCCGCTTGCGCATCACCATGCAGGCGGGCTTGCCGAGGTCGCTGGTGATCCAGCGGCGGCCCAGCTTTTCCGCGACAGCGGCAGTGGTGCCGGAGCCGCCGAAGAAGTCGGCGACGATGCCGTTTTCGGGGCAGGAAGCACCGATAACACGGTCAAGTAATTTTTCTGGTTTCTGTGTCCCGTAGCCGGTACGTTCCGACGACTGTGAATTCAACCTCGGCAAATCAACCCACATGTCGGACAGTGGGGCACCATCCATCTCATCCAGATAGCGTTTGTAGCGTACCAACCCATTTCTCGTATAGTAGATGGGCAGCGCCAAATTTTGCGTAGTCCGTTCCATTCATAGTCGTAACCGCCTCCTTGCAGTCCTGCGGCCGTAAGATCTTGATCTTCAAACCTCCGCCCGTCGGGATCGGCTTTCTGATAATGACTATCCAGATAGTCTTGGTCATAAGGCTGATACTGCTGTTCCCAGTGAGGATTGTCGGCCTTTGAGTACAGCATGATGTTGTTGTGCGCAATGCCCATTAATCCTGCGTCGCTGTGGCCAGGGGCACTTTTCCAGATGATGTCGTTACGGAAGCTCTCCTTCCCAAACACCTCATCCATCACGATCTTCACGTAATGCCCGACGCGCCAGTCCAGATGCACATAGATCGAGCCGGTGTCGCTCAATAGCTCGCGCATCAGGATCAGGCGCGGCGTGATCATCGCCAGATACGAGGCGGTGCCGTCCGACCAGGTGTCGGAGTAGGCGAACTGCTCGATGACGGTGGGCTTCTGTTCCAACTCCACGGACGCTCCCTCACCCCCGGCCCCTCTCCCGCCTGCGGGCGAGGGGAGGATAACCTTGGTGCGGTAGTCGGCCTTGGAATCGAAGGGCGGGTCTATGTAGATCAGGTCTAT
>VIKH01000029.1 GCA_008080515.1 Gallionellaceae bacterium | reverse complement strand
ACCGTTCCTGGGCGGCGCTGAACCGCATCCACGACGCCAACCCCAGCCTGATCTCCGGCAACGTCAAGGCCGATGGGCACCTGTATTTCGTCAACGGCAATGGCATCATTTTCGGCAACGGCGCGCAGATCAATGTCGGCTCCCTGACCGCAAGCACGCTGGATGTAACGGACGATCTGTTCGATAACGGCATTCTTTCCGACTCCACCAAAGCGGTGTTCAGCGGAACCGGCGGTTTCGTCAGAGTGGAGCAGGGGGCGGCGCTGACGGCGGCCAGCGGCGGGCGCGTGATGCTGCTGGCGAAAGACGTGACCAACAGTGGCGTGATTACCACGCCGGACGGACAGACCATTTTGGCGGCGGGCGAAAAGGTCTATCTCGCGGACAGCGCAGACCCGGCGGGGCTGCTGGTGGAGGTGAGCGCCGGAGGCGCCGCGAAGAACCTCGGCGAGATCGTTGCCCAGCGCGGCAACGTAACGCTGGTGGGGCTGGCGGTGAACCAGGAAGGCCGCATTTCGGCCAGCACCTCGGTGCGCGCGAACGGCTCCATCCACCTGCTGGCGCGGGATACTGTCAATGCCGGTGGCGGGATGCGTTACGGCAAGGTGGTGGTCGGCCAGGCCAGCGAAACCGTAGTGAGCGCCGAGACCGGCGACAAGGAGGAGGTGCTGGACCAGCAGGCATTCACCCCTTCGCGCATCAGGATCGAAGGCCGCAGCATCGAAGTGGATGGCCTGATCGAGGCCAGAGGCGGCAACGTGGCCGTCGAGGCCAAATCCGATGCCTCAAGCGCTCCCGCCCATACCGACCCCGAATTCCAGGAGTTGAAGAACCGTGTCTATCTGGGCGAACACGCCAGGATAGATGTCTCGGGCCTGGATGCGACCGCACCCATGTCGCGCCACCAGCTCGAAATCCAGCTCTACTCCGACCAATTGAAGGATAGCCCGCTGCTCCGGGGAGGAGCATTGTTTGGCGAAAAGATTTACGTGGATGCGCGCAAGGGCACGCCTTTGACCGACATCGCGCCATTTCTCGCGCTCAAGGGGCGCACCGTGGCGGAAAAATTGTCCCAAGGCGGCACCGTCTCGCTCAATGCTTCTTCCCTGCTGGATGACCCGGGCGGCGTAATCGTGCGCCAGGGTGCCGTGGTGGACGTTTCCGGCGGCTCGATCACTTACCAATCCGGCCTGATCCGCGAAAGCAGCCTGCGCTACAACGGCAAGCTGATCCCGATTGCCGAGGCCACGCCGGACAAGATATACCAGGGCACCGGCGAAACCTACAGCGTGACCGACCCGAAATGGGGGGTGACCCGCACCTGGACGATGGCGCCTTCGCCACACGGAACCATGCAGCAGGGCTATAGCGACGGCAGCGCTGCGGGCAGCATCCGGGTTGCGGCAGACCAAGCCGCGCTGGAAGGAACATTCAGGGCGAACACCCGCGCCGGAGTTTTCCAGCGCGAGATGTCGCCTGATGGAGGCGCCTTCCATGTCGCGCTCAACAGCGCGGTCCGCCTGGTGCAGGATGCCTGGAAGTTGCCAGCCGGATTCGCTGCTACTGCGGCGTTGCCGGTCGAGCAATCCGGCGAGTCGCAGTTGGGCATGGGGCTGCTGCGCTCCGGATTCGACGATCTCGATCTGAAGGGTGGCCAGATAACCGTGGATGCTGCCGTCAGGACCAGCCCGAAAGGCTCCGTCAGGCTGGCCGGTGGCGGGGGCGTCGCGATCAATGCCGATATTGTGGCGCCGGGCGGCAGTATTGACATTGCGGGCGGCGAGGTGCGGGTGGCGAATGGCGTGACCCTGAGCACCGCCGGGCTGTGGACCAACGACACGCCGGGGCTGGGCGGAGCGCAGACGGCCCCCATCGCGTTGGATGGCGGCAATATATCGCTTACCGGAACCGTTGCGGGCGCCAATGCGCTCGCGCTGGGCGAGAACACGCTGCTGGATGCCAGCGCCGGAGCCTGGCTGAACTCGGGCGGAAAACTGAAAGGCGGCAAGGGCGGCAACATTACCCTCGGCGGCTTGGCCGGGCTGGATGAAGGCCAGGTGCAGTCTTTCGGTTTCAGCAATGGCGGCGAGCTTACCCTGAGCACGCTGCAGGATGTGCAAGTGGGCGGCCAGCAACCGGTGGGAGGAAATACCTTCTGGCTGTCTGACTCCTTCTTCGGGCAAGGCGGTTTTTCGAAATACACCGTGAACGCCTCGGCGGCTGACGCCGATCTGCTGATCGGTGATGCCGGAGGCGGCTCCACGGTCATCCACCCGCAGATGCAGATTCTGCAGGCGCGCTCGGGCTTCGGGGTGCTGGCGAGCGGCAACCCGATACAGCAGGTTGCAGCACCAGCCTTGCCGCCGGATCACCTGCGTTCTCCGGCTTCCATGAGCTTCACTTCAGGCGACGATCTGGTGGTGTTCGCCGGCGCTACCCTGCGCACCGATAACCCATCGGTCGCGGGCAACAAAGGCAACATTTCTCTGGCAGCGGGCGGGCAAATGACTATCGCGGGCAGCCTGATCGCGCCGACCGGCAACATCAGCGCCACCATTACCGGGGCCACGCCGAACTTCGATTATGACGACACCCTCAGCCTGTTCGTCGCCGAGACCGCCCGGCTGCTCGCTGCTGGCTACTACGCACTGACCCCGTCAAACGGCGGCCTGCTCGATGCCAAGGTGCTGAACGGCGGCAATATCACGCTTGATGGCGGGCAGCGCGCGGCAGTCGTCACCAGAGCAGGCAGCCTGCTGGATGTGTCCGGCGTTTCCGGGCAGGCAGATGTTGCGGGCGCCGATGGGTACGTGCGGGAAACCCTGCACGGCGCGGCGGGCAGCATCGCTGTCAGCTCGCGCAACGGGCTGGCGCTGGATGGCGATTTGCGCGGCGTCGCGACCGGCAGCGGCACCGGCGGAACACTCGCGCTCGCCCTCAACGGTGCGACCGAGACACCGGGGAACGTCAGCGGCCACCCCGACCATCCCAACGGCGCGCGCCTGCTGACCGTCACGCAGAACAGAACCAACCGGGCGGACGGGTTGCAGGCAGGCGATGCGCTGGACGGGATCGTCAGCCCGGGCGCCGATCTCCTTAACCCGGATGATGATGTCGGCACGGGCGCGATCTCCGCGCAACAGATTAGCGAGGGGGGATTTGACCGCGTCAGCTTGAAAGTCAGCTTGTCCAATCCGGAGGACAGGATCGTGCTGCCTTCCGGGCTGAATCTCGATGTGCCCACCGCGCTCACGCTGGATGCCGGTTTGCTCGAAGTCACCGGCAACGGGACGGCGCGCGTGTCGGCTCCATATATTTCCCTGACCAGCGCCGTGGGCGGTTCGGCACCGGTTGCCGGCGATGCCAGACTGGAGGTGGCCGCAGATTTCATTGATTTGAGCAATAGCCTGGCTGTGGCCGGGGTCAAGTCCACCTTGCTGGACAGCCGGACGGACATACGCGGTCGCGGCTTCAACTCGTACTACCCGGGATCGCTGGCGGCGCCCGGCGAGATCGTTCTGCGCGCGCGGCAGGTTTATCCGGTCACCAATGGGCAGTTCCGGTTCGAGGCGACCGGCGCAAACAGCCGCATCGAAGTACAGCCCGGCGGCGCAACGCCTGAGCCGGTGCTGTCGGCGGGCGGCCAGTTAATCTTGAAAGCGGACGAGATTGTGCAGGGAGGCGCGCTGCTCGCTCCATTGGGCCAGATCGAGCTGGATGCGGCGGACAGGCTGACCCTGATGCCGGACAGTCTGACCTCGGTTTCAGCCGAAGGGCAGTTGATCCCCTACGGCTTGACGGGGTTGGGCGGATTGAATATGTACAAGCCGACATTGGACATCAGACCCAATACCGACAACATGGACAGCGTTATCCGTTCTCAGCCGGACAAGCGCGTCAGCCTGAAGTCCGTCAATGTTGAGATGCGGGCTGGCGCCAGAGTGGACATCTCCGGCGGCGGCGACACGCTGGCCTACGAGTGGATCGAAGGCATCGGCGGCTCCAAGGATATTCTCGGGCAGTCGAACGTCTATGCGGTGGTTCCAACCATGCAGAGCGAATACGCGCCGTTCGATTACAACTACCAGATCGGCACCGACCTCAAACCGGGCGATGCGGTATATCTGTCCGGCATACCGGGCTTGGCGGCGGGCGCCTATATCTTGCTGCCGGGCCGTTATGCGCTGCTGCCTGGCGCTTTCATGGTGGAGGCGAGCACGTCCCGCGTGGCGCCGGGGCGCGCCGTGCCGCAGCCGGGCGGCGCGACCCTGGTTTCAGGTTACCGTACCACGCTGGACGGTTCCAGCCGCGATGCCGCATACAGCACCTTCAGGGTGACGGATGGCGCTATCTTTCGCGACAACTATGGAACCAAAGATTACAAGGGGCCGGCGGAATACCGGCTGACCACCGGCAACCCCTTTTTCCGCGAGCTTGCGTTAAGCGATGGCCGGGATCTGCCGCGCCTGGCATCGGACGCCGGCCAACTGGTGCTGGATGCGAGCGCCAATCTGGTGATGGATGCCGACCTGCTGACCGGAAAAGCCGACGGTGCGCGCGGTGCGCAGGTAGATATTGTTTCCGGCAGGATCAGCGTGGTTTCCGCTGTCGGCGCAGAGGATGGAACGCTGCAACTGACTGCGGACTCGCTCAATGCGCTCAATGCGGAAAGCCTGCTGCTGGGGGGCACCCGCAGCTACGACAGCAACGGGATGAGCATCGTCACGAACGCCGATAGGGTGACTTTTGCCAACGATACCGAACATGCGCTGGAAGCGAGCGAGCTGGTTGCAGTGGCCAAAGATACGCTGACGCTGGATAGCGGTGCGGCGATCAACACCGCAGAGAGCAAGCGAACCACCGGCGTCACCCGGTTGCACGCCAGCGGCGACGGTGCCTTGCTGGCGGTATCTTCGCTCAACGACATCGAGTTTGACCGCAGCGGTGCTTCAGCCAGCCCCGCAACGGGTACGCTGGACGTGGTTGCAGGCGCGAGTATTCAAGCCGGCCGCTCCCTCGTGCTCGATTCGACTCTGGCCGCCACGTTAAACGGGAATATAGATGCAGATGCTGGCGGGTCGGCCACGCTGGGCGCAAACCGCATTCTGCTGGGCGATTCGGGCAATGAAACCGGCCTGAAACTGGATGATGCGGCGATAGCAAATCTGGGAGACATCGCCAGGCTCACCCTCAACAGCAGAAGCAATATTGATGTCTATGGCCCGGTCAGTTTCGGCAACCGTAATTTGGACCTCACCGTCAATGCGGGCGGCATCGCCGGTCACTTGGCCGATAACCAGATCGCGACTCTGACAGCGAATAAGCTGGCGCTCGAAAATTCGGCGGGAGCCGCTTACTTGCCCCCGACCGGCGCAACGGGCGCGGCAAGCAGCCTGGAAGTCAATGCAAATTCCATTACCTTTTCCGGCAACGCGGGCGGCAAAACAGTCATCGGTGGTTTTGAGACGGCAAGCCTGAACGCGGCAGGTGAAGTGATCTTCAAAGGGGCTGGTTCAACGGAAATAAATGCCAACCAAACCAATATCGCCAGCGCCCGCATCGGTGCGGACACCGGCGCCGATTACACGCTTGCGGCAGCAGGCACGCTGGCTACGGTGCAGGCCGCCGCTCCCGCCGCCCTGCCCGATGCCGTCGGCTTGGGCGCAAAACTCAAAATGGTGGCGGCCACCGGCATGAACCTGGGCGGAAGCGTGGAATTGCCTTCCGGGCAGTTTGCCGCGCAGGCGACCGCAGGCGATCTGATCGTGGCGAACGGCGCCAGCATCAAGGTTGCCTCTGTTCCGGTGGCGTTCGATAAATTTACCAGGCATACGCCGGGCGGCAGCGTCACGCTGCAGGCCGATGCCGGAAATGTATACACCGAAACCGGCAGCACGATCAACGTTTCCGGCGGCGCGGGCGGCGATGCGGGCACTCTGAAAGTCGCCGCAACCAGCGGTAGCGTAGCCGTGGGCGGCACCCTGGATGGGCAGGCCGTTGCCGGGCAGCAGGCAGGCAGTTTCGTGCTGGATACCGGAACGCTGGATGATTTCAGCGCGCTCAACACCCGGCTGAACGAGGGCGGATTTATCGCGTCGCGCGACATGCGCGTGCGCAGCGGGGATGTGGCGATCGCGGCGGGCGACACCGTGCTGGCGCAGCAATTCGTATTGAGCGCCGATGGCGGCAAGGTGGACGTGGCGGGCACCGCAGATGCCAGCGGCAGCAACGGTGGCAGCATCGAGATCTACGCGAAGCATGGCCTGACACTCAAGGCGGGAGGCAAGCTGCTGGCGCGCGGCGAGGGCGACAGCCTTGCCGTGGGCGACGGGAAAGGGGCGGGTGGCAGTGTCGTGCTGTCGTCGGACAGCGGCACGGTCTCGGCTGAAGTGTTTGCAGCGGACGGTGTGA
Source organism: Gallionellaceae bacterium (assembly GCA_008080515.1). Lineage (GTDB taxonomy): Bacteria > Pseudomonadota > Gammaproteobacteria > Burkholderiales > Gallionellaceae > VIKH01. The sequence continues at coordinate 27,258 of VIKH01000029.1, read as the reverse complement.
CCCGGCTGGCGAATGCCGCGCAAATTGATGTTTCCGGCGGCAAGGCAGGCGACACCATGGGCGACAGCGGCCAGGTCACTCTGCGGGCGGGGCGCACCGGCGCCGACAATAGCGCCTTCAACCCCGTTGCGGCGGCGGTTTACAACCCTGTGACTGGGACGGTTTACAACTCGGTGGCTGCAACGGTTGCAACCGCAAGCGGGATTTCGACCATCAGTGCCACAGTGTCCGGGTTTACCCTGACGGATGGCAAAATCGTGGCGTTCAAGCCCAACACGCAACCGACCGGCACCCCCAGGTTAAAAATTGGTGCGCTGACCGTCAAGCCCGTCCTGAAAAGCGATGGCAGTGCGCCGGCAGCAGCAGGCGACGTCAAGTCCGGCCAGGTCAATTTCGCGGTGTACGACAGCGTCAAAGGCGGCTTCAAGCTGATTTCAAACAACGCGGGCTCAACCGTAGTCGCGACCGTTTCCGGTTTGACCGGCCTGGCCGATGGAAGCGTGGTTGCTTTCAAGCCCAATGCTTCACTCACCGATACGCCCAAGCTGTATGTGAATGGCCTGGGCGTGACTGGCTTGTACAAGAGCAACGGCAGCGTTGCCGCAAAAACCGACCTCGCTTCGGGTAAGGTTGGCTATGCCATTTATGACAGCGCGCTGGGCGGTTTCAAGCTGATATCCGGCGATGCGGGTTCCGCCATGGCTGCCACCGTTTCCGGCCTCGCTGACTCCAGCAAGCTGACTAGGGGGGATGTCGTCGCCTTTTCACCGAACGCGGATACCGGCGAAACCCCCAAGCTGCATCTGAACGGCTTGGGGCTTGCGAGCATCCAGAAAGCAGGAGGGACTGCTGCGGCAGCCAGCGACCTCAAGTCCGGCAAGACTTATCTGGCCGTTTACGACGGCACCAGTTTTCAACTGGTTTCCGGTGACGCAAGCGGCTCGCTCATCAACGGCTCCGGCGCAGTTGGCGCGGGAGTCAATGTGGCGGGGGATGTTCCGGCGGCGGTAACCGGCGCGGGCGAGGTGAGGTTGGAAGCCGTGCGTGCCTACGAAAAAACCGCGCTGGACACCAAGGCGCAATTGCAGCTCGCAGCCGACACCCAGGCATTCAACAGCAGGGCTGACGCGATCCTGGCCGGTTATAAGACGACGCAGGATGGCGTGGCGGCGACGCTTGCGCCCGGGGTCGAAGTGCGCGCTTCCGGCGGCAACCTGACGCTGTCCAGTGACTGGAATCTGGACGCAACGGCTAATGGTACGCTCGCCATGGCCGGGGCGGGTGTACTGACACTCAAGGCCAAAGGCAATCTGGTGATGAACGGCAGCCTCAACGACGGTTTCGATGCCGTGACGCCTGCCGCGAATCTGGCGTCCGGAAAATCGTGGGCTTACCGCCTGGTCGCGGGCGCCGACACGGCGGCGGCCAATCCGCTCGACACCATCGGCAGCACCAGCTCCGGCAATCTGACGCTGGCCAATGGCAAGCTGATCCGAACCGGGACGGGGGATGTCCGCATCGCTGCCGGCGGCGATCTGACCATGGGCAACGAGGCCTCGGTAATTTACACCGCCGGGGTTGCCGCCGACGATGTTACGGGCTTCGATGCGCCAGCGCTATCGGCACTGACCAACAAAAATGGCAGAACCACCGCCAGCTACCTGACGGACGGCGGCGACATCGCTATCCGGGCGCAGGGCAATATCACCGGCAAAACATTTTCCGGCGGCGCCCAGCAGACGGTCAACCAGTGGCTGTTCCGCCAGGGCGGCGGAACCGGCGGCAAGGATGTGAGCTGGTGGGTGCGCCCCGACCTGTTCAAGCAGGGTGTGGCCGCATTCGGCGGCGGCAACGTCATGGTCGAGGCGGGCGGCAACATCACCAATTTCTCCGCCTCCGTGCCGACGACTGCAAGATATACCGATGACGGCTCCGGCAATTTCAGCGTGGATGGCGGCGGCAACGTGCTGGTGCGCGCCGTGGGAGATATCCGGAGCGGTGTCTACCATGCCGGGCGCGGCGATATTCGCTTGATTGCTGGCGGCGAAATTGGCGCTGCATCGGGTACGTTCGGCACCGCGCTGGCGCTGCAGGACGCCAGCGCCGAGGTTGCTGCCGTCAGTGGCGCATCCATCGAAACGGTGTTCAACCCCACGCTGTGGGCGCAGTCCTCGAACGTGACCAATACGCTGGGAACGAACGGCGACAGCTCCTTCTTTCTGACCTACGGCGACGGCAGCGCGTTCCGGATAAGCTCTCTGGCCGGAGATGTCAGGATCGGGCTGGAGAAGAGCGGCAATATCAAGAACGCAACCGGGCTGAACAATTCGACGACTGCGGCTGCCCCGGCGCTGGAATTGCATCCGGGCACGGTGGAGGCCACTTCGTTCAGCGGCAACATCGCCCTGCGCAAGCTGGTCATGGCCCCATCGCCCAAGGGCAACCTGAACCTGCTGGCGGCGGGCAACGTCAGCACCGAGGGGGTCGCTTATCTCGCCATGTCGGATGCCGATCCGGCGCTGGTGCCCGGCATCGCGAACCCGCTGGCCAGTTCTTCCATGCTCGGCACCAGGATGATCGAGTTGAGAACCGGACATGCCGCCACGCCGCTGCACGCCGATGACGACGAGCCCGTCACCATCGTGGCCGCAAACGGCTCGATCACGATGGTCGGCGACGATGTCGCGGAACACCAGTCCACCAAAGGGCCGGGGCTGGCCTTGCCCAAGGCGGCTTATATCCGCGCCGACGGCGACGTCACGCTGAACGCGCACATCCAGCATAGTGCATCGAGCGATCTTACCTCGGTCAGTGCAGGTGGCGATTTCAGGCTTCCATCCGGCAAGAAAAATACCCGGCTACAAATCGCCGGCCCCGGCGAACTGCTGGTCAAGGCCGGGCGCAACGTGGATCTGGCCGATACCTCCGGCATACTCTCGGTGGCCAACACCACCAACCCCGCCCTGCCCGACCAGGGCGCGCTGCTGCCGGCTCCGACACGTTGCGCGAGGTTGCCGTCTATATGCGCCAGTTGACGGGTAACTCCGGCCTGTCAGAGGCTGACGCCAAACAGCAATACCTGGCGCTGGACGCCGACCGCCAGGCGGTGTTCGCCAACCGCCATTTTTCGTCCGAACTGCTGGCCTCGGGCAAGGGCTTCGCCGAGAGCGGCAACCACGAACGCGGCGACGCGGCAGTCGCGGCCATGTTTGGCGGCGCGGGTTACAACGGCGATCTCATGATGTACAAGAGCCAGGTGCGCACCCTGCGCGGCGGCAGCATTGATTTGTTGCTGCCGGGCGGTTTGGCCAACGCGGGCGTGCCGAGCGACGTCGCCGGGCTGGGGCACGATATCGGTATTGTCACCGAACGCGGCGGCGCTATCCGCGCCTTCGCCGAGACCGGTTTCCTGGTCAACCAGTCCAAGGTCATCACGCAGTACGGCGGCGATATCACGGTGTGGGTGAACAACGGCGACATTGATGCCGGGCGCGGTTCCAAGACGGCGGTGTCGGTACCGAAGCGCGAGGTGCTTACCGACGCGGACGGCAGTACCGCCGTCGAGTTCAAGGGCGTGGCGGCGGGCAGCGGCATCCGTGCGCAGACCTACGACCCGGATGGCCAGGACGGCGCAGGCCAGGCGCCGGAGCTGGGCTCGGTGGCGCTGATCGCGCCGCGCGGCGTGCTGAACGCGGGCGAGGCCGGCATCGCGGCGGGCAACTTCCTCGCGGTCGCCACCCAAGTGATCGGGGCTAGCAATATCAATGTTTCCGGATCTTCGAGCGGCGTGCCGCAGGCCGATACCGGCAGTCTGGCGGGTGCGCTGGCTACCATTAACAATCTCCCCCCCACTGCGGCAGGCCCGGGGGAGGTCGCCAAACAGGCTGCCCGGTCAGCCAGCAACCCCGCGCAGCCGATCATGCCGTCCCTCATCAAGGTGGACGTGGTTGGCTTCGGCGACGAGGAAGTGTCATCCCGGAAAGAATCGCGCGATGAATTACGGTAAATCCGTGAACCCAGCCACCCTTAACCGTCCTGCAACAATTGGTTAATACAATTCAACGCTTCTGGAAAAGCCACTTTAATGATGATGCGTAACTTACTGAACCTGATGGCGGCTGTCTTGCTGGTGTTGCCTGCTCTTGTCTATGCGGAATGGAGCCCGGACTGGACGGTACACCAGAAGATAACGGTCAACGCGCAAGCGGCGAGCGGCGTGGTGGAACAGGTTCCGGCGGCGGTGCGGCTGCATAGCGGCAACTTCAACTTTATCGCCGCCAGGCCGGACGGTTCCGACCTGCGCTTCATCGCCGACGACGACAAGACCGAGCTGGCGTTCCACATCGAGAAATTCGACAGCGTCAACGAGCTGGCCGTGATCTGGGTGCAGTTGCCCAAGGTGGATCCGAAGGACAAGGATGCCCATTTCTGGCTGTATTACGGCAACGAGAAAGCCGCTGCCCCGGCTGGCGACAGGAAAGTGCCGGATGCCAGCGCGGTGGCGGTTTTCCACTTTGCGGCAAAATCCCTGCTGCAGGACAGCGCTGCCAGCGGCCTTACTGCCAGCGGTGAGATCGCGGTGCAAAAAGCCGCGCTGTTGGGCGAGGCCGCCTTGTTCGGCGGCAAGCCGATCACCGTTCCGGCAGTCAAATCGGGCGGCGCGGGTTTTACATGGTCGGCCTGGATCAAGCCCGCAGCTATCCCGCAGCAGGCGGTTCTGTTCGGCCAGAATGATGTCGGCATCCGGCTGGATGGGCAGAAGCTGGCGCTGATCGCAGGCAAGGCCGCACTATCCGGCGGCGAGATCAAGCCCGCCGCATGGCAGCATCTGGCCGTTACGGTAGAGGCGGGCAAGGCGACGCTTTACGTCAATGGCGCCGCGGTCGGCAGCGGCGAGGTCGCGCTGGCCGAGGTTCAGGCAGATGCCGTGGTCGGCAAAGACTACACCGGTGAAATGGACGAGTTGCAGCTCGCCAATGTCGCGCGCAGCGCGGACTGGATCAAGCTTGCCGCCAGCGGGCAGGGCGCGGACAGCCAGTTGCTCGCGGTACACGATGCGGAAAACGGTGAGGAGGGCGGCGAAAGCGATTCCTACATCGGCATTCTGGTCAACAGCCTGACGCTGGACGCCAAGATCGTAATCGGGATTCTCGCCGTGATGTTTGCGGTCAGCGCCGCCGTGATGGCCGCCAAGGCCCGCCTGATCTCGCGCACCGACCAGGATAACCGGCAGTTCCTCGACCGCTTCCAGGGCGCCAGCCAGGATCTGTTGCAGCTCGATAGCGGCGGCTCCCTGCCCGACTCCACGCTGTACAAGCTCTACATGGCCGGTTTGCGCGAAATCCGCAAGCGCGAAAAGCAGGGCGAGGCGCTGGCGCTGGGCGGCGCTTCGATGGATGCGATCAAGGCCGCCATTGATGCCGATCTGGTGCGCGAAACCCGGCGCATCAACGACAAGATGGTGCTGCTGACCATCGCGATTTCCGGCGGGCCTTTCCTCGGTCTGCTGGGCACCGTGGTGGGCGTGATGATCACGTTTGCCGCCATCGCTGCCGCCGGGGATGTGAACGTCAACGCCATTGCCCCCGGTATTGCCGCCGCGCTGCTGGCAACGGTGGCCGGCCTGGCGGTGGCGATCCCCGCGCTGTTCGGCTACAACTATCTGGCCAGCCGCATCAAGAACATCACTATCGAGATGCAGATTTTCGTTGACGAGTTTGTCACCCGCGTCGCCGAGCTGCACGGAAAGTAATGGGGTAGGCCGTGTCCGCGGATGTGAGGGAAGAGAACCAGCTGTATGACGAGATCAACATCACGCCGATGCTGGATCTCGCTTATGTCTTGCTGGTGATCTTCATCATCATGACCACGGCCTCGGTGCAGGGCGTGAAGGTGGAGATCCCGCATACCTCCAGCACCATGGCTCTGGCCAAACCGCAGATGCGCGCGATCACCGTTACCGGCGACGGCTCGGTGTATCTCGACGCTTACCCGGTGGATATGGCAACGCTGGAACAGCGCCTCGCGGGGTACAAAAGCGGCAACCCGGATTTGCCGGTGGTGCTCAAGGGCGATGCCGCCGCCCACTATGACAAGGTTTCCGAGGTGCTGGAAATCTGCAAGAAGCTGGGTATCACCGAAATCGGCCTGGTGACCAAGAGGGTGCAGGAATAATGCAGGTCAAGAACGATATCCAGCCTTACGACACCATCAACATCACGCCGATGCTGGATCTGGCATATGTGCTGCTGGTCATTTTCATCCTGATGACCACCGCCGGGGTGCAGGGGCTCACCATGAATCTGCCCAAGCCCTCCAGCAAGCCCAGCACCGAGCATCACGACGTCAAGATCGTGCAGGTGCAGGAAGGAGGAGCGATCCTGGTTAACGGCATCGGTGTTTCTGCGGCGGAGCTGGAAGCCCAGCTCAATGCGGCCAAAGCCAAAGATTCCCAGTTTTCCGTGATGATCAAAGGCGACGCGCATGCGCCTTACGCCGGCATCATCGCGGTGATTGATCTGATCACCCGGCTCGAAATCAAGAATGTCGGGCTGGTCACCGCCAGGATCGGCACCTGATGAGCGGTGCCAGCATGGCGGTGGCCGACGCTTCATGGCTCCCGGTTATGAGGGGCAGGGGCGCACGCATCGCCATCGCTGCAGGACTGTTGCTGATCCTGTATGGCATTGGAGCGGGGATGGTCAGCCTGTTTTCCGGCCATGCTCCGCAGAAAAAACCGGTCGTCAATATCAGGATCCTGCCGGATGCCCCGCCCCCTCCCCCCCCGCCGCCACCTAGGGAGCAGCCGAAAGAGCAGCCCAAGGAGATGAAAGTCGAGCCGCCCAAGCCGCAGGAAGCGCAGCCCGCACCAGCAGAAGCATTGAAGATGGAAGGTGCGGCGGGCGACGGTGCCAGCCCGTTCGCCGCCGGGGCGGTGACCAACGAATACCAAGGGGGAGAGACCAGGATCGGCGGGCGCGACAGCGCCTACCGGTTTGCCTTTTACACCGATCAGATCAAGGCGCTGATCGAGGACGCCCTGGCCAAAGACAAGCAGCTTGCCAACGGCCAATACCGGGTGGTGATCCGCATCTGGCTGAAGCCGGACGGCAGCACGGAAAAAGTCGAGCTGGGCGGTTCCAGCGGCGACCCCGCTACCGACGAACTGATTAAGGCCGCGCTGACAACCATGCCCTCTCTGTCCGCAAGACCCCCCGAAGATATGCCGCAGCCGGTGAAGCTGCGCATTACGGCGAAAAGAACAGGATGAACACGGGGAGGCGGCTTCCGGTTAGAATCCGTTCGCATTGAGCCTGTCGAAATGTGAATGGATTCTTGTGCTTCGACAAGCTCAGCACGAACGGCAATCAACTTCAAAGCATGCCGGATCAATAACAACCTATTTGGAAAGATAAAAAAGATGCGAATTGTCAGGCAACAGCGGCTCCTGCTTTGCGGTTTGGCCGCACTTTCATTCTTTGCGGCGTCGCCTGCGGCGCTGGCGGCAGAACGCGAATCTCTGGAGCAATTGCGCGCCACCACGCTCAACCTGATCCAGCTTCTGGTGCAGGAAGGCGTGCTGTCCCCGGAAAAGGCGGAGGGGATCATCAAGCAGGCGGAAGCCGCCAGACAGCAGGAAAACGCGGTCGGAAAAACCGAGCCGACAAAAGGTGAGCCGAATGTAGTGCGGGTGCAATACGTTCCGAAGCCGGTCAAGGACGAATTGCGCGAAGAAATCAAACACGAGGTCATGGCCAAGGCGCAAGCGGAAGGCTGGGTGGCGCCGGGATCATTGCCGGGAGTTTTCCTGCCGGGAACGTGTTGCCCGCGAACCTCAAGGGCAGCGTGACGCGCAACGCCAACGTGGTTGACAACACCACGGACAACCGCAGCCGCTTCCGCGTTCGCGCCCGGCTGGGGGCAAATGCCAAGCTCGGCGACGATTTGACCGGTGGCATCCGCATGACCACCGGCTCGACGACGGATCCGGTTTCGCCTAACCAGACGCTCAACACCCGGGACAGCAAATATTCGTTTGCGCTGGATCGCGCCTTTTTGAGTGCGCGCCTCTATCCGTGGTTGTCAGTCAGCGGCGGCCGGTTCGCCAACCCGTTCTTTTCTACCGATCTGGTATGGGATCAGGATCTGGCGTTGGACGGAGTGGCGACGAATATGGACATCCGGATGTCGGACAGCCTGTCCGCATTCGGCACCCTCGGAGCGTTCCCGATAGAGGAAGTGCAGTCGTCCGACACCAACAAGGCCAGAGATAAATGGCTGTTTGGGGCGCAAGCGGGGATGGAATGGAGAAGCGCCAACCAGTCTTCGGTCAAGCTACGGCCAATACTTTGGTGCCCGGCGACACCGCCTACGACGGCACGGTGCTGGCCGCCCGCCAGAAGGGAAACAGCACCTTCGATATCAATAAGGGCGGCGTGCCGAGCTGCGGCGTTGGCACGAGCAGCGGCGGTTGCGGGCTGGCTTCCCGGTTCCGCGAGCTTAACCTGACCGGCCAGATAGATCTGGCCAGGTTCGACCCCGTACATCTGGTGTTGACGGGTGATTACGTGCGCAACCTCGGCTTCGATGCCGACGAGATTCTGCGGCGCACGGGAATCGTCTACCCGAAGGAGAATCAGGGCTACCAGATCAGGTTGGCGGCAGGCATGCCAAAAATCACCAACCGGCACGACTGGCAGGTCTTTGGCGCGTACAAGCGGGTCGGGGCCGATGCCGTGCTGGACGCCTACACGGATTCCGATTTTCATCTCGGCGGTACTGATGCCAAGGGTTGGGTGCTGGGGGGTAGCTACGGCATTGCCACCAACACCTCGTTCGGCCTGCGCTGGTTCAGCACCGACGAAATCAGCGGGTTGCCGCTGGCCATTGATGTCCTGATGCTCGACTTGAATTCCAGGTTCTGACCGACATGAAGCCCGCTAAAAAGAACGGTCGAGACCGTGCGATTTTTCTGTTGATGGGGGCGCTGCTGCTGTCCGCGCCGTATTCTTTCGCGGCTGAACCTGACGCGAAAAACAAGCAGGAGCGTGCCGCCCAGCGCCGGATGCAACAGATGCAGCAGAAGTTCGAGCAGGATGTGGCGGCGCTGGAACAGGAAAAAGCCGCACTCAAGGAACAAACAGAAATCAAGCTTGCCGCTGCCCGGAAAGAGCTTGCCAGGCAACGGCGGGAACTGGACAAATTGCAGGCGGAGCATACCGAAAAGGGCGCGCAACTGGCTTCCTGCCAGCGCGAGGCGGAAAGCGCCCGGCTCGCGGCAAGCAACGATCTGGCGGCGACCCGGCAGAAACAGGTCGAGACGGCGCAGCAGCTCCAGCAGAGCGAGGCGCTCAACAAGCGGCTTAACAGCGAGAAATCCGGCCTGGAGCTTGCCCTGGCGGAACAGAAAACCGAGGTGGGTGCGTGCCAGGCGAAGAACGCCAACCTGCTCGATCTGTTCAATGAAATGGCGAGCCAGCACGAGAAGGCGGAACTGAAATATGTGGAGCCGTGGACCGGGCTGAAAGGGGTGGAAATCGAGAACCGCTTCCAGAACGCCCGCGACCATGCGGAAGCGCAGCTTTACCGATCGCGACAATAGCGGCGAAGTGTCGTGAGCCAGGAATAGCGGGGCATGGTTTTGCGGGAAATTTGGCGCCGGGCGCCATGAGGCTCTGAGTGGAAGATGTCAACGATGGTCGCACACATGGAAAAGATAAACGAGAGCCCCACCGTAGCAATTTTGCTGAAATTCATCCAGCCCGTGCTGGACTCGGCGACATGCCTGGCAGCGCTGGAACTGCTCCAGAAAAATCCGGCCATCTTTGCCATCCCGGTGGTCAATAGCGGCAACATTCCCTGCGGCATCGTTGACCGCCACACTTTTGTCGAAAGCTTTATCAAGCCATTTACCAAGGAGATTTACGGAAAGAGCCCGATTTCGGATTTCATGAATAAGACCCCAATCATTGTCGGCAAGGAAACCTCGATTGATGATGTTGCCAAGATCATTATTGACGCCGGCATGCAGCATATGGTGAGCGGGTTCATCATCACCGATAACGGGCAATACAGCGGGGTCGCGGACGGCCATGGCTTGTTGAACGAAATCACCCAGCGCAAGCAGGCCCACCTTTTTTATCTTGCCCACTTCGATCATCTGACCGAACTGCCCAACCGCCTGCTTTTCATGGACAGGCTGGCCATGGCGATCATTAAAGCCGGCCGCAGGAATACGCATCTGGGGTTGCTGTTCATAGATCTTGACAACTTCAAACATTATAACGACTCGATGGGTCACGGCTTCGGGGACAAGCTCCTGGTCGCGGTCGCGGAACGCTTGACCGTTTGCGCGCGGAAAAGCGATTCGGTCGCGCGTTTGTCCGGCGACGAATTCACGATCCTGGTGGAGAATGTGAATTCCCAGAGTGACCTCGACATCCTGGGCGAGCGCATCGTGGAGGCGATGCACCAGCCTTTGCAGATCATGGGGCGCGAAGTGTTCGTCACTGCCAGCATCGGCACCGCAATGTATCCCGGCGACGACGAAGATGCGACCGGGCTGATAATAAAAGCGGATGCCGCCATGTATGAAGCCAAGCGCAACGGGCGCAATACCTGGCGGCATTATGTTCCGGGTATGGATTTGTATTCGTTTGATCGCATGTCCCTTGAAACCGATTTGCGCACGGCCCTGGCGCGCAACCAGTTCGAGCTGCATTACCAGCCGCAGGTGCTGCTTGCCACCGGGAAGATAGCCGGCAACGAGGCGTTAATAAGATGGCGGCACCCCGAGCGCGGGCTGCTTTCCCCGATCCATTTCATCGAAATTGCCGAAGAAACCGGGCTGATCGTCTCCATCGGCGAGTGGGTGCTTCGGGAAGCGTGCCGACAGCAGGTGGCATGGATCGCAAACGGTTTGGAACCCATGAGCATATCGGTCAACATTTCCGCGATGCAGTTCTATCAAACCGGATTCAGCGAGATGGTGCGCTCCATCATCGCCGACAGCGGTATGCAACCGGCGTATCTTGAGCTCGAACTCACGGAAAGCCTGTTTATGCACGATGTGGAAGCCGTGCTTAAAACCCTGCACGAATTGCGCGAGCTGGGCGTCAAACTGGCGATTGACGATTTCGGGACCGGATACTCAAACTTGAGTTATTTGAGAAGATTTCCCATCAACCGGCTGAAAGTGGACCAGTCCTTTATCCGCAATGTGGAACGGGAGCCGGTAAACGCCGAAATTGTGCGGGCCATTGCGGCGTTGGGGAGAAGCATGTCGCTGGAACTGGTTGCGGAAGGGGTTGAAACCGACAGCGAACTGAGCATGGCACAAACCAGCGGTTGCGAGTTTGTCCAGGGGTACCGGTTCTCGAAACCGCTGCCGGCTGACCAGCTCGAGTCGTGGTTGAGAGAAAAACAACGGAGTCCGGCCAAATGAAAATCCGCACCTCGACACACATTCACAAGAGGGCGGAGCTGAAATAAGTGGAGCCACTGATCGGGCCGAAAGGGGTGGGAATCGAGAACCGCTTTCAGGACGCCCGCGACCATGCGGAAGCGCAGCTTTACAGGCAGCAAAAATAGCGTTGGGCGTTGCAGATTGTAGCCGCATCGTCAATAGCTCCTCTGGCTCACTCAAGGTAAGTTTGTTCTCAAAAAATCATGTAGGGTGGGCAGACAAGGTTTTTTGTCTGCCCACGCGGTTTGGAATCCGCGTGGGCACAAAAACGTGCCCACCCTACGGTCTTCCAGGATTCCCGCGACCGGGCGGAAGCGCAGCTTTACAGGCAGCGAAAATAGCGTCGAGCGTTGCAGATTGTAGCCGCATCGTCAATAGTTCTTCTGGCTCATTTCTGGCCAATAATTCCTTAACAAAACCAAGATAGGGTGGGAAAAGCGTTGTGTTTCCACCAGGCAGCAGGAGGATACACGCTGCACGACTCATCCACATTTGTTGCCTTGGCTTATCCATCCCGGGAGGTTCAACATGAAGCGGTTTTGTTTTCGCATTGCGGCATCGGCGCTGGCTTTGGCAATGTTCTTTTCCTCTGCTGCCGCAAACGCCTATACCTCCACCGGCGCCGACGGAGCATTCCAGCCGACCGTTTCGGTGGCGCTCGACCCGGCGCAGCAGGTTTTCAATTTCACCGACATATTCATTCCGGGCGGCGTAACTGTCAGCTTCGGCGGATTGACCTCGGCGCAGCAAATCCTGTTGCTGGCAACGGGAAATATCAGCATTGCGGGCACACTCGATGCGGGAGCAAACAGCCTGTTGATCGAAACGCCCGGCAACATTTTTCTGACGGGTTCTCTGAACACTCAAGGCAGCAACCTGACGCTGGTATCGGGTGGGGTACTTGATGTCTCGGGTGCCATTAGCGTACCGGGCGGCGCCATCGCGCTGAACAGTACGAGCGGGGCTACTATCACCGGCACGGGAGGTACCGGGGTGACATTTCCGACGGGTGATGTGGCTGTAGTTGGGGATGCGACGCTGGTATCGGGAGGGCTCATAAGCACGTCAAGCGGCGCCATCGCGCTGAACAGTACGAGCGGGGCTGCTATAGCTTCATCGGGGTCTATCACGCTGCTTGCGACATTCACGTCGGCCACTCTGCGCAATATGGACGAAACTCTCCTCATTGCTGGCAACGCCAGCACCCCGCCAAGCGGAAGCCTTATATTCCCGACTATCGTTATATTCCCGACTGGGGTATTGCTTTCTCCAATCCCGGAGACTGAAGTCTGGGTAATGCTCTCCATAGGTTTCTGCGCCCTGTTCGCCGCATCGCGGCGACGCTACCAACACACCCGCATGGCTTGATCCGGCCCGCACGATCTGCTGCGTGAGCCGTCATTCTGCTGCAATAATTATCCGGTAGAGTCCGCCGGATAACACTTGTTCGGGCCAGTGCAAACTGGCGCGGCAGAACCTCAACCACGGATCAGAAAAGGAGGCCAGCATGATGGAACCAAAGGCGAAAAAGGTTGCAAAAAAAGTGGCGGTAAAGAGTGCCGTCACGGTTGAAGGAAAAACTGCGACTGCCGGAGCGAAGAAAACGGCTGCGGTGAAAAAATCGGCGGCAGCCAAAAAAACGGCGACAAGGAAAAGCGATTGCGAAAGCTGCCACGGACAGACTGGCAAGGCCGCCGTGGATCATGCGGCTTGCGCTAAAACGGCAAGCTCTCCCGCGAAGAGAAAGGCCGTGGTGGGTCAGGCTGCGGGCGCCTCAACCAAGGCGGTAGCCGCTCACCAAGGGGTGGCAAAACCAAACCATGAAACACTCAATCGCATGATTGAGGTGGCGGCCTACTTCATCGCGGAGCAACAGGATTTCCAGGGGCACTCCCACGACCATTGGCTGGCGGCCGAGCGCGAAGTTGCGGCCAAGCTGGGTTTGGGGTGCTGACACGAACGTCAACCGGCCATAGCAGAAACGCCGGGGTAAATTTGTTCTCGGAATGAAGCACAAATGAACGACCCCGCCGCTTGCGGCGGTGCTTTTCATAATGTCTGATATTGCCGAAAGATCCCTGCACACGCGCATCGCCCGCTCGGTCGAGGCCATCCGTCGGTCGTTCGTGGACAATCTGTTCTATGTCACCGTCAGAACCTTCGACAACGCCACCACCCTCGATCATTACACCGCGCTGGCCTATACCATCCGCGACCGCCTGCTGGCGCGGCTCATCGCGACGGATGAAAACTACAAGCGCCGGGACGTGAAGTCAGTGGCATACCTGTCCGCCGAATACCTCCCCGGCCCGCATCTGGGGAACAACCTGCTCAACCTGGGCCTGCAGGATAAAGTCCGGCAGGCCATGAGCGAATTGGGCCTCGACCTTGATGCTATCCTGGAGGCCGAGGAAGAGCCGGGGCTCGGCAACGGCGGCCTCGGTCGTCTGGCGGCTTGTTTCATGGATTCCCTGGCGACGCTGGAAATCCCCGCCATCGGTTACGGCATACGCTACGAATACGGGATTTTCGAACAATCCATCAAGGACGGCTGGCAGGTGGAAGTGGCGGACGCCTGGCTGCGCCACGGCAATCCCTGGGAGCTGCAGAGGCAATTGCGCTATCCGGTAAAGCTTGGCGGCAGCATCGAGTGTTACCGCGACGGCGAGGGCCTGCCATGCAGCCGCTGGATGCCGGAGACCATCGTCTACGGTGTCGCCTACGATACGCCCATCCTGGGTTACGGCGTGCTCAACGTGAACCTGCTGCGCCTGTGGAAATCGGAAGCGCGCGAGCAGTTCGATTTGCAGGCATTCAACGCCGGCGATTACTACGGCGCCGTGGACAACATGATTGCGGCACAGAACATCAGCAAAGTTCTCTACCCCAACGACGAGCCGGAGATCGGAAAGGCCCTGCGCCTGCGCCAGCAGTATTTTTTTGTCTCTTGCTCACTGCAGGACATGATACGGATGACCTTGGACGGCGACGGCAGCCTGGAACACTTTCCCGACAGGTTTGCGGTTCAGCTCAACGATACCCACCCCGCCATTGCCATCGCCGAATTCATGCGCCTGCTTCTTGACGAGCACCAGATGGCTTGGGATACGGCTTGGAATCTCACGCGGCGAAGTTTTGCCTATACCAACCACACCCTGCTGCCGGAAGCGCTGGAAACTTGGCCGCTGGAGCTGTTCCAGCGCATCCTGCCACGCCATCTCGCCATCATCTACGAGATCAACAGCCGCTTTCTGGATGACGTGCGCATCCGCTTCATTGACGATGGCTCACGCCTGGCGCGCATGTCGCTGATAGACGAGGGGGGTGGCGACGGGGTGCGCCGCGTGCGCATGGCCAATCTGGCCTGTGTCGGCAGTTTGGCAATCAATGGGGTGGCGGAGCTGCACAGCGAACTGCTCAAGCAGACGGTGCTGAAGGATTTCTACGACATGTGGCCGGAGAAATTCCACAACAAGACCAACGGCGTAACGCCGCGACGCTTTATCGCACTGGCCAATCCGCCCCTGGTCGCCCTGATCGAGGAGATCGTCGGCGATGACTGGTTGCGCCACCTGAAAAAGCTCCGCCGGTTGGAGCCTTACGCCGGCAACAGCGACTTCCGGTCGCGCTGGCGCGGGATCAAGCGCTCGGCCAAGGAGCGCCTGGCAAACCACATTCGCCGCTGTTGCGGCATCGGCGTGGATCCGGACACGCTTTTCGACATCCAGGTCAAACGCATCCACGAATACAAACGCCAGCATCTCAACGCGCTCCACATCGTCAGTCTCTACCAGCGCCTGAAACAAAACCCGTCGCTGGACATCACGCTGCGCACTTTCATTTTCGGCGGCAAGGCGGCGCCCGGCTACCAGATGGCGAAACTGATCATCAAGCTCATCAACGCGGTGGCCGATGTCGTCAACCGCGACCCGCAGGTCAACAAGTTGCTGCGGGTGGTGTTCGTGCCAAACTTCAGCGTCAAGAACGGCCAGCATATCTACCCAGCGGCGGACATCGCGGAGCAGATTTCCACCGCAGGCAAGGAGGCTTCCGGCACCGGCAACATGAAGTTCACCATGAACGGGGCGCTGACCATCGGCACCCTGGATGGCGCCAACGCGGAAATCCGCGCAGCCGTGGGCGAAGAAAACTTTTTCCTGTTTGGCAAAAGCGTGCAGGAGGTGGGCGAAACTTGGGCGTCGGGTTACCGGCCCCGGGAAATCTATTACTCCAACGAAAACCTGCGCGGCGCAATTGACCTGATCAACTCGGGTCATTTCTCCCACGGCGACGGAGGCCTTTTCCGCCCGCTGACAGACGGTTTGCTGAACAGCGATCCTTTTTTGGTGTGCGCCGACTTTCAGGACTATCTCGACTGCCAGGCACGGGTAAGCCAGGCTTACCGGGATCAGGAGCAGTGGGCGCGCATGTCCATCCTGAACGTGGCGCGGTGCGGGCAGTTTTCGTCAGACCGCGCCATCCACGAATACAACGAAGAAATATGGCGCGTGCCGCCATTGTCGGTGAAGATATCCAAAATATGAGCGCGCCGGTTGCCCCCGCATTTGCTCATCCGCGATCAGGAATTCCGCATGCCGTGAATTTGAAAACAACCGTCAAACATAAACTCGACCCAAGCCGCTTAATTAACCCGTTACTCTTGCCGGAATGGCGAGTGTCGCAAACCAGAAGTAGGGGGCAAATGAAATGGATGGATTTTTTTGCCAGGCAAGGCGCAGACACGCAGCCGTATGGGGTATACGGCAAGTGGATGCAACGCCGCATAGCGAAAAAAGACGCCGTTTCATGTTTCGTTATTTCTGGTTTGCGACACTAAACCCGCTGAACCGATGAGCGAACCGCAACCGGGTTCCCGCAAGCGCGGAGAACAGCATCCATACAGCGGCCTGCTGCACGAGCTGGAGGAATTGCGGAACGAGCTGCAAGAGTTTGAGCGGTCATCCGCAACAACCCTGCAAGGCGTGAACCCGCGCCATCTGGCGAGCGCCGTCAACCTGATCCATTACCTCAGCTTGAGGCGAAGGGATATGCGGGCGCTGCAGGAAAGATTGGCAGCGACAGGCCTTTCATCGCTGGGCCGCATGGAATCGCACGTCCTGACCAATCTCGACGCCATCATTGATCTTTTGCGGTGCGCGCTGGGCAGGGTGACGGCTGACAAGATATTGCCCGCTCCGGAGGCGGCGGGTGCCGCGCAGCTTGAGGGCAATACCAATCGTCTGTTTGGCAAGCTTCCTTCGCATCGCCGGGTGCGCATCATGGTCACGCTGCCGGGCGAAGCGGCAGGGGATTATTCGCTGGTCAAGGACATGCTCGTCCATGGCATGGACTGCGCCCGCATCAACTGTGCGCACGATTCCCCCGAAACGTGGGCAAGAATGATCGAGCAGATCAATCTGGCGCGCCGCGAAACGGGGAGGCATTGCCGTATCCTGATGGACCTGGGCGGCCCCAAGCTGCGCACCGGAGAAATTGCCCAAGCGCCTCCTGTGCTCAAATGGAGACCGCAGCGGGACAGGTATGGCAGCGTGGTTGCCCCCGCGCGAATATGGCTGTACCCGGAAGGCGACGCTTCTCCCAGCCCGGCTCCCGCCGACGCCTGCCTGCCCGTGCAGGGGGAATGGCTCGCAAAGGTGGTGCCGAGCGACATCATTGAGTTTGCGGATGCGAGGGACGCCCCGCGCACCCTGCAAGTCGTCAGCCAGGCCGGAAAGGGTTTTTGGGCGGAATCCAGACAAACCGCCTATATCGCACCCGGCACGGAACTGCATCTCCTGCGTGCGCCCATATCCGGGCACCTGCACCGGGTGGGGCGCACCGGCATCGTCGGGGCGCTACCGCCAGCCCCCGAACTGATCCGCCTGCGAGCCGGAGATACCCTGATCATCACACGCGAGCCGTTGCCGGGGAGACCGGCCCAATTTGATGCCGCCGGGCGTTTGTTGAGCGCGGCCAGTATCGCCTGCTCCCTGCCGGAAATATTCCGCACCGTTCAGGCGGGGGAGCGCATTCTGATTGACGACGGCAGGATCGGCGGCGTAATCCGCAGTGTCGGCAGCAACAAAATAGTGGTGGAAATTACGCAGGCCCGCGAAGGCGGAGAGAAGTTGCTGGCAAATAAAGGCATCAACCTGCCGGACAGCCATCTCGATCTGGCGGGCCTGACGCAGCAGGATATCGAACATCTGGAATTTGTCGTGCAGCACGCGGATATGGTCGGGCTTTCATTTGTGAGGAGCGCTGCCGACATCGGGTTGTTGCAGAAACACCTGGCGCGGTTGAACACGGAAAAACTGGGCATCGTTCTGAAAATTGAAACGCGCGCAGCGTTCGAGAATTTGCCGGAACTGTTTTTCGCGCTTCTGCACTCGCCAACTGTCGGCGTCATGATCGCTCGCGGCGATCTGGCGGTGGAGTGCGGCTATGAAAGGTTGGCGGAGCTGCAGGAAGAAATTCTGTGGCTGGCCGAGGCGGCGCATTTACCGGTTATATGGGCTACCCAGGTGCTGGAGGGCTTATCCAAAAGCGGCCAGCCCAGCCGCGCTGAAATCACCGATGCGGCGATGGGTGTGCGCGCCGAATGCGTCATGCTGAACAAGGGGGCGCACATCATCGAGGCCGTCCGGGCGCTGGATGACATCCTGCATCGCATGCAAGCCCACCAGCAGAAAAAGAAATCGCTGCTGCGGCGCCTCCACTGGTGAGTATCGAGAATCGTGCGGCATCCTCCAGCAGAAACCGCGCAATAAATCCGTCACAAATAATTCACGAGGGTTAAATATTCGGCAATTAGCATTCCCACCATCAATACACCACCGTTGCTTCCAATGTCTGACCGGATAGCGAATTGCAAGCGCCGCAAATGATGCAGGTCAGGTCAATATTCCTTTCCGATATTCACCTCGGAACCAGGGCCTGCCAGGCGAATCGCCTGCTCGATTTCCTGAAAGAATACTCCTCCGAAAACATATTCCTGCTTGGCGACATCGTTGATTTGTGGGCGATGAGCCGGGGCGGAATCTACTGGACGCCAGCCCAGAATACGGTAGTGCAGAAACTGCTCCGCCGGGCGCGCCACGGCGACCGGATTTATTTCATCCCCGGCAACCATGACGAGGCCATGCGCGAATATGCGGGAGCGTCGTTCGGTGATGTCGAGGTTGCGCGCGAGATGGTGCATGTCGCCGCAGACGGGCGCCGCTATTTGCTGTTGCACGGCGACGAGTTCGATCAGGTGACGCGCCATTACAAATGGGTGGCCATTCTGGGTGACAAGTCGTACAACCTGCTGGTAAGCCTGAATATCTATTTATCCTGGTTGCGCAGGACGTTCCGACGTCCCGGTTACTGGTCGCTGGCCGGCTACGCCAAACGCAAGATAAAAACTGCGGTCAATTTCATTTTCAATTTTGAGGAATCGGTTATTCACCATATCCGCGAGCTCAAGCTGGATGGAGCGATTTGCGGGCACATCCATTGGCCGATGATCAAGGAGGTCGGCGGGTTCTCTTATATGAACTGCGGCGATTGGGTGGATAGCTGCACGGCGATCGTGGAACATCTTGACGGGCGCATGGAGCTCATCAAGTGGAATGCGAACCCGGATTTTGCCGCCGGATCATAGGTGCTTTATGGAAAGCCCTTACAAAGGCAAGACCGGATTCAAGCGCCTGTTGAACGCGTTGTATTATTCCTGTTCCGGCATCAAGGAAGCGTACCGGAATGAAGATGCCTTCCGCCAGGAGGTGCTGCTGGCGGCTATCTTGCTACCGCTGGCGTTCTGGGTGGAGGCGGAGGCTGTCGGGCGCGCCATGATGGTGGGCAGCGTGCTGCTGCTGCTCATCGTCGAGCTGCTGAATTCGGCCATCGAGGCTGCGGTTGACCGGATATCGCTGGACGACCACAGGCTCGCCAAGCGCGCGAAAGACATAGGCAGCGCTGCGGTGCTCATCACGATCGCCAACCTTGTGGCGGTCTGGGCGCTGGTGCTGGCAGGCTGACAGGCATGGCCCACTTTTATCGGCGCTACGCGCTTTCCCAATGAAAATTCTGTTCGTGTCTGATGTGTATTTCCCGCGTGTCAATGGAGTCTCCACTTCCATTGAAACTTTCCGGCGCGAGCTGCGCGAGCTCGGTCACACGGTACACCTGATCGCGCCGGATTACATGGCGCCCAGCACCGATGAAAGCGGCATCGTGCGGGTACCCTCCAGCCGCTTGCCGTTTGACCCGGAAGACCGGCTGATGAAATTCGGCCGCGCCATGGCGCACCTCGACAGATTGCGCGGCGAACAGTACGACCTCGTGCATATCCAGACCCCGTTTGTGGCGCATTACCTCGGCCTGAAGTTATCCCGTTTGCTGGGCGTTCCGTGCGTGGAAACTTACCACACGTTTTTCGAGGAATATTTTCACCATTACATCCCGTTTTTACCCAAAGCGGTGACGGGTGCGGTGGCGCGCCGCTTCTCCCGCCATCAAGGCAACAGCTTGTCCGGAATGGTGGTTCCATCCCGCCCCATGATGGAGGTATTGCGCCGCTACGGGGTGGCGACACGCGCGGAAGTCATCCCGACCGGGCTCGAACCGGAAAGCTTCGTGCGGGGCGACCGGGCCGCATTCCGCAGCAAGTACGGCATTGCGCAGGAAAGGCCCGTGCTGCTCTTTGTCGGGCGCGTCGCGCACGAAAAAAACATCGGGTTTCTGCTGCAAGCAGTCGGGCGGGTCAGGCGCGATATACCGGAGGTGCTGTTGCTGATTGCGGGCGAAGGTCCCGCTCGCGACGGGCTGGAGCGCGAAGCCATCAAGCTTGGGCTGGCGGAAAACGTCATGTTTATCGGCTACCTCGACCGCCATACCGAACTCAACAACTGCTACCGCTCCGCCGATATTTTCGTGTTTTCGTCAAAGACGGAAACCCAGGGGCTGGTTCTGCTGGAAGCGATGGCGCAAGGCGTGCCGGTGGTGGCCATCGCGGAAATGGGTACCCGCGATGTGTTGCGCGAAGGCTGCGGCGTCCGCATCGCCGAAGAGGAAACCGAAGATTTTTCTGCCAAGGTGATCGTACTGCTGAAAGATGACGCTGCCCGCGTCCGACTCGGGGAAGCGGGGTGCGAGTATGCGCATGGCTGGTCGGCCAGCAGGCTGGCGGAACGCATGCTGGCCTTTTACAAATCCGTGATTGAATGCCGCTCGCCATAAGCTATTGGCAGAAGAGATGCTGATCAAACGGGCATTGCCCGTTTCCCTCACCTCAATCCTCTCCCGCCTGCGGGAGAGGAGGCGAACGAACGCTTTGCGCATTTCACGCTAAAGTATTTTATCAGCCAGCTTCGATCTGCAAATCATCAAGAAATTCAGAAGCAGGTTCCACGCGGGTCACCAGCAGATGATCCGCGCGCAAGTATCGCTGCTCACCCGCACCGACCAGAAATTCCTGTCCCGCGCCTTGTCCAGCTTGTGGAAGCTCATGCCGGGGTTGGCCGGATTCAGTTGCAGATCGAAGGCGGTGGTTTTGACGGCCTTTTGCTCTTCGCCGGTGAGTTTGGCGAGGCTGTCGGTGAAGGTGTCGGCGATGCGGAAATCCATCAGGCTGCTACCTCGGCAAACAGACCGCTCCGCCAGACATCGTGCAAAGGCACCGCCTCGACTGACGATGCAAGCGAAAACCGTTTTGAGCCCGGATAAACCACCGCAATACGTTCGAGCTGCAAATCCTCCAGCGCGATGCGCATGGATGGAGTCAGTCGCGGCGCATCCGTCCGTTTGCATTCGACACCGAACAGTCGCCCATCCTTGCGCAACACCAGATCAATTTCGGCGCCCTGATGCGTCGCCCAGAAATATGCCTCATCGGGCCGGGCGGCTGCCAGCACCTCTTCCACGACGTAGCCTTCCCACGATGCGCCGATCTTGGGGTGCGTCTGGAGCTCCCTGTCGTTGCGGATGCCCAGCAACTGGTGCAACAGGCCGGAATCACGGATATAAATTTTGGGCGCCTTGACCTGGCGTTTGCGCACGTTGGCGTGCCAGGGCTGCAACTGGCGCACCATGAACGCATCCGTCAACACATCGAGATAGCGGCGCGTGGTGGATTCGCTTACGCCCAGGGCGCGGGCGGGTTCCGCCGCGTTCCAGGTCTGCCCATGGTAGTGTGCCAGCATGGACCAGAACCGCCACAATGCCACCGCCGGGGCGCGCACTCCCCACTGCGGCAGATCGCGTTCCAGCAACGTCTGGATAAAGTTTTTGCGCCAAGCCAGACTATCGGCATCGCTGGCCGCAAGATAAGACAGCGGGAACCCGCCGCGCAACCAATGTTTTTCGGGCGCCGGATTGCCCAGCTCGCCCAGGCTGAAGCCCCGCAGCGTCAGCGTCTCCATCCTGCCCGCCAAGGTCTCCGACGACTGCCGGAGCAAATCACCGGAAGCGCTGCCGAGAATCAGGAATCTACCCGCGAATCCCTTGCGGTCCGCCAGCACCCTGAGCACCGGAAACAGATCGGGACGGCGCTGCACCTCATCAATGACCACCAGCCCCTTCAAAGAACCAAGCGCCGTCATCGGTTCGGCCAAGCGAGCCAGGCTGGCAGGATCCTCCAGATCGAAATAATTCGCTGAATCCTCCGCGAGAAACTCGCGTGCAAGCGTCGTCTTCCCGCACTGGCGCGGGCCGATCAGCGTGACAATCCGGCTGCGCGCAAGCGCCGCCCGGATTGCCTCAAGCGAGGCGGAGCGTTTAATCATGGCAGCAGAATACCATGATTATCGGTTATTTGATAACTGATAATCATGGTGAAATGCGTACTTAAAAAATGCTGGTGGTACCGAAATCCACTTTGAGTTTCAAAATAACAGACACAAAATTGCAATAATTCCTGCCTATCATGGCCGCCTCGATAAGGCTTAACGATGATGGGAAATAATGTGATGAATCTTGGCAGAACAGTGACGCTGATGGTGTTTTGTACCGCTTTTCTGGCCGCTTGCGGTGACAGCAAGAAGGCGGGTGGAAATACCCAGATAGCCGCAAAAGTGAACGGCGAGGAGATCTCCGTCCATCAGATCAATTATGCGGTGACGCGGCTTGGCAATATTCCGAAAGGAAAAGAGGAGGAAGCGGGCAAACAGGTTCTGAACGGGTTGGTTGACCAGCAGATACTGGTGAAAACGGCGATAGACAAGAAGCTTGACCGCAATCCCGATGTGCTTCAGGCGCTCGAAAATTCCAGGCGCCAGATTCTGGCGCAGGCGTTTCTCGAACAACTGGTCGCGCAGGCATCCAGGCCGACGGATGCCGAGATCCATGATTACTACGTCAAGACGCCCGAGCTGTTCGCTGGCCGCCGCATCTACAGGTTCGCCGAAATCGCGATGGCGGGCACCGTAGACGTGGAGAAGGTCAAACAGATGCTATCCGGCACAAAGAGCCTCGAGGAATTCGCCGGAAAACTGCAAAAGGAGAATATCCCGTTCAAGACTGTCACTGCCGTCAAGGGCGCGGAAGAGTTGCCTACAGCCTTGCTGCCGAGGTTTTCCAGGATGGCAAAAGGGGAGGTGGCGATCATTCCGGTTGGCGGAAATATCACCGTGCTGCAATTACAGGATTTCAGGGAGCAGCCGCTGACAGAAGAGCAAGCCAAACCCGGAATCGGGAATTTTCTGCTGGAGCAAAAACGCAAGACGCTGCTTGATGCGGAAATGAAGAAGCTGCGGGATGCGGCCAGTATCGAGTATCTGGGCGCCTATACCGATGCGGGTAAATTCCGGCAGGATTCCGCAACCGCACCGCCAGCGCCAATGCAACCGGCATCGGCACCGGCACCGGCAGAGCCTGGCAAGGGTGATGCCGCAAAGGACGGCTATATGGAAAAAGGGCTTTCCGGCCTGAAGTAAACCCCATGCCTCCCCGGGCTGCAAGGCGGTCTTTTTGGTATGCGTGCATTATTCACAAGGCTACTCGCGCACCCGGCATTGCCGTTGGTGCTCCCGTTCGCCATGTATATGGCCTTTCTCGTGCTGGAAGATGTTGCCCGCAAGAACTTTTCGGCGCCCGCGTTTGATCTCCGTCTGATCTATCCGTGCAAGGTGGCGTGCGTTGTGCTGCTGCTTGCTTATTTCTGGCGGCGCTACGGGGAACTTGCGGCATTCGGCCTGCGGCTGCGCGAGGTGTTATTGAGCGTCGCTGCGGGGGCGGGGGTGTTCCTGCTCTGGATAAATCTTGATTACGGGTGGATGAATTTGGGAAGTTCCGCTGGCTACGACCCGAGCAATTTGTCCGGCGGCATTGACTGGTCGCTGGCGCTGCCCAGGCTGTTTGGCGCAACCGTGATGGTGCCGGTAATGGAAGAGTTGTTCTGGCGTTCATTTTTGCTGCGCTGGATAAGCCTTCCGCAATTCTGGGGAGTGGATCCCTCGCGGGCCGGACTTAAAGCGCTGCTGATCAGTTCGGCGCTGTTCGGGGCCGGTCATACTTTGTGGCTGGCCGGCATCGTCGCGGGGCTGGTATATGGGGCGATCTACATGAAGAGCGGAAAGCTGTGGGTTCCGGTGCTGGCGCATGCCACCACCAATGGCCTGCTCGGGCTGTGGGTGCTGCACACCGGCCAATGGAGTTTCTGGTAAACCTGTTCATGCGGCTCGCCAGCGCCATCCGGAAAGCTCCCCTGCTATTGATGGCGGCAATCCTGTCCAGTCCCGCTCTGCTTTGGGCTTCACCCGGGGACACCGTGCAGGCCTACATCAACACATCCATCACGCACGACAATAACCTGCTGCGATTGCGCTCTGCCGGTTCCTTGGGGCAGCCTTCCGCCGATACCATCAAGCAAGGCACGCTGGGGATGAAGGTGGACTGGAAACAGGGCAGGCAAGAGGTGCTGCTGGATGCGGCGGTCAGCGAGTCCAGGTTTTCCCGCTTTACTTCGCTGAACTATCGGGGCACAAACTTGCAGTCACGCTGGAACTGGCAGTTGGGCAACAGCTTGGGCGGTGAGATCGGCTACAGCAGAAATACCTCTCTCGGCAGTTTTTCCGAGCAGCAGAGCTTGGCCAACAACCTGAACACGCAACACAACAAGTTTGTCGGCGGCAAATGGCAGGTGCAGCCCGGTTTGCACTTGAGCGGCACGTTAAATCATGCCACCTATAGCGTTGCGGGCAACCCGGTTTACGGTAACGAGTCCACGAGCTGCGCGGTCGGCGCCGACTTCACTCCTTCAAGCGGAAATACCGCCGGCATCCGGGGCACCCGCCAAGTGCAGAGCTATCCTGCCCTGGAGACGTTCTCCGGTGTGCCGGTAGATAACGGGTTTACCCAGGATCAGTTGCTGGCAACGGCCAATTGGCTCTATAGCGGCCATGTTCGCGTCAACGGCCAGGCGGGCGTGGTGAGCAGGACTCACAACCAGGTTCCGGAGCGCGATTTCAGCGGCGCCACCCTGCGCGGGGCGCTGACCTGGCTCGCCAGCGGCAAGAGCCAGCTTGGCTTGACCGCGTGGAACGAAATCAACGGCTACGATAATCTCACCACCAGCTTTACCCGTAGCAAGGGCGTCAGCTTGGAGCCGACCTGGAGCCCGTCTGGCAAGCTGAATGTTTCGGCGCAGTTGCAACACTCGAAACGGGACTTTCTCGGCAATCCGCTGTTGAAACTGTTTCCGGGATTGCTTGCGCCAATCCGGCAGGACACGGTCAACTCTGCCCGTCTTTCCGTCAGCTACCAGCCCGCGCGCACCATCAGCCTGTCTGCCAGCATTCAGGACGAACGCCGCAGATCCAACCAGCCGGAGTTTGATTATGACGACCGAACCATCAAACTGAATATGACCTTCGGGTTATAGGGCTGTCATCACCTTGGCCTACTGGCAAGGGTGGCATCCCAGATGCGGCCAACACCGGCTGCATGTCAACAATGGCGTGGATGGGCGGAACCTGTTTGCTTCGAGGGCTTCGAGGGAAATATTGCTGCAATAATTTCCGCCCATCCTGAAAGGCGTGGGGGTTGCGAAACATTTTCAGAATTTCTGCGATCGGGTGAATGCTGCGGCCTTATAAGCCGAGAAAATAAAGGCAAAATCATGGTGCCAGAAGCAAGCGGTTTCCGCATTACACGGGTCATGCTCTTTGCGGGTCTTTTTGTTGCGATGCAGTTTGGATGGAACAGTGCGCGCGATACCGGCCTGGAACAGATAGCCATCGAGGTGCTGACTGTCAGGCCCGCCGCCTGGCTGATCAACCTCATCACGCCCGAAATCGCGGTGCAGGCTTCCGGAACCCGTCTCAAAGCCGCCGGGGGCGGCATCAACATCCTCAACGGTTGCGAGGGAAGCGAAGTCGTCTTTTTGCTCGCATCGGCAATGATGGTGGCTCGGCTCGGGTCCCGTCCGCCTGTCCGCCAAGCATTTTTGAATTTTTGCGCCCGGGATTTTTTCCGTTTTTAACCTCCTTGTAATTTCCCTGTCATCGCTCCTTCATCGAATCAACTTTTCTCCTTCACATTTCCATTGTCGAACCATCAACCCGAGGCGATTTTTGCCGCTGGCAGATCATCGGTCGAACGCCGCCCCGGACAGTATGATTGTCCGCCCATTATTTCCTTCTGCGCGTCGCTTCAGCGCCGCAAATAATATCCTTGCAGCAACCCGTCCCACGCCTCGAACCAATATTCGCTTTTGATTTTTACGCCGAAAGGATTCACGCCTGCCCACGCCTCGGCAGGCGTCCTGCCGCTCAGATGTTGATGAGGCCGCACAAAGTTGTAGAAGAACCGGAACTCGCCCAGCGAGCCATTCAACGCCTCAAAGCCCGCCACTTCCCACTGATCGAGTTTCTGCTTCAACGTCCCAAACAACCGCTCGATGCGCCCGTTCTGCCACGGGCAGCCAGGATCACTGCGTTGATGGCGGATGCCTGCCAGCATCAGCACCGTGCGAAACAAGCGGCTGGTAAAACACGCCTCGTTATCCGTTCGGACAGCGCGCGGCTTGCCGTACTTCCCGATGGAGAGAAACAAGTATCCGAGCAACGTCCACGAACACTTGTCCGGCAATGCCGCCAAGCTCAACAAGGCCCGGCTGCCGTGATCGACGAGACCGAAGATCATGTGCATGTTTCCCGCCGCATCTCCCTTGCCCGTCAAATCCATCGCCCAGATAAAATTGCGCGGCAGGGCAGGGGGCACGCGATGCTTGAGCTTGCGCCGCATCACCTCGATCTCATAGCGATGCCGCCGCAACGTGTCCGAAACGAATGTCTTGCCCACCGTTATTTTGCGGCTGGCGGCATGGCGCCGATTAAAAACGTCAGCGATCTTGCGACAACCTACATTCGGCATTAACGCTCTGAGACGGATAATCTCGCGCACGACCCACATCGGCTTGAGCTGTGATTTACGAGTTGCAGTCACTAGCTTTCTGCGCCCCTGACTTGTGGGCGGGCGTCGCAACCTCCGCTTAAACCACGCCTTGATTCGGACCGCGATCCACCACCACACCATCCACACCATGTCCGCCCCCGCCCACTAAAACTGCGAAGCCTGACACGCGCATATGACAACCAATCCGCCCCACAAAAAATCTATCGCACAAACCTTCCGCACATAACAAACCCGTCACATAAGGCCGCTAAACTCCCCCTATATTCCAATCCCGAAGTCCGTCCATGATTCGTCTGCGTTGCCTTTGGCTGATGCTCCTGCTGTTGCTGGCCCCGTTGACGCTGCACGCGGGCGGCTTCCCCCTTCTCAACAGCACCCAGCTACCCAGCCTGTTCAGC
>VIKH01000028.1:2958-38995 GCA_008080515.1 Gallionellaceae bacterium | reverse complement strand
GGCGCCGACAATCCCCATGAGCGGATCCAGCCAGGACCAGCCGTATATCCAGCCACCCGCTAGGGCGACGATGGCAAGAACAGAGGTGGCCGCATCGGCGATGACATGCAGGTACGCCGATTTCAGGTTGAGGTCGTGATGATGGGCATGGCCGTGATGGTGCGCGTCTTCGGCGTGATGGTGATCGTGCGCCTTGCCGAGGATCGCGGCGCAGACAACATTGACCACCAGGCCAGCGGTGGCAACGATCATGGCCTCCAGATAATGGATGGGCTGAGGCGAGAAGAATCGTTCGGTTGAACCGAACACCATCATGGCGGCAACCCCCAGCAGGAAGATCGCGCTGGCAAAACCACCCAGCACTTCTATCTTCCATGTCCCGAAGGCGAAGCGCGCATCTTGCGCATGGCGCCTGGCGGCAGCGTAGGCAAAGGCGCTCAAGCCGATGGCCACGGCATGGGAACTCATGTGCCAGCCATCCGCCAGCAAGGCCATCGAGTTAAACCACCAGCCCGCAACGATCTCGACCACCATCATCGCGGCAGTGATCCACATCACGGCGCGGGTGCCGCGTTCGGCTGCGCGGTTGCCTTCATCGAATATGTGGTCGTGCGACCACCGCGACAGATCGTAAGGTTGCATGGGGGTTTCTTTGGGATAGCGCGTCACGGTATGGCGGAAACAGCCGCGCGCCTGAAGCGCCCATAGGTGTAGTGCGCGGCGCAGGCGCCCTCGGAGGACACCATGCACGATCCCACCGGGTTTTCCGGCGTGCAAACCGTGCCGAAAAGCTGGCAGTCAGCAGGCTCTTTGACGCCGCGCAGGATGGCGCCGCACTCGCAGGCCCGGTTATCGGGCGCAGCAACATAGCGCAAATCGTAGCGGTGTTCGGCATCGAAGGCGGCATATTCGCCCCGTATCTTCAAGGCGGAATAGGGCACTTCGCCCAGGCCGCGCCACTCGAAGCTGCACCGCAGCTCGAACAACTCCGCCATCAGCGCCTGCGCTTTGCGGTTGCCCTCGCGCGTCACGACGCGAAAAAACTCATTTTCTACTGCGGCGCGGCCCGCGTTGATCTGGCGGACCAGCATCAGGATGCTCTGCATCACGTCGAGCGGCTCGAAACCGGAGATGACAACGGGCTTGCGGTACTCTTCCGCAAAATGCTCGTAGGGGCGCGAGCCGATCACCGCGCTCACATGCGCGGGGCCGATGAAACCGTCTATCGGCACGGTGCCGTATTCCCGCACTTCCGGAGATTGCAGGATGTGCGTGATGGCGGGCGGCGTCAGCACGTGGTTGCACAGCACGCCGAGGTTATTGATCCCCTCCGCTTGCGCCCGCTTGATCAACATGGCGGTCGGCGGCGTGGTGGTCTCGAAACCGATGGCAAAAAACACGGTCTCCCGCCCGGGGTTGGCCCGCGCGATGGCGAGCGCATCGGTAGAGGAATACACCATGCGGACATCGCCGCCGCGCGCCCTGGCTTTTAACAGGGAAAGCCCGCCCGATGCCGGCACGCGCAAAGGGTCGCCGTAGCTGCACAAGATTGCGCTCTGTTCCAGTGCCAGCTTGATGGCGAGATCAATGCGCCCGACTGGCAGCACGCAAACCGGACAGCCGGGGCCGTGGATCATGCGAACGTTGTGAGGCAGGAAATCCGCGATGCCGTAACGCGAGATGGCGTGCGTATGCCCGCCACAAAATTCCATGAAGCGGTAGCTGCGACCGGTATCGGCTTCCCGCGCGATCGCGCGCGCGATGTTCTGCGCCAGCTTGCCGTCGCGGAACTCGTCCACGTATTTCACGGCGCGCTTCCGGCGTCTGCACGCAGTTCTTCCATCTCGGCAAACAGGCGCAGGGTCGCTTCCGCCTCTGCGGTATCCAGTTTGCTCAAGGCGTACCCCACATGCACGATGACGTAATCGCCCACCCGCACCTCTTCGACCAGAGCCAGCGAGATTTCCTTGCGCACCCCGCCAAGGTCAACCACGCCCAGCTCGTTTTCCCGCAGTTCCACGATGCGGGCCGGTAGCGCCAAACACATTATGCGTTTGCTCCTTCGGGGTCTATCTCCGCTGCTTTTTCTGGGTGGTCACTGCCCTTAAAGCATTTTCCATGGCATTGCTGATGCACTCGTAATAGGCGTCGGTATTTTTTGGATATCCGGCTTTTTCGCATTGGGCCTTGGCAGCGGCAATCATTTCTTCTTTTTCTACGACCTTGTCTATCTCCGCTTTCATTCCGGGAGCATTTTCCTCCATGCACTTCTCAAACGCGCTGGAGCCGGGAAGATAGCCGTACCTTTTTGTGCAGAGCCGTTTGGCATCTGCGATCTTCCTGGAGGTCTGCTTCTGCGCCGAACCTTGTTCGACCGGCTCCTCCTGCACGATCTGCTCCAGCGACGAGCATCCGGCAAGCATGAGTGCTATCAATGCAATTCGCATACGTTCTCCCGTGGGTTTGCTTTGCGCCGCGCCAGCTTACTGCGGGGTTGGGACGCTGATAGCTGATCCGTCACAGATTTATCTTGTCGGCGGCGGCGCGCAACAGCCTGGCGCAGACGAGCGGCATCATTTGCTTGAAGGTGGGCGGCTTGTTTTCTGACTGCCGGCGCTCTTTCGCACAGACGGCACATGTGTCGGCCAGTTTGAGCATAAAGCCGCAGGCGTATTACAGGCGCGGACCCTTGAAATCCTGCAAAGGGGGTCAGCAAGATATTGACGCAGCAATCTTGCCTGAAACTGCTGCCCGGACCGATAGGCCGACAAGCGGCTCCCGGCCCCGCCACCGCGTCGCGCATGGGGTGATCCAGTCTTTCTTCCGGAATTTTGAACCGGGGAGACACAAGCCGAATTCCCCCGTGGCCGAACCACGGGGGTGCCGGGTTAATCTCAGCAATAATTCACGGGAAACACCGAGTGCTAGCCTTTTGCCGCCATCAACTTTTCATATTTCGCCTGCAACTGCTCTTTGCTTTCCGCGTGTGCGGGGTCTTTTTCGGGCACTCCGGCTCGCACACGTCGCAGTTGATGCATTCGTCGGTAATAATCAATGCCATGTTTTTCTCCTGTAAATGATCGGGTACTTCAAGCTTGGGCTTGCCCGCAAATAATACGCGACAACATAGTATTTACGTGCAAGCCTTTGATTTTTTCGCGGCCAGCCGCGCCGCCACCAAGGGTGAAACAAACTTGCTCACGTCCCCGCCGAATCGCGCAATTTCGCGCACCATGCTGGCGGAAATGAAGGTGTATTGCTCCGCCGGGGTCAAGAACACGGTTTCAACATCGGGGTGCAGGCTACGGTTCATTCCGGCCATCTGGAATTCGTACTCGAAATCCGATACCGCCCGCAGACCGCGCAACACCACGCGCGCATCCTGTGCGCGCACATAATTCATCAACAAGTCATCGAAACCCTCCACACGGACATTGGTAAAACCGGAAAAAACCTCGCGTGCCATGACCACCCGGTCTTCTAGGCCGAACAGGGTGGCGGTGCGGCTGGCTGCCACCGCCACCACTATTTCGCCGAATAGCCCGGCGGCGCGGCGCACCACGTCCTCGTGGCCACGCGTGATCGGATCGAAGGTGCCCGGATAAACCACTCTGATCATTGTTGCGTCTTTACCCCATATTGCAGCAGATGGTAATGCACTTTGCCCGCCTTCGCGCTCTTTACAACCCGCCAGTTCGCACCGGTCTCGACCGCCTCGCCGCTCTCGACGTATACTAGCCCTTCTTCCGCCAGCTTCGCGGCCAGCAAGGGCAGCACTTCGGGCAAAATCCCGCCCCGAAATGGCGGATCAACAAATATCAAATCGTAGCGCCCGGTTTCTTGCCGCCGCGCGAACCCCAACCCATCTTCGCAATACAGCGTCACGTTGGCACAACCCAGCTTTTTGCTATTTTCCCGCAAGGCGCAAAACGTTGCGCGGTTATGTTCCACCATCACCACCGAGGCCGCGCCGCGCGAGGCCGCCTCGAACCCCAGCGCGCCGCTGCCCGCAAATAAATCCAGGCAGCGTTTGCCGGCCAGATCCTGCCCCAGCCAGTTGAACAAGGTCTCGCGCACACGATCCGGCGTGGGGCGCAAGCCTTCCGCATCCGGGAAAGTGATCTGGCGGCTGCGGTGGGTGCCGCCGATGATGCGTATCTTGTTTATTTTACCGGTTCCGCTTTTCCTTCAGGAGCGCCGACAATCACCGTTGCCATCGCTTCCGGGCTCACGCGCCGCCTGAACGCATCGTGAACCTGGGCGGCGGTGACCTTTTCCACCCTGCCGGTGAAATCGTCGAGGTAAGTCAAAGGCAGCCCGTAAAACCCGATGACGGCGAGATATTCGATTATCTTTTTATTGCTGT
This sequence comes from Gallionellaceae bacterium, assembly GCA_008080515.1. Lineage (GTDB taxonomy): Bacteria > Pseudomonadota > Gammaproteobacteria > Burkholderiales > Gallionellaceae > VIKH01. The sequence continues at coordinate 34,629 of VIKH01000028.1, read as the reverse complement.
CAATGCGTAGCGGAAAGCCGCCAATAATATTCTGCTTTGCGGCGACCAACTCCTTGGCCGTCGGCCCCTTGGCGGCAAAATCGCGCAAAATGGCGCGTACCAGTTGCAACGCTTCATCGGCCTGTTCCTTCTTGGTTTGCAGCCCGACCTGGAACATGCCCGGCTGCATGGTGGGCACAAAATAGCTGTAGACGCTGTAAGCCATACCCCGCTTTTCGCGGACTTCGTTCATCAGACGCGACACGAAACCACCGCCGCCGAGAATATAGTTACCCAGATAGAGCGGGAAATAGTCCGGGTCGTTGCGCGCCATGCCCGGTGCGCCGATCATGATATGGCTCTGCGTGGCCGGATGGGTGATACGTTGCTCGTTTGCCGCGATCCGCATGGTCACTGGCGGGAGCTGCAAAGACTCGCCGCCCGGCGGCAATTGCGCGGTCAGGTTTTGCGCGATGACCTCCGCTTCGGCGCGAGACACGTCGCCCATGATGGAGACCACGGCAGCGCGGGCCGCATAATGGGTGCGATAGAACGCTTCGATATCGTCGCGCTGAATTTTTTCAGCACTGGTCGCAGACGGCGTCTGCCCGTAAGGGTGATCGCCGAATACCGCTTTGGCGAAGGTTTTGCTGGCGATGCTTTCCGGCCTGGTTTCCGCTTCCTTCAGGTTGGCGATCAGGCGCGACTTCTCGCGTGCCAGCACGGCTTCCGGAAACAGCGGTCGCTGCAACACGCGCGCCAGAATCTCCAGCGCCCGATCCCGCTCCGCCGCGCCGCTCAAAGTGCGCAGGGTCAACCCGGCACGATCCGCATCCACCCTTCCGCCCAATTGCGCGCCGATGTCAGCCATGCCGCGCGCGATGTCATCTTCGCTCATGCCTTCCGCGCCGAGATCGAGCAAGCCTTGCGTCAACCCTGCAACCCCGGATTTTTCAGCCGGATCGAAGCTGCTGCCCGCCGCGAAATCCACCGCCACGTCCAGCATCGGCAAGTCGCGGTTTTCCACGAAATACACACGCGCGCCGCTCGGTGCCTGCCAGTGCTGGATTTTTGGGGTGGCGAGTGCCGCAGAAGCAGCGCCGAGGAATGCGACCGCCAAAAACCATTTCAGGTTGCCCAATAAATTTTTAATGCGCATGGTGGCCCGCTCCCTTCACGCGCTTGCTCTCGCCGGATAGTGGCAAGGGGTCGAGCGTAGCCACCGTCAGGCTGTCGTCTTTGAGAAACTCGCCAGCCACTTCCTGCACCTGTTGCGCGGTGACCGCCCGAAGTTTTTGCAGCATCAGCGGGATGTCTTTGTGGGATAGGCCGATGCTTTCGGTCTGCCCGATCTGCATCGCCTGGTAGAACAGCGAATCGCGCTTGTAAACCTCGCTGGCAGTCACTTGCGCCTTGACGCGCCGCAACTCTTCCTCGCTCACCCCGTCGCGCGCCAGCCGGGCAATTTGCTCGCGCAGGCCCGCCTCCAGTTCGGCCACGGTTTTCCCTTCGCTGGGCGTTCCCTCCAGCATGAACATGCCCGGCCCACGCGCGCTGGAATCGTAGCCGGCACCGGTGCTGCTGGCGAGTTGCTGCTCGCGCACCAGCGCCTTGTTCAGGCGCGCCGACTCGTTCCCGTCCAGCACGCCCGCCAGCACTTCCAGCGCGTAAGGGCGCCAATCCTGCGCCGGATCGCGCAGCACCGGCGCGTGGTAGGCCATCACCAGATAAGGCAGCTTGGCTGGCGCCTTGACCACCAGGCGCTTGGTGCCGACCTGCTGCGGCTCCTCGGTGTTTTTCCGAACGGGCAACGCGCGCGCCGGAATGACACCGTAATAATGCTGCGCCAGCGCGAACACTTCTGCCGCCTTGACGTCGCCCGCCACCACCAGCGTCGCGTTATTGGGCGCATACCAGCGCCGGTACCATTCTCTCGCATCGCCGACGCCCGCCGACTGCAAATCGTTCATCCAGCCGATAACCGGGTGCCGGTAAGGGTGTTCCTGATAGGCGGTAGCCATCAGTTTTTCGTACAGCAAAGCGCGCGGCTCATCGTCGGTGCGCGTGCGTCGTTCCTCCATGACCACCTTGACCTCTTTGCCGAACTCGACCTCGGACAGCAGCAGGTTGCGCATACGATCTGATTCCAGCTTCATGGCCAGCGGCAGTTTGGACTTGTGCAACTGCTGAAAATAGGCGGTGTAATCGGAGCTGGTGAAGGCGTTCTCGCGCCCGCCCGCAGCCGCGATGCGCTTGGAAAACTCCCCCTTGGGCACGCTCCTGGTGCCCTTGAACATCATATGTTCCAGCACGTGGGCGATGCCGGTGGCACCGCTGGGTTCATCCATGCTGCCCGCGCGGTACCAGACCTGCTGCACCACCACCGGCGCGCGGTGATCTTCCTTGACGACGACCTTGAGGCCGTTGCTCAATGTTTTTTCGAACACCTCCGCGCGAACCGAGAAGGCGGACAACAGCAACAGAAACAGCAGAAAACCCGGTAACTTTGCACGCATAGTTATAGCCCGAACCAGCCCGATCAGCATAAAATAGCAGCGGCGGGAAACCCGCCGCACCAAGTGCGCATTATGCGCTATTTTGTTACCTTTCCGCCACTCCCCGAACAACTGCAAACCATGTTCGCTTTCCTGAAAAAAACCGCCCCCGAGCAGCGCACGCCCGAAAAAACAAGCTGGCTCGACAAGCTGAAAAACGGGCTGGCGCGCACCGGCAACCAGTTGGCCGATCTGTTCGGGCGCGGCGGCAGGATAGACGAAGATCTGTACGAAGAGCTGGAAACCATCCTCATCACCAGCGATGTCGGCATGGATGCCACCCGCTCCCTGCTCGCCGAGCTGCGCCATCTTGTTAAAACGCGGCATCTCACCGAGGCGGGCCAGCTCAAAGAAGCGCTGGCGGAATGCCTGTTCAAGCTGCTTGCCCCTCTGGCTAAACCGCTGGAAACCGGCGCGCATCAACCATTCGTTATCATGCTGGCCGGTGTCAACGGTGCCGGGAAAACCACCTCCATCGGCAAGCTGACCAAATATTTTCAGGGGCAAGGCAAATCGGTGCTGCTGGCTGCGGGCGATACTTTTCGCGCCGCCGCGCGCGAGCAGTTGATGGAGTGGGGGGCGCGCAACAATGTCACCGTCATCTCCCAGCAGGGGGGCGACCCCGCTGCGGTGATTTTTGATGCGGTGCAGGCGGCAGTGGCGCGCAGGATAGACGTGGTGCTGGCGGATACCGCAGGGCGGTTAACCACGCAGACGCACCTGATGGAGGAAATCAAAAAGGTCAAGCGCGTCATTTCCAAAGCGCTGCCGGTTGCGCCGCATGAAGTGCTGCTGGTGCTGGATGCCAACACCGGGCAGAACGCGCTCTCTCAAGTCAAGGCGTTCGGCGACGCGCTGGGTGTCACCGGGCTGGTTCTCACCAAGCTGGACGGCACAGCAAAGGGAGGCGTGATCGCTGCCATCGCCAAGGCGCACCCGATTCCGGTGCGTTTTATCGGGGTAGGCGAAGGGCTGGACGATTTGCGCCCGTTTGTGGCCGAGGATTTTGTTGCTGCGCTGCTGGGTACGGAGGAATGACCGGGCCGCTCGGCGGAGCCGCAACAGACCGACAGTTAATGCATGCTGTCCTTGCGCTGGGCAAACAGCAGCCTGACAAAACGGTGCGGATCCTTTAATCCGCGCTCCATTTGCTCGTGGGTGGGGGTGTAGTCTTCGCGTTCCGCAAAGGTGTACCTGACGTTGACTTCCGTATCGGTCAGGCCGCGTTCTATCTGCGCGGCTGTCGGTATGTAATCCTTGCGGTCGGCAAACCTTGCTCTGACCTCGCTGCTCGCGTCAGTCAGGCCGCGCTCGATCTGCTCTGGAGTGGGCTGGTAGTCCCTGCATTCGGCAAATTCTTTTCTGGTGCTGACATCTTCATTTGTCAGGCCGAACTCTATTTGATCGTACGTCAGTTTTTCCATGTCCCTCGGATTGCCGGGTGCGGCAGCACGCAATATTACCGGTCAATGTTGCGGATAGGATACAGCCGATGAGCCAAACAGACGGTATGGCCAGTATTCAGGCCAACTCATTTGGGGCGACGCCCCGGCGCGCCAAACCCGACAAACCAGGCTTATTCGTCGGCGACCTCAACCGGCTGAGCCTCGGCCGGACGATCCAGCAGCTCAACCAGCGCCATCGGCGCATTGTCGCCTTTGCGAAAACCAAACTTGAGGATGCGCGAGTAACCGCCGTTGCGGGCAGCGTAGCGCGGACCTAGCTCATCGAAAAGCTTGACCACCATTTCGCGGTCACGCAAGCGCGAAAACGCCAAGCGGCGGTTAGCCAGGCTGGGAGTCTTGCCCAAAGTCAGGATCGGCTCTGCCACGCGGCGCAATTCTTTTGCTTTTGGCAGAGTTGTTTTGATGACTTCGTGGCGCAACAGGGAAACCGTCATATTGCGCAGCATGGCCAAGCGATGGCTGCTGGTGCGGTTAAGTTTTCTGAGTGCTAAACGGTGACGCATGATTATCCTTTCTTGCTGCTTATTTCTCGACTGCTGCTGGCCAGTTCTCCAGCTTCATACCCAGCGACAAACCATGCTCGGCCAGCACCTGCTTGATTTCGTTCAGCGATTTTCGGCCCAGATTGGGGGTGCGCAACAGATCGTTTTCGGTGTACTGGATCAGGTCGCCGATGTAATGGATGCTTTGCGCTTTGAGGCAATTGGACGAACGCGGAGTAAGCTCAAGATCATCAACCGGGCGCAGCAGCATCGGGTCAACCTTGGGCGCTTGCGGCTTCTCGACCGGAGCTGGCGTGCCTTCCAGCGCAGCAAACACCGAGAATTGTTCGACCAGAATGCGCGCCGCATGGCGAATCGCCTCCTCAGGGTCAATGGCACCGTTGGTTTCGATGTCCATGATCAGCTTGTCAAGGTCGGTGCGCTGCTCCACGCGCGCGCTTTCTACGGCATAGCTGACGCGATGCACCGGGCTGAACGAAGCATCCAGAACGATATGTCCAACCGGGCGGGTTTCACCGTAGATCTGGCGCGAAATGGCGGAAACGTAACCGCGTCCGCGCTCGATCTTGATTTCCATGTCCAGCTTGCCACCCGCAGTCAGGTGGGCGATGACGTGGCTCGGATTGATCACCTCGGTGTCCGCATCTATAACGATATCGCCCGCCGTGACTACACCCGCCCCTTCCTTCTTCAAGGTCAGAACGGCCTCGCTGGCGTTGTGCAGTTTGAGCACCAACCCCTTCAGGTTAAGCAGAATTTCCACGACATCTTCCTGAACGCCGTCAATGGACGAGTATTCGTGCAACACGCCAGCAATTTTCACCTCGGTTGGCGCAAAGCCCTGCATGGAGGAAAGCAGAATGCGGCGCATGGCGTTGCCCAACGTGTGTCCGTAGCCGCGCTCGAACGGCTCCATCACCACCTTGGCCTGGGTGCTGGAAATCCTTTGTACGTCAATGATGCGAGGTTTCAGAAAATCGTTTTTTTGCATATCCGCCTCCGCGTGGATTACTTGGAATAGAGCTCGACCACGAGATGCTCGTTGATCGTCGCGGGCAGCTCGGAGCGCTGTGGCTTGGCCTTGTACGTGCCCTTCATCGCCTTGGCGTCAACCTCGATCCACTCCGGAAAGCCGCGCTGCTCGGCAGCCTGCACTGCGGCCTTGATCCGCAAATGCGCCCTGTTCCTGTCAGCAACCTCGATCACGTCTCCCGGGCGAACCTGGTAAGAGGGGATATTGACGCGCTTGCCGTTCACCATGATGCCGTTGTGACGCACCGTCTGGCGCGCTTCCGAACGCGATGCGCCAAAACCCATGCGGTAAGACACGTTGTCGAGGCGCGACTCCAGCAACTGCAACAGGTTTTCGCCGGTGATGCCGCGCTGGATTTCCGCAGAGCGGTAAATACGGCGGAACGGTTTTTCCAGCAGGCCGTAGACGCGGCGTAATTTCTGCTTCTCGCGCAACTGCCCGCCGTAATCGGACAGGCGCTGGTTTTTCTTTTGCCCGTGCTGGCCGGGCGGGTAGGCGCGACGCTCCACCGCGCACTTGTCGGTAAAGCACTTCTCGCCCTTCAAAAACAGCTTTTCGCCTTCGCGGCGGCATTGACGACACTTGGGGTCAAGATTTCTTGCCAAGGTACTCTCCTAACTAAAATTAGATACGGCGCTTCTTGGGCGGACGACAACCGTTATGCGGCACGGGCGTAATATCGGAAATGCTGGTGATCTTGAAACCCGCTGCGTTCAGCGCGCGCACTGCCGACTCGCGGCCCGGGCCGGGTCCCTTTATCCGGACTTCGAGATTTTTCACGCCACATTCCTGCGCCGCTTTGCCAACCTGCTCGGACGCAATCTGCGCCGCGAACGGCGTGCTCTTGCGCGACCCCTTGAAACCGTTGCTGCCGCTGGTAGACCACGCCAAGGTATTGCCCTGGCGATCGGTGATCGTCACGATGGTGTTGTTAAAAGAAGCATGCACGTGAGCTATGCCTTCGGCTACGCTCTTCTTGACTTTTTTGCGCACTCGCGCACTGCTGGCTTTGGCCATGTCTCTATTCCTCGGTAAGAATTACTTTTTCGCCCCGGCGATTGCCTTGCGCGGCCCCTTGCGGGTGCGCGCGTTGGTGCGGGTGCGCTGGCCGCGCACCGGCAAGCCGCGACGGTGGCGCAGGCCGCGATAGCAGCCCAGATCCATCAGCCGCTTGATGTTCATTGAAATCTCGCGCCGCAGGTCACCTTCCACGGTAAACTTGCCGACCTCATCGCGCAGCCTGTCCATCTCGGCGTCGGTGAGTTCTTTTATTTTCGTGGAAGCGTTGATTCCAGCAGCGGCGCAAATGCCGCGCGAACGCGTAAGACCAACGCCATAAATCGCAGTCAAGGCGATGACGGCGTGTTGGTGATTGGGAATGTTTACCCCTGCAATACGGGCCATCCGGCTACCCCATCGTTAAAAAATTGAGAATTATACCACCAGTTGCAAAGCCGGTTCAATCAACCCTGGCGTTGCTTGTGGCGCGGGTCGCTGCTGCAAATCACGCGGACGATCCCCTTGCGCCGTACCACCTTGCAGTTGCGACATACCTTTTTTACTGACGCCTGTACTTTCATTTGCATTCTCCACTCGTTCCAAACCGCCCTGCTTCCACTTACATTTCAAACATCAAAATGCATCAAGAATTACTTGGCGCGAAACACGATACGCCCTTTGGTCAAGTCGTATGGCGTCATCTCGACCGTCACCTTATCCCCTGGGAGAATGCGAGCAAACCCACCTTTAAAATTGGCCTTCTTCAACAAGCTCTCGTACTGGTGCGACATCATGTAGGATTGCACTTGAGCCATAAAGTCCATCGTTACCACCACGATGATCAGTAGCGATGTGCCCCCGAAATAAAAAGGCACATTCCACTTAACCACCAGAAATTCCGGCACCAAACACACCAGCGTCACGTACACCGCACCGACCAGCGTCAGCCGCAGCATGACTTTCTCGACATAGCGTGCAGTCTGTTCTCCCGGGCGAATTCCCGGCAGGAACGCACCGCTCTTCTTCAGGTTGTCAGCCGTGTCTTTCGGGCTAAACACCAGCGCCGTATAAAAAAAACAGAAGAAGATAATCGCCGCCGCATATAACAACACGTAAATCGGCTGGCCGGGAGACAGTTTATCGCTGATATCCCTCAACCAATTCATTCCCGCCCCGCTACCAAACCAGCCCGCCAGCGTCGCCGGGAACAAAATAATGCTGGATGCAAAAATCGGCGGGATCACGCCCGACATATTCAACTTCAGCGGAAGGTGGGAACTTTGCCCGCCGTACACCTTGTTGCCTACTTGCCGCTTGGCGTAGTTCACCAGTATTTTTCGCTGGCCCCGCTCGACAAATACCACCAAAGCCGTCACCGCAATCGCCCCAAAAAACAGGAACAGCACCAGCGGAATAGAAAAGGCACCAGTGCGAGTCAATTCCAGCGTGCTTCCTATTGCGCTGGGCAATCCTGCCGCAATACCGGCAAAAATAATCAGCGAAATACCATTGCCCAAGCCGCGTTCTGTAATCTGCTCGCCCAACCACATCAGGAACAGCGTACCGGTAACCAGCGTAATGACTGAAGTCAACTGGAACATCGGCCCCGGGTTTGGCACCAGGCCAGGCTGCGCCTGCAGCGCCGCCGAAATTCCAAACGCCTGAAACAACGCCAGCACCAAGGTGCCATAGCGGGTGTATTGAGTAATCTTGCGCCGCCCGGCTTCGCCTTCCTTTTTCAACTGTTCGAGATGCGGCACCGCGATAGTTGCGAGCTGCATGATGATCGAAGCAGAGATGTACGGCATGATCCCCAGCGCGAAAATCGTAAAGCGCGATAAGGCGCCACCGGAGAACATGTTGAACATGCCAAGAATTCCACCTTTCTGCGACTTGAACAGATCGGCAAGCACCCCTGCATCTATGCCCGGCACCGGAATATGCGCCCCGATGCGATATACCACTAACGCGCCCAACAGGAACCAGAGCCGACGGCTCAAATCACCGTATTTGCCCTTGCTCGCAACCTTGTTGTCCGCAACGCCCAAGCTGGCCTTACTCCGCGATGCTGCCGCCGGCTGCTTCCACAGCAGCGCGCGCACCTTTGGTCAGCCGCAGGCCGCGCAGCTTGACCGCCCGTTTGATTTCGCCGGACTTCATCACCTTGGCTGTCAACGCCGCAGCAGGTACCACACCGGCCTGTTTCAGCGCCAGCAAATCAATCTCGTCCACGGGCATTTTCTCCAAATCGGACAGGCGCACCTGGGCGCTGTCGTTGCGCGTCAGTGAAACGAAACCGCGCTTCGGCAACCGGCGCTGCAACGGCATTTGCCCGCCCTCGAAACCGACCTTGTGAAAGCCGCCGGAGCGGGACTTCTGGCCGTTGTGGCCGCGACCGCAGGTTTTGCCCAAGCCGCAGCCGATGCCGCGACCGACGCGGCGCTTTGCATGCTTGGAACCTGAAGCAGGTTTAATTTGATTGAGCTGCACTTACGCCTCCCACTTGACCAGGTAATACACCTTGTTAATCATACCGCGCACCGCCGGGGTGTCTTCCACCTCTACAGTCTGGTTCATACGGCGCAAACCCAATCCGCGTATGCACGCGCGATGCGATTCCTTGGTGCCGATCGTGCTCTTGATTTGGGTTACCTTGATTTTTTTGCTCTGCGCCATGATTACCCCTGAATTTCTTCTATGCTCTTGCCGCGCTTGGCTGCAATTTCAGATGGAGAATTCAGCGCCTGCAAACCGTTCAGGGTTGCCCGCACCACGTTATAAGGGTTACTGGACCCGATACACTTCGCCAGGATGTTGTGCACGCCCACCGCCTCAAATACGGCGCGCATTGCGCCGCCCGCAATAATTCCAGTACCTTCAGACGCCGGCTGCATGTACACCTTGGCCGCGCCATGTCGCCCAATGACTGTGTGGTGCAGGGTGCCGTTCTTGAGGCTCACCTTGATCATCTTGCGACGCGCTTCATCCATGGACTTCTGCACCGCCACCGGCACCTCCTTGGACTTGCCTTTACCCATGCCGATCCGTCCATCGCCGTCGCCCACCACGGTCAGTGCGGCAAAACCCATGATGCGACCGCCCTTTACGACTTTGGTCACACGGTTAATCGAGATCATCTTCTCGATAAGACCATCACCGCGATCTTCGGGTTGCTGAACTTTTCCTTGCGCCTTCGCCATCATTTACCCCCGGTTAAAACTTCAAGCCGTACTCGCGCGCGGCTTCTGCCAGCGCCTTGACACGACCATGATATTTGTAGCCGGCACGGTCAAAAGCTACCGACTCGATACCTGCGCTTTTGGCTTTCTCGGCGATACGTTTGCCCACTAAAGCTGCCGCCTTGGTATTGCCGCCATTGGCCAGCTCCTTGCGAAGATCCGCCTCCAGGCTGGAAGCGCTTGCAAGAACCTTGCTGCCACAGGCGGAAATCACCTGCGCATAAATATGCAGATTGGTGCGGTGAACCGCCAAACGATCCACCTTCTGCTCGACTATACGAGCACGGGTTTTGCGTGCTCTGCGCTGGCGCGCCTCGATCTTGTTAACCATGGTTTCCTCAACTATTTCTTCTTGGTTTCTTTCAGGATGACCACCTCGTCGGCGTAGCGTACTCCCTTCCCTTTATAGGGCTCGGGCGCACGGAACGCACGAATCTCGGCGGCAACCTGCCCGACCTGCTGCTTGCTAGCACTTTTCAGCACAATATCAGTCTGGGTCGGGGTCGCCACTGCAACCCCAGCAGGCATCTTGTAGGCCACGGGGTGTGAAAAGCCAAGGGTGAGGTTAAGGGTGTCACCGGCAGCCTGTGCACGATACCCCACTCCCACCAGAGTCAGTTTGCGCTCGTAGCCTTTGCTCACCCCCGCCACCATGTTGGCGATCAGCGCCCGGACGGTGCCGGACATCGCGTTTGCCTGCATGGAGTCGTTAGCGGCCTTGCACTGCAATTGAGCGCCGTCACGATGCACGGACACATCACTGCTCAAGGCCTGCTTCAGGGTGCCCAGCGGCCCCTTTACGGTAATCTCGTTGGCGGCCAGCGTCACTTCAACTCCGGCAGGCACCACGATAGGATTTTTAGCGATTCTGGACATGTTTACCCCGTTACGCGACGATGCACAATACTTCGCCCCCGAACCCGCTGGCGCGCGCCTTACGGTCGGTCATCAGCCCTTTGGAGGTGGATACGATGGCAATACCCAAACCGTTCATCACGCTGGGGATGTCATCACGCCCCTTGTAAACACGCAAGCCCGGTCGGCTTACGCGCTGGATTTTTTCGATCACCGGACGCCCGGCATAATATTTCAGGCCGATTTCCAGCACCGGCTTGCCGCTGTTGCTGGAAACGTTAAAACCTTCAACATAACCCTCATCCTGCAACACCTTGGCGATTGCCACCTTGAGTTTGGAAGAAGGCATCACGACGGTTGTTTTTTCCGCCATCTGCGCATTGCGAATGCGCGTCAGCATGTCGGAGATAGGATCACTCATGCTCATACTTGGACACCTCTAAAAGTCAATTTGCCCTTACCAGCTTGCCTTAATAACACCCGGGATCTCGCCGCGCATCGCAATATCGCGCAATTTCGAGCGGCCCAGTCCAAACTTGCTGAATACGCCGCGCGGGCGACCGGTCAGCGCACAACGGTTGCGCAGGCGCACCGGGCTGGCATCGCGCGGCAACGCTTGCAATTTCAGGCGCGCGGCGTGACGATCTTCCTCGCCCAATTTGATATTGGTGATAATCGCCAGCAGCGCCGCACGCTTGGATGCAAATTTTTTCACTGTAGCGCGGCGCTTCAGGTCGCGGTTGATGATAGATTTCTTGGCCATTTTTCCCTCAACCCTTCAGTGGAAACTTGAATGCCAGCAGCAGCGCACGCGCTTCCGCATCGGTCTTCGCGGTGGTAGTGATGGTGATGTTCATGCCGCGCAACGCATCAATCTTGTCGTACTCGATTTCCGGAAAAATGATCTGCTCCCGGATGCCCATGTTGTAGTTGCCACGACCATCAAAGGCTCTGCCGGACAATCCGCGAAAATCGCGGATACGGGGTATGGCAACCGTCACCAGGCGATCCAGAAACTCGTACATATGCGCGCGACGCAATGTGACCTTGCAACCGACCGGATAGTTTTCACGGATTTTGAAGCCCGCGATGGATTTTTTGGATTTGGTTACAACAGGTTTCTGTCCAGCGATTTTCTGCATATCGCCAACGGCATGCTCCATCACCTTCTTATCCGCCACCGCTTCGCCCACCCCCATGTTCAGGGTGATCTTCTCGATGCGCGGCACTTCCATCACGGACTTGTAGCCGAACTTCTTCACCAACTCCGGCGCCACCTTGTCCTTGTAATAATCAAACAGACGAGCCATGCTTTTGCTCCTTAAGCGTCAATCGCTTCACCGCTGGATTTAAAAATGCGCACCTTGCGCCCGTCTTCCAGCATCTTGATTCCCACACGATCCGCTTTCTTCGTGATCGCGTTATAAATGGCAACATTTGAAATGTGAATGGGCATTTCCTGCTCCACGATACCGCCCGCCTCACCCTTTACCGGGTTCGGCTTCGTGTGCTTCTTGACCTTGTTGATGCCGCTCACCAGCACACGGTCTTCCAGCACACGCAGCACGCTGCCGCGATTGCCCTTATCCTTACCGGCAATGACGATGACGTCATCGTTTTTCTTGATCTTGCGCATGAGTCTTCCTCGGTTGCTTTACAGCACTTCAGGGGCCAACGACACGATTTTCATAAAGCGTTCGGTGCGCAACTCGCGCGTCACCGGGCCAAAAATGCGGGTGCCAATCGGCTCAAGTTTGTTGTTCAACAGCACCGCAGCGTTGCCGTCAAACTTGACCAGCGAACCGTCGGAACGGCGCACACCCCGTGCGGTACGCACCACCACCGCGCTGTATACTTCACCTTTTTTAACGCGCGATCGCGGGGCGGCATCCTTGATGCTCACCTTGATAACGTCGCCGATGGCCGCATAACGGCGCTTAGAACCGCCCAGCACCTTGATGCACATGACAGAGCGTGCGCCAGTATTGTCGGCGACATTCAAAACTGATTGCATTTGTATCATTGTCAATCTCCAACTTTATCCGCACGTAGCGGCCAGTTTTGGAACCCGTTCGGGTTGGGCCGCCGCATTAGGCGGTGCAAAACGAAGCCGCGAATTTTATTCGACCTTGGCGATTAACGCAAGGAGAAAATACAGCGGCAGAACCAAATATATTTCTAGATTACTGGTCGTCAGTCAGTTGCTAAACCGCTTCCGCTTTTTCGATCAGCTCGACTACCCGCCAGCTCTTGGTCTTGGCAATCGGTCGGCACTCCTCAATAGCAACCACATCACCCTGGCGGTACTCGTTCTTTTCATCGTGCGCATGATATTTCTTTGATACGCGCATCACCTTGCCCACTACCGGGTCCTTGATTTTCCTCTCGACCAGCACGGTTACGGTCTTGTCCATCTTGTCGCTGACCACGGTTCCGGTCAGCGTGCGTTTCAAGCTCGTTGCACTCATCGCTGCGCACCCTTCTCTTTCATTACGGTTTTCACGCGGGCAATATCGCGGCGCACTTTGGACAGTTGGCTGTGGTTGCTCAACTGTTGCGTTGCCAGCTGCATACGCATGCCGAACAATGCCTTGACCAGGGACAGCAACTCATCTTGCAACTCCGCTACGGTTTTCGTTCTCAGTTCGCTCGCTTTCATGTCACTTATGCCCCTACCTGTCTGATCACAAATGTGGTGGAGATTGGCAGCTTGGCAGAAGCCAGGCGAAACGCTTCGCGCGCCAATACCTCATCTACGCCATCCATTTCATATAGCATCTTGCCCGGCTGAATTTCTGCCACATAATATTCCGGGTTGCCCTTACCATTGCCCATGCGCACCTCGGCGGGTTTTTTCGAGATTGGCTTGTCCGGGAATATGCGTATCCAGATACGGCCACCGCGTTTGATGTGGCGAGTCATGGCACGGCGCGCAGCCTCTATCTGGCGCGCCGTCAAACGACCGCGCCCGACCGCCTTAAGGCCAAACTCACCGAAACTTACCGAATTCCCGCGCGTCGCAATGCCGGTATTCCGGCCCTTTTGCTCTTTGCGGTATTTTCTTTTAGCTGGCTGTAGCATGTTTTGCCCCCGACTTCCTTATTTTCTTTTCCGGCTCAAGCGCTGCCGGTGCAGCCGCTTCCTCGGCGTTTGTTTGGTCGCCCTTGTATACCCAGACCTTAACGCCGATGATGCCGTACGTAGTTTTAGCCTCCGAGAAGCCATAATCAATGTTGGCGCGCAGCGTATGCAGCGGGACGCGCCCTTCGCGATACCACTCGGTGCGCGCAATCTCGATACCGTTCAAACGCCCCGCGCTCATGATCTTGATGCCCTGCGCACCCAGGCGCATGGCGTTTTGCATGGCGCGTTTCATAGCGCGACGGAACATGATGCGCTTTTCGAGTTGCGAGGTGATGCTTTCCGCTATCAACTGCGCGTCCACTTCCGGCTTGCGCACTTCTTCGATATTCAGCGCCACATCGGGCAATTGCATGCGTTTCCTCAATTCGGAACGCAAGGCCTCGATATCCTCGCCTTTCTTGCCGATCACCACACCGGGGCGGGCGGTGTAAATGGTGATCTTGGCGTTTTTAGCCGGGCGCTCTATGATTATTTTCGAGACGCCCGCATTGGCCAGTTTCTTCTTGAGATAATCCCGCACCTCGATATCCCTGAGCAACATGCCAGCGAAATTCTTGCTGTTGGCGAACCACTTGGAAGTCCAGTTTTTCTGTACGCTCAACCGGAAGCCGATTGGATGAATTTTCTGTCCCATATATGTTTACCCTCAGCTTCCAACAACTATCGTAATGTGGCAGGTCTGCTTCTCGATTCTGCAGTTGCGGCCTTTGGCACGCGCCATGGAGCGCTTCAGAGAGGCACCTTTGTCCACGTATATCGTGGTGACTTTCAGCTCATCAATGTCTGCTGCATCGTTATGCTCGGCGTTGGCAATAGCGGATTCCAGCCCTTTCCTGATTAGCACTGCGCCCTTCTTCGGGCTAAATGCCAGGATGTTCAACGCGCTGCCAACCGGCAAGCCGCGAATCTGATCCGCCACCAGCCTGCCTTTCTGGGCTGACAGTCGAACGCCTCTAATTATTGCGGTTGTGCTCATCATGCCTCCTTATTTCTTAACTACCGCTTTTTTGTCGGCAGCATGCCCCTTGAATGTGCGGGTCAACGAGAACTCGCCGAGCTTGTGCCCCACCATATTTTCCGAGATATACACCGGGATGTGCTGCTTGCCGTTGTGTATCGCTATGGTCAGGCCGACGAATTCCGGCAGAACTGTCGAGCGGCGCGACCAGGTTTTGACCGGCCGCTTGTCGCTGGTGGCGCGAGCAGTCTCCACTTTCTTCATCAAGTGGTTGTCAACAAATGGGCCTTTTTTGATTGAACGTGCCATATTTCTCTACCTTACTAATTCTGGAAACGGCGGCGAACAATCATTCCGCTCGTGCGTTTATTGCGGCGTGTACGGAAGCCTTTGGCAGGCACACCCCACGGACTAACAGGGTTACGGCCCGCCGCAGTCTTGCCCTCGCCCCCGCCGTGCGGGTGATCAACCGGGTTCATCGCCACACCGCGTACGGTCGGGCGAATACCGCGCCACCGCGTTGCGCCAGCCTTCCCGATAGAGCGCAGAGAGTGTTCGCCATTACCGGTTTCACCTATAGTCGCGCGACAGTTCACATGCACTTTACGAATTTCGCCGGAGCGCAGACGGAGCTGGGCGTAATCACCTTCGCGCGCCAGCAGCTGCACAGCAGCACCGGCTGAACGCGCCAATTGCGCTCCCTTGCCCGGCAACATCTCGACACAATGGATAGTCGAACCCACCGGGATGTTGCGCAACGGCAGCGCATTGCCCATCTTGATCGGCGCTTCCGGCCCACTCACCAGCTGCGCTCCCACCGCAACACCCTTCGGTGCAATGATGTAGCGGCGCTCACCGTCGGCGTAGCACAGCAAAGCAAGGTGCGCGGTGCGGTTCGGATCGTATTCCAAGCGCTCGACGGTAGCGGGAATGCTATCCTTGTCGCGCTTGAAATCCACCACGCGGTAATTCTTCTTGTGTCCACCACCCATATGGCGAACCGTAATATGGCCGTTGTGGTTGCGACCAGCGGTTCTATTTTTCTTTTCCACCAGCGCGGCATGCGGCTTGCCCTTATGCAGGTCGGGGTTGACCACGCGCACCACGGCGCGCCGTCCGGGGGAAGTTGGTTTAAGTTTGACCAGTGCCATAATGTTACCCTTGCTCGCCTGCGGCAAAATTGATTTCCTGTCCCGGCGCGAGGCAAACAAATGCCTTCTTCCAATCCTTGCGCCGCCCCATAAACCTGCTAAAACGCTTCTTCTTTCCTTTCACAACCGCAACTTGTACGCTTGCGACGCTCACCTTGAACATCATCTCTACCGCCGCCTTGATTTCCGGCTTGGTCGCATCGGATGCCACACGAAAAATTACTTGCTCGTGCTTTTCGGCAACATATGTCGCTTTTTCGGAAACTTGCGGGGCGAGCAAGATATTCATCAAGCGTTCCTGGCTGTATTTGTTCTCGCTCATGCCAGCATCTCCTCGATTAGAGCCATCGCGCTACGCGTTACCAGCACCTTTTGGAACCTCACCAGACTCACCGGATCCGTCTGATGCGCCTCAAGTACAAGCAGATTCGGCAAGTTGCGCGAAGACAGATAAAGATTCTCATCCATGCTATCGGTGATAATCAGCACACGATCATCGTGCAAACCTAACCCCTTCATCCGCTGTGCCAGCAATTTGGTTTTGGGTGCAGCAAGCGTCAGGCTTTCCACTACGGTCAGGCGGTTTTCGCGCACCAGCTGCGAAAAGATAGAAGCCAAGCCGGCGCGATACATTTTGCGGTTAATCTTCTGGGTATAGTTCTGGTCTGGGCTGTTCGGAAAAATCTTGCCGCCTCCACGCCAAAGCGGGCTGGATGCCATACCGGAACGGGCACGCCCCGTGCCTTTCTGCGCCCATGGCTTGCGTGTGCTTTTGGCGATTTCGCTACGGCCCTTCTGTTTGCTGTTGGCAGAACGGGCGTTGGCCTGATATGCGGTCACCAGCTGGTGTACCAGTGCCTCGTTGTACTCGCGGCCAAACAAGTCGTCGGAAGCGGAAACGCTGGCGGTCGCCTGGCCGTTGTCGTCTATTACTTTCAGTTCCATCATGCACCTGCCTTCACTGCCGGGCGCACGATCACGTCGCCCCCCTTGGAGCCTGGAATGGCACCCTTGACCAGCAGAAGCTGGCGGTCTGCATCAATACGGATAATTTCAAGGTTTTGCACGGTGCGCTGCACATCGCCCAAGTGGCCCGTCATGCGCTTGCCCGGAAATACGCGCCCCGGATCCTGCGCCATCCCGATGGAGCCCGGCACATTGTGCGACTTGGAATTGCCGTGCGTCGCCCGACCCGATTTGAAGTGATAGCGCTTGATCGTGCCGGCGTAGCCCTTGCCCAACGTCACGCCGGTGACATCAACTTTTTGGCCAACCTTGAATAGATC
The DNA here is from genome assembly GCA_008080515.1 of Gallionellaceae bacterium. Classification (GTDB taxonomy): domain Bacteria; phylum Pseudomonadota; class Gammaproteobacteria; order Burkholderiales; family Gallionellaceae; genus VIKH01. The sequence goes on along the minus strand of VIKH01000028.1, from coordinate 17,461 downwards.
CACACCCAGCGCGCCGCCTGCCTTGAGGCTGCCCAACTCCTCCGGGGTGGCCGTGAACTCCTTGAGAACGCTGCCCGCCTCTACACCTGCCTTGGCAAAATGCCCCGCTGCGGCTTTTGTCACACGACTGGCGCGACGTGTGCCAAACGTGACCTGAACCGCGCTGTAGCCGTCCGTAGCTGGAGATTTGATCTGGGTTATGCGATTGTTGGACACGTCCAGCACGGTCACCGGCAACGATGCGCCATCGTCGGTAAAAATGCGGGTCATGCCAATCTTTCGACCGACAAGTCCTAAACTCATTTTTATATCCTTAATTTAAGGGGCTGACTGCAATTGGCCAGCCGATTCTAAATTCAGTTGCTGGTCGTTAGCCGCTAGTCATTAGTTAATCTTGTCCGCTACGCGGAGCCTGCTTTAACTTACGTCTAACGCCTAACAACTGATCTACTACTGCAACTTGATTACCACATCCACGCCTGCGGGTAAATCCAGTTTCATCAATGCATCCACGGTCTTTTCAGTGGGGTCAACAATATCCATCATGCGCAAGTGCGTGCGGATTTCGAACTGGTCACGCGATGTCTTGTTGACATGCGGAGAACGCAGCACGTCGAACCGCTCGATCTTGGTTGGCAGCGGAATCGGGCCTCTTACCACGGCGCCAGTGCGCTTTGCGGTATCCACTATCCGCAACGCGGACTGGTCTATCTGGTGGTAATCGAAGGCTTTCAGGCGGATGCGGATTTTTTGGCTTTGCATAATATTCACTCTGCTTCTTGCAACCACGATACGGCTGCATATCAAAAAACAAACCGCGCAACCCGGAACCACGCGAGGGCGCGCATTGTAGTCTTACTCAACCAGCTTTGCAAACAAAAACGGTTATTCAGCTTTTAGTCGCCAGTTGGCGTTGTCCGCTACGCGGGTTTCGCCTTTACTAACGACTAACGTCCGGCATCTAACGACTGCTTTACTCGATGATCTTCGCCACCACGCCCGCGCCGACGGTGCGACCGCCTTCGCGGATCGCGAAGCGCAGCCCTTCTTCCATCGCGATCGGGGCGATCAGGCTCACCGTCACCGACACGTTGTCCCCGGGCATCACCATCTCGGTGCCCGCCGCCAGCTCCACCGCCCCGGTCACGTCGGTGGTGCGGAAGTAGAACTGCGGGCGGTAGCCCTGGAAGAACGGGGTGTGGCGGCCGCCCTCGTCCTTGGAAAGAACGTAGATCTCGGCGGTAAATTTGGTGTGCGGGGTGATGGAGCCGGGCTTGGCCAGCACCTGGCCGCGCTCGACTTCTTCGCGCTTGGTGCCGCGCAGCAGCACGCCGACGTTGTCGCCCGCCTGGCCCTGGTCAAGCAGCTTGCGGAACATTTCGACGCCGGTGCAGGTGGTCTTGAGGGTGGGCTTGAGGCCCACGATTTCGATTTCCTCGCCCACTTTGACGATGCCGCGCTCGACGCGACCGGTCACGACGGTGCCGCGCCCGGAGATGGAGAAGACGTCTTCGACGGGCATCAGGAAGGCGCCGTCCAGCGCGCGCTTGGGCTCGGGGATGTAGGTGTCCAGCGCTTCGGCCAGACGGAAGATGGCGGGCTCGCCCAGTTCGCTCTGGTCGCCCTGCAGGGCCTTGAGGGCGCTGCCGATGACGATGGGGGTGTCATCGCCGGGGAACTCGTATTTGGTGAGCAGCTCGCGCACTTCCATTTCGACGAGTTCCAGCAGTTCGGCGTCGTCCACCATGTCGGCCTTGTTCATGAAGACGACGATGTAGGGTACGCCGACCTGGCGCGCCAGCAGGATGTGCTCGCGCGTCTGCGGCATGGGGCCGTCGGCGGCGGATACGACGAGGATGGCGCCGTCCATCTGCGCCGCGCCGGTGATCATGTTCTTGATGTAGTCGGCGTGCCCCGGACAGTCCACGTGGGCGTAGTGCCGGTTCGCCGTCTCGTATTCGACGTGCGCGGTGTTGATGGTGATGCCGCGCGCCTTTTCTTCCGGCGCCGCGTCAATCTGGTCGTAGGCCTTGGCTTCGCCGCCGCCCGATCGTCCCCACGTTTACGTGCGGCTTCGTCCGCTCAAATTTGCTCTTTGCCATGGTGGTTTTCCTCTCTACAAGTCATTATTTTTTGCTGTTAATCACCCCGTCAGCCACGCTCCTTGGCGCCTCGGTATAGTGCTTGAATTCCATCGTATAAGTGGCACGGCCTTGAGTTGCCGAGCGCAAAGCGGTGGAATAACCAAACATCTCGGCAAGCGGAACTTCCGCGCGTACCGCCTTGCTGCCGCCGGGTAAATCTTCCATACCCTGCACCATGCCGCGACGGGAAGACAGGTCGCCCATCACCGTGCCGGTGTAATCTTCAGGCGTTTCCACTTCCACCGACATCATCGGCTCCAGCAAGATCGGGCTGGCCTTGCGCATGCCGTCCTTGAATGCCATGGAAGCAGCCATCTTGAAAGCGTTCTCGTTAGAATCTACGTCGTGGTAGGAACCGTCAAACAGGGTAACCTTCACATCCACTACCGGGAAGCCGGCTAGCACGCCGTTTGGCAGCGTATCCACCAGACCTTTCTCCACGGCGGGAATATATTCGCGTGGCACGGTACCGCCCTTGATCGCATCGACAAACTCAAAGCCCTTGCCGGCCTCATTCGGTTCCATTTTGATCCACACGTGTCCGTACTGACCCCGACCGCCGGACTGCTTGACGAACTTGCCTTCGACTTCGACCTGCTTCTTGATGGCTTCGCGATAGGCAACTTGCGGCGCACCAACATTGGCCTCCACGCCAAATTCACGCTTCATGCGGTCAACGATGATCTCCAGGTGCAGTTCGCCCATGCCGGAAATAATGGTCTGGCCCGACTCTTCGTCGGTGCGCACACGGAATGACGGATCCTCCTGCGCCAGGCGACCCAGCGCGATACCCATCTTCTCCTGGTCCTGCTTGGTCTTGGGTTCGACCGCCACATGGATCACTGGCTCGGGGAATATCATACGCTCCAGAATGATGGGCTTGTCCGGATCGCACAGGGATTCACCCGTGGTGACTTCCTTCAAACCGATGCAGGCGGCAATGTCGCCCGCCAGAATCTCATCAATTTCCTCGCGGTTGTTGGCATGCATCTGCACGATGCGACCGATGCGCTCTTTCTTCCCGCGCACCGAGTTATACACCGTATCGCCCTTTTTCAGCACGCCGGAATACACGCGCACAAAGGTCAATTGGCCCACAAAGGGGTCGGTCATCAGCTTGAATGCCAGCGCCGAGAATCTCTCGCCATCATCTGCTTTGCGGTTGTCCGGATCGCCGTTCTCCTTGGTTCCTGACACGGGCGGAATATCCACGGGCGACGGCAGGAACTGCACCACCGCGTCCAGCATGCGCTGCACGCCCTTGTTCTTGAACGCGGAGCCGCACAGCATGGGCTGTATCTCGCCCGCGATAGTGCGCGTGCGTATTCCCAACATGATTTGACCTTCGTCGAGATCGCCATTCTCGAGATATTGGTTCATCAATTCCTCGTTGGCCTCGGCAGCCGACTCGATCATCTTCTCGCGCCACTCCTTGGCGCTCGCCACCAAGTCAGCCGGGATGTCCCTGTACTCAAATTTCATGCCCTGAGAGGCTTCATCCCAGTAGATCGCTTTCATTTTGATCAGGTCTACCACGCCAGCAAACTTCTCTTCCGCCCCGATAGGGATCACCACCGGCACCGGGCTGGCTTTGAGGCGCGCTTTCATCTGGTCGTAGACCTTGAAGAAATTGGCACCTTGGCGATCCATCTTATTGACGAACGCCAAGCGCGGCACACGATACTTGTTTGCCTGGCGCCAGACAGTCTCGGATTGGGGCTGCACACCACCCACCGCGCAATACACCATGCAGGCTCCGTCCAGCACGCGCATGGAGCGCTCCACCTCGATGGTGAAGTCCACGTGCCCCGGCGTGTCAATGATATTGAAACGATGCTCGGGGAAATTGAGATCCATTCCCTTCCAGAAACAGGTGGTTGCCGCAGAGGTGATGGTGATGCCGCGCTCCTGTTCCTGCTCCATCCAGTCCATGGTGGCCGCGCCGTCATGCACCTCGCCGATCTTGTGGTTTACCCCGGTGTAGTACAGAATGCGTTCGGTAGTCGTGGTCTTGCCCGCATCAATGTGCGCGCTGATGCCGATGTTGCGGTAACGCTCGATTGGTGTTTTCCGTGCCACAATAAGTACCTAAAAAATTATCAAACTTGAGCGGTGGCACACGGCTTGCGGCAAAACGGGGTTAGCTGCCCGCCGCAAGCTACGAACCACAAGCTGTTAAAAACGGAAATGCGAGAATGCCTTGTTGGCCTCGGCCATGCGATGCACTTCCTCGCGCTTTTTGACTGCGCCGCCGCGACCTTCAGCGGCATCGATCAACTCACCCGCCAAGCGCATTCCCATGGATTTCTCACCACGCTTGCGTGCAAACTCCTTCAGCCAGCGCATCGCCAGCGCCATACGGCGGGATGGACGCACCTCGACGGGAACCTGGTAGTTGGCACCACCGACACGGCGGCTCTTCACTTCGACCTGCGGCTTGGCATTGTTAACGGCCTGATTGAACACCTCGACCGGATCCTTGCCGCTCTTCTTTCCAACCTGCTCCAGCGCACCGTATAAAATACGCTCGGCGACCGACTTCTTGCCGGAAGTCATCAGCACGTTAACGAACTTGGAAAGATCCTGATTGCCGAACTTGGGATCCGGCAAAACTTCACGTTTGGGGACTTCTCTGCGTCTTGGCATATCTACCTCGGTTATATCTGTCTGATTCGGAGTTACGCTTTTTTCGGGCGCTTCGCACCGTATTTGGAGCGCGACTGCTTGCGGTCTTTCACGCCAGCTGTGTCCAGGCTACCGCGCACCATGTGGTAGCGCACGCCCGGCAAATCCTTTACGCGACCGCCACGGATCAGCACCACCGAGTGCTCTTGCAGGTTGTGCCCTTCACCGCCGATGTAAGAAATCACCTCGAACCCGTTGGTGAGGCGAACCTTGGCAACTTTACGCAAAGCGGAGTTGGGTTTTTTCGGAGTAGTCGTGTAAACGCGAGTGCATACCCCACGTTTTTGCGGGCTGCCCGCCAGCGCGGGAACTTTGCTTTTCGATGGCTCGACCAAACGGCCTTGGCGCACCAACTGGTTTACGGTTGGCATGGATTCCCACCTTCCTGATATAAAAAATCATTCATAATCAATATGCTGTAAAAACAACAGCCATCACAGCGACTCCGCACATTCTCGTCGTGACGGCCAAAAAGACCGCGCATTCTATTGGGGAACGCCGTATCTGTCAAGCAAGCTGCGCACTGTCCTGCGCTGTTGTATCGAGCTCGACTTCGCTCAACCCGGCACCCTCCGCCATATCCACGCCCAACCTCTGCTTGCGGCGCGTATTGTGGAAAGCCAAGCCAGTGCCGGCCGGGATCAGGCGACCGACAATGACGTTCTCCTTCAGGCCGCGGAGATCGTCCTTCTTGCCCATGATCGCGGCTTCGGTCAGCACGCGCGTCGTTTCCTGGAAGGAAGCCGCAGAAATAAACGAATCCGTGGACAACGAAGCCTTGGTGATTCCCAGCAACACGTATTCATAGGTTGCCGGACGCTTGCCCTCCGCATCCACGCGCTCGTTTTCCTGCAACACCTCGGCGCGCTCGACCTGCTCTTTCGGGATAAACAGCGTGTCGCCCGCATCCTTGATCTGCACGCGTCGCAACATCTGGCGCACGATCACCTCGATATGCTTGTCGTTGATCTTCACGCCTTGCAGGCGGTACACGTCCTGCACCTCGTCGGTGATATAGCGCGCCAGTTCGGCCACGCCGAGCAGGCGCAGGATATCGTGCGGGTCGGCGGGGCCGTCCACGATCATCTCTCCCTGATTCACCACCTGCCCGTCATGCACCAGCACATGCTTTTCCTTGGCGATCAAAAACTCGTGCGCCACCCCCTCCACATCGGTGATGACCAGACGCTGCTTACCCTTGGTGTCCTTGCCGAACGATGCCGTGCCCGTTACCTCGGCCAGCATGCCCGCGTCCTTGGGCGAGCGCGCTTCGAACAGCTCCGCCACGCGCGGCAAACCGCCGGTGATGTCTCGCGTCTTGCTGCTTTCCTGCGGTATGCGTGCCAGCACCTCGCCGACTCCGACGTGCTGCCCGTCCTCCACGGTGATGATGCAACCCGTCTGGAAAGTCACCGAAATCGGTATGTCGGTACCGGCTATCTTGATCTCGTTCCCGCTCTCGTCGAGCAAGCGTACCAGCGGTCGCAATCCCTTTCCGGAAGTGCCGGCCCGCTTCGGATCTATGACCACCAGCGTCGCGAGGCCGGTCACCTCGTCTATCTGCTTGGCGACGGTAACGCCTTCCTCGACATTCTCGAAGCGCGCGCGTCCGGCATACTCGGTGACAATGGGGCGAGTGTGCGGATCCCATGTCGCCAGCACTTCACCGGCGCGAACCGGCGCGGCCTCACGCGCGCTCAAGATCGCACCGTAAGGCACTTTGTGGCGCTCGCGCTCCCGCCCGTGATCATCGGCCACCATGACTTCACCGCTACGCGCCACCACCACCAGCTCGCCGCGCCCATTGGTCACGGTGCGCATGTTGGCGCTATATTTGACCTGGCCATTGGATTTGCTCTCAACCTGGCTCGCCACCACTGTACGCGATGCGGCGCCGCCGATATGGAAGGTACGCATGGTCAACTGGGTGCCCGGCTCACCGATGGACTGCGCGGCAATCACGCCGACCGCCTCGCCAACGTTGACCAGCCCGCCGCGGCCCAAATCACGCCCGTAACATTTGGCGCACAGTCCGTAGCGGGTCTCGCAGGTCAACGGCGTGCGCACATGCACTTCGTCCACGCCCAGCGATTCGATGGTTTCCACCATATCCTCGTTCAGCAGCGTGCCCGCCTCGTACAGGGTCTCGCCGGTTTCCGGGTTGACGATGTCAGTGCTGGCGACGCGACCGAGGACGCGCTCGCGCAACGCCTCGATCACTTCGCCACCTTCAACCAGAGCTTTCATCGCCGCGCCGTCGCTGGTGCCACAGTCATCTTCGATCACCACCAGATCTTGCGTCACATCCACCAGACGGCGTGTCAGGTAGCCGGAATTTGCCGTTTTCAAGGCAGTGTCGGCCAAGCCTTTGCGAGCGCCATGGGTAGAGATGAAGTATTGCAGCATGTTCAGCCCTTCACGGAAGTTCGCGGTGATCGGCGTTTCGATGATCGAGCCGTCCGGCTTGGCCATCAGCCCGCGCATCCCTGCCAGCTGGCGGATCTGCGCCGCAGAACCGCGCGCGCCGGAATCGGCCATCATGTAGATGGAATTGAACGACTCCTGCATCACCGGCTTGCCTTTTTTGTCGGTGCGCGCCTGCCCGGTGGCCCGGTCAAACACCTGCTCGCTGCCCAGCTGTTCCATCATGGCCTTGGCTACCCGCTCGCCGGTGTGGCTCCAGATATCCACCACCTTGTTGTAACGCTCGCCCTGCGTCACCAGGCCGGAGGTGTACTGGGTGTCAATCTCGTGCACCTCTTTCTCGGCGTCGGAAATCAGGTCGTTCTTCTGCGGTGGCACCAGCATGTCGTCCAGGCAGATGGAAATGCCGGCCCGGGTCGCGTAGGAGAAACCCATGTACATCAGCTTGTCCGCCATGATGACGGTATCGCGCAGCCCGCAACGGCGGAAGCTGGCGTTGATCAGGCGCGAAATCTCCTTCTTCTTGAGCGGCTTGTTGATCAGGCTGTAGGGCAGCCCTGCCGGAAGAATTTCGGAAAGAATGGAGCGCCCCACCGTCGTTTCGTAACGGGTGCGTTTCTCCTGGTGTACGCCGTCGTCACCGGCCTGATATTCCCTGATCCGCACCACCACTTTGGCCTGCAAATCAACTTGTCCGGACTCGTAGGCACGCACCGCTTCCGACACATCCGCAAATATGGCACCCTCGCCCAACGCGCCCGCCTTTTCCCGCGTCATGTAGTACAGGCCGAGCACGATGTCCTGCGACGGCACGATGACCGGTTCGCCGTTGGCGGGCGACAGCACGTTGTTGGAGGCCAGCATCAGGGTGCGCGCTTCCATTTGCGCCTCCAGCGACAGCGGCACGTGTACCGCCATCTGGTCGCCGTCGAAGTCGGCGTTGAACGCCGAGCACACCAGCGGGTGCAACTGGATCGCCTTGCCCTCGATCAGGATTGGCTCGAACGCCTGAATACCGAGGCGATGCAGCGTCGGGGCGCGGTTCAGCAGCACCGGATGTTCGCGGATGACATCTTCCAGGATGTCCCACACCACCGGTTCTTCGGCTTCCACCATGCGTTTTCCGGCCTTGATAGTGGTGGCCAACCCGAGGACTTCCAGCTTGTGGAATATGAACGGCTTGAACAGTTCCAGCGCCATTTTCTTTGGCAGCCCGCACTGGTGCAATTTCAGTTGCGGCCCCACCACGATCACGGAGCGCCCGGAATAATCCACGCGCTTGCCCAGCAGGTTCTGGCGGAAACGCCCGCCCTTGCCTTTGATCATGTCGGCCAGCGACTTCAATGGCCGCTTGTTGGCGCCGGTCATCGCCTTGCCGCGACGACCGTTGTCCAGCAGCGAATCCACCGATTCCTGCAACATGCGCTTCTCGTTGCGCACGATTATTTCCGGCGCTTTCAGCTCCAGCAGCCTCTTGAGCCGGTTGTTGCGATTGATCACGCGGCGATACAGATCGTTCAGGTCGGAGGTGGCAAACCGTCCGCCATCCAGCGGTACCAGGGGGCGCAGTTCGGGCGGCAGCACCGGCAGCACCGTCATGATCATCCATTCCGGTTTGATGCCGGATGTCTGGAATGCCTCGAGTATCTTCAGTCGCTTTGCAAACTTCTTGATCTTGGTTTCCGAGCTGGTCGCTTCCAGTTCGGCCCGCAGCTTTTCCACTTCTGCTGGCACATCCAGCGCGCGCAACAGGGCGCGCACACCTTCTGCTCCCATCGTGGCGGAAAACTCGTCACCGTGCTCTTCCAGCTTGGCAAGGTAGTCGTCCTCGGACAGCAATTGGCCGCTGGCGAGCGGCGTCATGCCGGGTTCGGTCACCACGTAAGCCTCGAAATACAGCACCCGCTCGATGTCGCGCAACGTCATGTCCAGCACCATGCCCAGACGCGACGGCAGCGATTTCAGAAACCAGATGTGCGCCACCGGGCTGGCCAGCTCGATGTGGCCCATGCGCTCGCGCCGAACCTTGGACAGCGTGACTTCCACGCCGCACTTCTCGCAAATTACGCCGCGGTGCTTCAGCCGCTTGTATTTGCCGCACAGGCACTCGTAGTCCTTGGTCGGGCCAAAAATCTTGGCGCAGAACAAACCGTCGCGTTCCGGTTTAAAAGTGCGGTAGTTGATGGTTTCCGGCTTTTTTACTTCGCCGTAAGACCAGGATCGGATTTTTTCCGGCGAGGCCAACCCGATCTTGATCGCGTCGAACTCTTCCTTTTGCGTTACCTGCTTGAACAAATCCAGCAATGCTTTCATGTCTTGTTACTCCTAAAAATCTTAGTGAGTGGGGCCAATCAAAACTGCGAAGCAACTCCCCGCGTGCGGCTAACGGCTAGTGCCGCTCCAGATCAATGTCTATGCCCAGCGAGCGGATTTCCTTGGTCAGCACGTTGAACGACTCCGGCATGCCGGCATCGATCTTGTGCTCGCCCTTGACGATGCTCTCGTAAACCTTGGTACGCCCGGTCACATCGTCGGACTTGACGGTGAGCATTTCCTGCAGGGTGTAGGAAGCACCGTACGCTTCCAGCGCCCAGACTTCCATCTCGCCGAAACGCTGGCCGCCGAACTGCGCCTTTCCTCCCAGCGGCTGCTGTGTCACCAGACTGTAGGGGCCGGTGGAGCGCGCGTGCATCTTGTCATCCACCAGATGGTGCAGCTTGAGCACGTGCATGTAACCCACCGTAACAGGCCGGTCAAACGCGTTTCCGGTGCGCCCATCGTGCAGGATAATCTGGCCGCTGCGAGGCAGGTCGGCCAGCTCCAGCATGTTTTTGATCTCTTCTTCGGACGCGCCGTCGAATACCGGCGTGGCGAACGGCACCCCCTTGCTCAAGTTGCGGCACAGCTCGACTACCTCCTCATCGCCGAACGCGGCGATGTCCACGGTCTTCTCGCCATCGGGGTTGTAAATCCGGCCCAGAAATTTCCGCACGTCGGCAATCTTGGTTTGCGCTTCCAGCATCGCTCCGATTTTCTTGCCCAAACCCTTGGCCGCCCACCCGAGGTGAACTTCGAGCACCTGTCCGATATTCATACGCGACGGAACACCCAGCGGGTTCAGCACGATATCTACCGGTGTGCCATCCGCCATGCAGGGCATATCCTCCACCGGCACGATGCGCGACACCACGCCCTTGTTGCCGTGGCGGCCCGCCATCTTGTCACCCGATTGCAGGCGCCGCTTCACCGCCACATAAACCTTGACCATCTTCTGCACGCCCGCCTGCAGCTCGTCGCCTTGTGTGAGCTTCTTTTTCTTCAGCTCGAATGCGGCATCGAATTCCACTCGCTTCTGCGCCAAACCTTCCTTCACCTGTTCGAGCTGCTCCGCCGCCTCCTCGCTGGCAAGGCGGATATCGAACCACTGGTGATGTTCCAGCCCGGCGAGATATTCCTTGCCCAGCTTGGTGCCCTTGGCAAGCTTCTTCGGGCCGCCGTTGGCGGTTTTTCCCACCAGCAATTTTTCTAGGCGGGCAAACACGTCCGCCTCGACAATGCGCATCTGGTCGGCGAGGTCTTTCTTGTAGCGGCTCAACTCGTCATCAATAATCTGCTGCGCGCGCTGGTCGCGCTGCAACCCTTCGCGCGTAAACACCTGCACATCAATCACCGTCCCGGAAATACCGGCCGGCACGCGCAGGCTGGTATCTTTCACGTCGGAGGCCTTTTCGCCGAAAATGGCGCGTAGCAGTTTCTCCTCCGGAGTCAGCTGGGTCTCGCCTTTGGGGGTGACCTTACCTACCAGCACGTCGCCCACGGCAACTTCCGCGCCAATATGCACGATACCGCATTCGTCCAGCCTCGCCATCTGGACTTCCGACAAGTTGGGTATGTCGCGGGTAATTTCTTCCGCACCCAGCTTGGTGTCTCGCGCCACCACCGCCAGCTCTTCGATGTGAATGGAAGTAAAACGGTCTTCCGCCACCACGCGCTCGGAAATCAGGATCGAGTCCTCGTAGTTGTAGCCGTTCCACGGCATGAACGCCACCAGCATGTTCTGCCCCAGCGCCAGCTCTCCCATGTCGGTGGACGCGCCGTCGGCAATCACGTCGCCGCGCGCGATTACGTCACCCATCTTGACCAGCGGTCGCTGGTTGATATTGGTGTTCTGGTTGGATCGGGTGTACTTGGTCAAATTGTAAATGTCCACACCCACTTCGCCGTGCGTCGTCTCCTCATCGTGGGCGCGCACCACGATGCGGCTCGCGTCCACGTAATCCACCCGCCCGCCGCGCCACGCCTGCACCGTCGTGCCGGAGTCCACCGCCACGGTGCGCTCGATGCCGGTGCCCACCAGCGCCTTTTCGGCGCGCAGGCAAGGAACCGCCTGGCGCTGCATGTTGGCACCCATCAGGGCGCGGTTCGCGTCGTCGTGCTCCAGGAACGGAATCAGCGAAGCGGCCACCGACACCACCTGCGCCGGCGCCACGTCCATGTATTCGATCTTCTCGGGCGCAGCCAGAACAAACTCGTTGTGCTGGCGCGATGACACGATGTCGTTGACGAACTTGCCTTTTTTGTCCAGTTCGGCATTGGCCTGAGCGATGGTGAACTTGCCTTCCTCGATCGCCGACAGGTAATCCACCTCATCCATGGCCTTGCCCTTGCTCACCCGGCGATAGGGGGTTTCGATAAAGCCGTAACTGTTGGTGCGCGCATACAGCGCCAGCGAGTTGATCAGGCCGATGTTCGGGCCTTCCGGCGTCTCGATCGGGCACACCCGCCCATAGTGCGTCGGATGCACGTCGCGCACCTCGAACCCGGCGCGCTCGCGCGTCAATCCGCCCGGGCCCAGCGCGGAAATACGGCGCTTGTGGGTCACCTCGGACAAAGGGTTGGTCTGATCCATAAACTGCGAAAGCTGGCTGGAACCGAAGAACTCCTTCACCGCCGCAGAAATCGGCTTGGCGTTGATCAGGTCGTGCGGCATCAGGTTGTCTGTTTCCGCTTGGCCGAGGCGCTCCTTCACCGCTCGCTCCACCCGCGCCAAACCGGCGCGGAACTGGTTTTCCGCCAGCTCCCCCACCGCGCGTACGCGGCGGTTGCCGAGGTGGTCAATATCGTCAATCTCGCCACGCCCGTTGCGCAATTCGACCAGTATCCTGATCGCCGCCACAATGTCGTCGTTCGATAGCGTGGCGGCTCCGGTCAACTCCTCGCGGCCCACACGGCGGTTGAATTTCATGCGGCCCACCACCGACAGGTCGTAGCGCTCTTCGGAGAAAAACAGCCCGTTGAACAGGTTTTCCACCGCATCCTCGGTGGGCGGCTCCCCCGGTCGCATCATGCGGTAAATGGCGACGCGCGCAGTCCACTGGTCGGTGGTTTCATCGGTGCGCAAGGTCTGCGATATGTACCCGCCTTGATCCAGGTCGTTGGTATACAGCGTATTGATTTTGCCGGTGCCCGCCGCGCGGAGCTTGCCGAGGAGGGTTTCGGTGATCTCATCGTTGGCGTTGGCGATGATCTCGCCGCTATCCTTATCCACCACGTTATGCGCCAGCACTCGCCCGAGCAGGAAATCGTCTCCCACTACCAGTTTGTCTATGCCCGCATCCTGAATCTCGCGGATATGCCGCACAGTAATACGCTTGCCGGTAGCCACAATGGGCTTGCCATCTTTGCCAGCGATATCGAAGCGCGCAATTTCGCCGCGCATACGCTCCGGTACCACTTCAAACTGAATCCCCTTTTTGCCCAACAGAAAGGTATCAACCTCAAAAAATTTCCCGAGAATCTCTTCCGGTGTATATCCCAGCGACTTGAGCAGGATGGTGACCGGCATCTTGCGGCGGCGATCAATGCGGAAATAGACATAGTCCTTGGCGTCGAATTCAAAATCGAGCCAGGAGCCCCGGTAGGGAATAATGCGCGCCGAGAACAACAGCTTGCCGGAGCTGTGCGTCTTGCCGCGGTCGTGTTCGAAAAACACCCCGGGCGAACGGTGCAATTGAGATACGATAACCCGCTCGGTGCCGTTGATGACGAAAGATCCAGTATTGGTCATGAGCGGAATTTCGCCCATGTACACTTCCTGCTCTTTTACTTCCTTCACGGTCGGCTTGGAGGCTTCCTTATCCAGCAGGGTAAGGCGTACGCGCGCGCGCAACGGAGATGCGTAAGTCAAACCGCGCTGCTGGCACTCCCTCACGTCAAACGGCGGTGCCCCCAGCATGTAGCTGACAAAATCGAGGCGCGCATATTTGTTGTGGCTTTCGATCGGAAATATCGAATTGAACGCGGCCTGCAAACCGTAGTTGACGCGCTGTTCGGGCGGCGTGTCAGCCTGCAGAAAAGCGCTGTAAGACTCCAGCTGGGTGGAAAGCAAAAAAGGCACCGGCAAAGCGCCGACCCGTTTTGCGAAACTCTTGCGGATACGTTTTTTTTCAGTAAACGAATAGTTCATAATATCTCCACGACCGGGGAAAAAGAATGGCATTTCTCGCGAGTGTTTCCGCGCGGCGGGCCGCCTGCCCGTGATACAAGATGTAAAAACCTTTTCAGGTTTGCTGTCCGCTTAAAAATGGCAAAAGGCTGACGGATGCCCGCCAGCCTTTTTATGCGCGCAATGGTTATTTGATTTCAGCCGCCGCGCCCGCCTCGACCAACTGTTTCAGAATGCTGTCGGCGTCCGCCTTGTTGACACCCTCCTTGACGGGTTTCGGCGCGCCATCCACCAGATCCTTGGCTTCCTTCAGACCCAAGCCGGTAATCGCGCGAACCACTTTGATTACACCCACCTTATTGTCGCCCGCAGCTTTCAGCACAACTGCAAACTCAGTTTGCTCCGCGGCTGCCGGAGCGGCAGCTGCGCCACCCCCGGCGGCTGGCGCGGCCATCGCAGCGGCAGAAACGCCAAACTTCTGCTCGATTGCCTTTACCAGATCGTTCAGTTCCAGAACAGACATGCCGTCCAATGCCTGCAAAAATGCGTCTTTATCGAATGCCATTTTATTTTCCTAACGTTTAAAATTTAATTGTGAACTGCGGCTAAGCTGCCGTCTTTTGCTCCGCCACGGCGCCCAGCACACGTGCCAATCCCGATACCGGCGACTGCAACAAACCGCAAAGCTGCGCCAGCAACACTTCCTTGCTCGGCACGGTGGCCAGCGCATTGACGCCTGCCGCATCCAGCACTTTGCCGTTATAGGCACCGGCCTTGACCACCAGCTTGTCGTTTTTTTTGGCAA
>VIKH01000028.1:0-2939 GCA_008080515.1 Gallionellaceae bacterium | reverse complement strand
GCAAACTCGTGTACCACCTTGGCGGCCGCCACAGCATCGGCGCTGATGCTGTAGGCCAGAGGCCCCACCATTTTTTCCGCCAGCAGCTCGAACGGGGTGCCCTGCACCGCGCGGCGCGCCAGTGTATTTTTCAGCACGTGGAAATACACTCCCGCCTTGCGTGCGTTGGCGCGCAGACCGGTGATATCGGCAACAGCTATACCGCGGTACTCCGCCAGAACGATGGTCTGGGCTTGCGCCACCTGCGCGCTCACCTCGCTCACCACCGCCTGTTTTTCCTGCAGACTAAGACCCAAAGCCTTCCTCCATTTTCGTTCCGGAACACTCAACCGTGGTCTTGTGTTCCACCGTTAATCACAGCGTCCTTGAGACAGGATCAAAATAATCTGACCCCTGCTCGCGGGCACACCATCTGCGCGGGGTTCGGGACTCAGGCGTCAGGTGTCGGAAATCAGAAAACTCCCAAACCAGACCTCTTCGCCCCTCAATTAAGCAATCAGGCACCAGAACCGCAGTCATCTGAACCTGACCATTGATTCCTGATTCCTGACACCCCTGCGGTCTTTGATGCTGCTTACCCAGCCAGCAATCCAAAGCCTGTCGCGGCACGGCGTCGCCATGCCGCAAATTTAAACCGGCACTCTATGCGGCCAAGCTGCCCTGCTCTACCCGGATACCGACACCCATGGTGCTGGAAACCGACACCTTCCTCAAGTAAACGCCCTTGGCAGTAGCGGGCCTGGCTTTGTTCAGCGCATCAATCAGCGCCAGCATGTTTTCGCGCAACGCTTCAGGAGCAAATGACGCGCGCCCGATGGTGCATTGCACGATGCCATTCTTGTCGGTGCGATACTGCACTTGACCAGCCTTGGCATTTCTTACCGCACCCGCCACGTCAGCGGTCACAGTGCCAACTTTTGGGTTGGGCATCAAACCGCGCGGGCCGAGAATCTGGCCGAGCTGACCGACAACGCGCATCGCGTCAGGGGACGCAATTACCACGTCAAAATCCATCTTGCCGCCCTTGATGCTTTCCGCCAGGTCATCGAATCCCACGATATCGGCACCCGCCGCCTTGGCTTCTTCCGCCTTGGCACCCTGGGCAAACACAGCTACGCGCACGGTCTTGCCGGTACCCTTGGGCAACACCACGGATCCACGCACCAGCTGGTCGGACTTCTTGGCATCAATGCCGAGATTCACCGCCACATCAATGGATTCGTCAAATTTCGCCTTGGCGGTTTCTTTTGCCAGCTTCAGCGCCTCGTCCAGCGCATATAGCTTACTGCGGTCAACCTTGGTGGCTATCGCCTTGTAACGTTTGGAAATTTGTGCCATGTTATGCGCCCTCCACGGTAATGCCCATGCTGCGCGCGCTGCCAGCGATGGTGCGCACCGCCGCGTCCATGTCGGCTGCGGTCAGGTCGGGCATCTTGGTTTTTGCGATCTCTTCCGCCTGCTTGCGGGTCAGCTTGCCTACCTTATCGGTATGCGGTGTCTTGCTGCCCTTTTGCACGCCAGCCGCCTTCTCCTACCTTATCGGCATGCGGTGTCTTGCTGCCCTTTTGCACGCCAGCCGCCTTCTTGATCAAGATGGTGGCGGGCGGGGTCTTCATGATGAAGGTAAAGCTCTTGTCCGCAAAAGCGGTAATCACCACCGGAATCGGCAGCCCTGGCTCCACGCCTTGAGTCTGCGCGTTAAACGCCTTGCAGAACTCCATGATATTCAAACCGCGCTGGCCCAGCGCTGGGCCGATGGGCGGGCTGGGGTTGGCCTTCCCGGCCGGTACTTGCAGTTTGATATAGCCGATAATCTTCTTTGCCACGTTACTACTCCTCTTCAGTGGGTTAAACGCATATCGCAGTTACTCCGACATGCTCCCCGGTTAAAACAGGGAAGGGGAAAGGGTAAAGGGGAAAGGGTAACTGCAAAAACCACACCCTTATCCCTTCTCCCTTATCCCTTCCCCACTAAGCTTTTTCTACCTGACCAAAATCCAGCTCTACAGGCGTCGAGCGCCCAAAGATGGTCACCGCAACTTTCAGCTTGTTCTTGTCGTAATTCACGCCTTCCACCGTCCCGTTGAAATCGGTAAACGGGCCGTCCTTGACGCGCACCGCTTCACCCACTTCAAACAGCACCTTGGGCCTGGGTTTCTCTACCCCGGCCTGCATCTGCTGCATGATGTTCTGCACTTCCTTTTCACTGATGGGTGTCGGTTTCATCGCCGAACCGCCCAGAAAACCGGTGACCTTGGGTGTGCTCTTGACCAGGTGCCAGCTTTCGTCGGTCATATCCATTTCAACCAGCACATAACCCGGGAAAAACTTGCGCTCGCTGATGTTTTTCTGGCCGGATTTCAGCTCTACCACCTCTTCTACCGGTACCAGTATCTGCCCGAACTGATCTCCCATGCCGGCACGCGCGATGCGCTCCAGCAATGCGCGCTGCACGCTTTTCTCAAACTGCGAGTACGTGTGAACAACATACCAACGCTTGGACATTAATCGCTCCGCCCCATCAGTTTATTGACCAGCAACATCAGGCTGGCATCCACGGCCCACAGAAACAAGGCCATGACCACCGCAAACAGGATCACTACGCCGGTCGTCTGCACGGTTTCCTTGCGCGTAGGCCACACCACCCGCTTGGCTTCGGTCACCGACTCTTTGCCAAAAACAACAAATTGTTTGCCCGGTACGGTCGTCCAAGCCACCCCCACAGCGAGCAACAAGCCCAGCAACACCAAGCCGACCTTCACTACTGCCGGGCTTTCGTGCAGCGCGTAGAACCCCGCTATACCCGCCGCAACCAGCAGGAAGGCCACACCCAACTTAATCTTGTCCGCCATGCGAGCTCTGTCTGTTTATTGTGTCATGTACTTGGCAGGCCAGGAGGGTCTCGAACCCCCAACCCTCGGTTTTGGAGACCGATACTC
>VIKH01000167.1 GCA_008080515.1 Gallionellaceae bacterium | reverse complement strand
AACGCTTCTCAATTCCGCAATCAACGGTCGGTGACACGCTTACCCAGATTCCGCGAGTGGCCATCTTCATGACGGAATTGATTGAAGATATATAGTTATGCGCAGATGCAATAGACAAATCATGTTCGCTAACGATTAAGGTTAGATTGTGATCGCGAAGCGAGCCACAATCTGAACCGTTTGTTGGACAAGCCCGGTTTCGATGCGAGTTTTTTATATGGAAATATCTTTTTGACCTTCACGGTTTCCGGGGGCAATTTTCCTTCATCCGCCCCCGATCCAACCACCATCGTCGCCATTGCAGCAACGACTCTATCCAGAACAGAATTTCCAGATGAGTTTTACCCATTTTTGGCCGATTTCAGGCCAGCCGCACCCCTCCGCTCACGAATACGTGCGGATCATTTTCAGCGCATTGCAAATGCGGCTACACGGCCATCTCCGGCCCCACCGCGCGCTGCCCGAAACTCTCCGGCACCAGATGTCGCGCGAATACCGGTTTGATGCGGGTGCGCACGATTTTCATTTCTCCACCACAACAGGGGCAGCGTAGCGCCGGTCGCGCATCGAGCGCGACGGGTCTGGGCGCCAGCTTGAGCAGCACCTGCACCAGATGGATCAGCCGTTTGCTGTTGGGATGCAAGAAGCCGAAATTGCGGGCGCGGCGGAAGCTCTTGGGCAGAACGTGTTGCAGGATCAGGCGCAAGAACGCCACGCCGCCGACGGTTTTGCGCTCGATCATTTTCGTCTTGCTGTTCTGGTAGCGGAAAGTCACTTGGCCGTTTTCGCAGGCGACGATGTCCTTTTCCCGGATCACGCCACGGTACAGATAACGCCCCAGATAGACCAACGCCTTCTCGCCCGTGCCGACGTTTTTGACATCGACCACCCATTTCTCGGGGTATCGCTCGGGCAAGCTCAGCCCGGCTTGTTTGATGCCTTCCAAAATTTTGGCGCGGAACACTATGGCGAGGGCTTTGTGGTTGAACAGATACTTCGCTTTTTTTGTGCGCCATAATTTGCGCTTGTTGCCAAGTGCGGCGGCAGGCATGACAAGGTGGGTGTGGGGATGGAAGTCGAGGGGGCGTGAGTGGGTATGCAGTACGGCGACAGCCCCCGGATCACCTTGCAGCGCTTTGTCGTTCTGGCTGAAGGTGCGCACCGTGTCCCAGGCGCTTTGCATAATCAGGTCGTACATGATCCGCCCGTTCGCGCGGGCGAGGGGGCGTAGTTCTGCGGGCAGGGTGAAGGTGATCATGAAGTAGTCGCCGGGCACAAGTTTTTGTACCTGGCGTTCGATCCAGCGCTGCGATTCGTGTGCCTGGCAGTTTGGGCAGTTGCGATGTCCGCAGGAATGCGGCACGTATATTTGATGCTCGCAGCCCCCGCATTGCGCCTGCATTTTCGGGCTCATCGCGCTACGGCAGTTTTTGATCGCGTGCAGCGCGTGTTGCTGGCCCGCCGGGAGTTTGCCGCCGTACTGCTGCAAGAACTCGGCCCCGAAAGTCTCGATGATGCTGGCGAGCCGGATCATTTGATGCTCCCCCAACCAATTGAAATCTGGTCCATCAGGGCGTTGATGCGGTCTTT
Source organism: Gallionellaceae bacterium (assembly GCA_008080515.1). Lineage (GTDB taxonomy): Bacteria > Pseudomonadota > Gammaproteobacteria > Burkholderiales > Gallionellaceae > VIKH01. The sequence goes on along the minus strand of VIKH01000167.1, from coordinate 995 downwards.
TGCGTTGTCCTTGGTTTGGTCGGTCAGATGGGTGTAACGCGTGGTGGTGAGGATGGAGTGGTGGCCGAGAATCTTCTGCACTTCGAGCAGGTCGACACCCGCTTCGATCAGGTGAGTGGCGTAGCTGTGTCGCAGGCTATGCGGGGTGAGTTTTTTTTAAAGCCGCACTCCGCCGTCACTTTGCGCAAAGTGGTTTGCACACCGCCGCGATCAATCGGTGTGGTCGCAAGACGCGCATTTTTTAAACCGCCCAGACGGTTGGGGAACAACAATACGGGGTTGCGATGTACTTGCCAGAAGCGGCGCAGCACCGACAAGGTGGCCGCAGGCAAAGGCACGAAGCGATCCCTGTTGCCCTTCGCGTCGCGGATATGCACACGCTGGCGCGTGCCATCGACATCCCCGATTTGCAGCCGCAGCCCTTCGCCAAGCCGCAACCCCAAGCTATAGAGCGTATAAAAAAACACGCGATAACTGAGCACGCGCGTGGCGACGAAAAGTTGTTGGGCTTGTTCGATGGTGACAATATCCGGCAACTGCTGCACCCTCGGCGGTTTGATCAGGCCGGGAGCCACCCAGGGTTTATGCAGCACATGCTCGTAGTAAAACTTGAGGCCGTAAAGGTCGTGCTTGACGGTGCTCCAAGAGTGGGATTCCAGCAGGTCGGAAAAATATTCGGTCAACTGTTGCTCGGTCAACGCGTCGATTTGGTACTCGAAATATTCGCCTGCCCTGCGCACAGCAAGGGAATAAGCCTCGATCGTTTTTGGCTGCATGCCATTGAGCTTGAGGCGTTTTAGATGGGTCTGATAATTCTGCTCGAAATCTTTTGGAAAGTGTGGCTTCATTGCGGTACAACCTCGCGGGTGCGTTAAAAATCCCAAGTTGGGGCGAGGTCGTATTTTAATTTTGGGAGCGGATAGTGGAAATGGCGTTTCTCCGCGTAGCGGCTTCGTCCAACCCTACGCTCAAGCGGGACTGCGCAAAAGCGCGCC
>VIKH01000027.1 GCA_008080515.1 Gallionellaceae bacterium | reverse complement strand
GGCGACCATCGTCACCGGCCCGGCGCATGGCGTGCTGAACGCCAATGCGGACGGCAGCTTCAGCTACACCCCTGACGCCAACTATTCCGGCAGCGATAGCTTTACCTATAGTGTTAGCGACGGCGAATTCAGCTCCAATGTTGCCACGATAAGCCTGATCATCACTCCGGTGAACGATGCACCAGTAGCGGCGAATTTGCAGGCTACAACCTTGGAAGACAAGGCGGTGGCGATTACACCGCAGGGCAGCGACATGGACAGCTCTGCGCTGACAGCGGCAATTGTCAGCGGCCCGCAGCGTGGCGCGCTGGTCGCGAACGCTGGCGGCAGCTTCACCTACACACCGCAAGCCAACTATTTTGGCAGCGATAGTTTTACCTATCGCTTCAGCGATGGTCTGCTGAATTCCAATCTTGCGACGGTATCCATCACTATTGTCGGAGTGAACGACGCACCCCTGGCGAAATATGCCAGCTTTGCGATGCACAGAAACGTCAGTCTCGTGATAGATCCGAGGCTGTTGGTGAGCGACGTGGATGGGGATAACCTCACCATCACTCTGTCGAAGCCGAGGTATGGCGCGCTGGCAAACAATGGCAACGGCACCTATACCTATACGCCGTTTAGCGGCTTTATCGGCACAGACATATTGAGTTATTCCGTCACCGATGGAAAGCTTTTCGCCTATTCACGAATTCTGATTCAAGTGATTGATCAGGTGAGCCCGATCGTGCTGGACATGAATGGGGACGGCATCCATACCCTCGCGCTGGGCGAAACAACAGGTACATTCGACTTGCTCAATAACGGTATGCCAGTCGAGTCCGGCTGGCTCTCGGCGGGCGACGCATTCCTGGCAGTGGATGCGGATCACAACGGCAGGATAGACTGCCGCGCCGAAATGTTTGGCGGCGAAATCGGGCAGGGCTTTGCCCTGCTTGCCACATATGACAGTAACGGCGACGGCGCGGTGGATAAAAACGATGAGCGCTTTGGAGAGTTGCTCCTGTGGCAGGACGGCGACAGCAACCACCGGACCGATGGCGGTGAACTGAAATCGCTGGCCGAAGCGGGCATTGTTTCGCTCAATCCCAACTATGAAGTGCGTCCGGTTATGCAGAACGGAAATACCTTGATTGAACACAGCGTTGCTACGGTAGGCCATGGCCAAGTCATCAGCATGGTGGACGCATATTTCAGTATTGCGCCATCAGCCGGGGCGGCGCTACCCGCGCAGGACGGGAAGAAACCGGCGATATTGCCATCAAGCTGGCGCGAGGCGCTGGAAGGCGACCGCACTGAGAGCATCATCGTGCATTCCGCTGAAGCGACGGGCGTGCAGCGCCCGACCGAGCCGGTTGCCGGAGCTTTGTTGCCAGGGTTTGCCTGGAGCCACAACCCGATTGCGTTCCGGCATGACGCCCCGACTGTGCCGGTGGTGGATTGGTCGGCTACCGGGCGAGGCTTGCCGCCGCCAGACGATGAGCCGCAGGGCCCCGGCGATCACTGGTTGACGGATTTCCTGGGTGCGACAACCGGGCGCAAGGACAACCTGGCGAAGCTGACCGGTTTGAAATTCAAAATGGATGCAGGGCAAATAACCAAGCCGCACTGATTAAGACTCATGGCAATAAACCAACCGTAACCTTTGGAGAAAGCTGCAAATGGCAAAAGAAAAAACCGGCACCGAGAACATTCCGCAACAACCGGCCCTTCCGGTTAAATGGAATTCCGCGAACCTGCACAGCTCCTACGCGAATTACTGCAATGCGAACAGCACACGGGAAGAAGTGGTGCTCAATTTCGGCGTGAACAACAACTGGGATCGGACGCAGGCCACGCTGGAAATTGATCTGAACCACCGTGTGGTGTTGAGTCCTTTCGCCGCCAAGCGCCTTGCCGTGATGCTGCAACAGTTGCTCAAGGAATACGAAGCGCGCTATGGAGCATTGCCGGAATAAGCTCCAGCCGACAACGGCATCTATGGTTTGATTTTGGCTATTTTGTAACCTATTGATAAATTTATATATAAAAAGCTGTTCATTGAGACGTATCGAAGGGCAATCTTCACAATACATTGATTTTGTAGCGCCCTTCGACAGGCTGTGCGTGTGCCGTTGGGGCGCAAGCCCCTTACAGCCACGGCCTACCCCTCGCGGGTACGCCACGAACGGAGGGCTTGTTCAGCGTTTTCTTCATTACCGGCGTTTGCCTGAAAACGCCAGCAGTGATTGCAGCTTGCGATCCTGCTTGAGCGTCGCGGTTCGTTGCCTCGCATTGCGGCGCTCGGCCATGGATTGCGAATAAACCACCAGCAGGGATAGCAACCAGCGCGGTACGGTGCCCCGCTTTGCGGTAAGGGCCTTTGCAAGGCGGAGCAGGGTGGGTGCATAGCGGTGGAACAAATCGTCCTCCAGGCTGGCTATTGCTTCCACCGAGCCTGGCTCACCCTGGCGCGCGCAACGCCCGAAAAGCTGGCGATCCACCCTTTTCGACTCATGGAATTCGGTCAGGATCACATGCAGCCCTCCGCATTCGCATACCGCTTGCGCGAGCTTGATGTCGGTTCCCCGTCCCGCCATGTTGGTGGCGACGGTGATGCGGCCCGGCTGCCCGGCTTGCGCCACGATTTCCGCTTCCTGCTTGTCTTGCCGTGCGTTAAGCACAGTGTGCTCGATGCCGCGCCCGGCCAGATGGCTGCTTAACTGTTCCGAAGCTTCTACCGAGCGCGTTCCCACCAGCACGGGGCGTCCCTGCGATTGCAGTTCGGCGATGCGCTCTGCAATGGCGCTCCAGCGGCCCGTCGAGGTTGGCAGGCAGCTATGGTTCTGATGCTTGCGGCGGGAAAGGCGGTGTGTCGGAATACGCATTACTTCAAGATCGTAAACCCGGCGCAATTCCGGTGCGATTTCCGAGGCGGTGCCGGTCATGCCTCCCAGCAGCAGATAGCGCCGGAAGAAACGCTGATAGGTCATGCGCGCCAGGGTCTTGCGCTGGCCGGTGATTTCGCAACCTTCCTTGGACTCGATCATCTGGTGCAATCCCTGCTCCCAGGTGCGATCCGGCATGACGCGCCCGGTAAATTCATCCACGATCTGTACTTTTCCTTCTTCAACGATGTAGTGCTGGTCGCGCTGGAAACACCAAAGGGCAGACAGGGCTTTTTCCAGCAGTTCCTGGCGCCAGAGCGCGGAACTCCAGATGCCAGACTCGCCTGCGGCCAGCTCGGATATGAATTGTTCGCCTTTCGGGGTGATCCAGATTTCGCGGTGTGCGCTGATGTCAAAGTGTTCCCCCCGTGACAGCTTCCCGGCGTAGCCGATGGCGCGCTGATACCAGTCTTCCCCGTGAGGGTCCGGCAGGGTTTCCGAAATAATCAGGGGAGTGCGGGCTTCGTCAACCAGAATGCTGTCGGCTTCGTCCACGATGGCCACGTGCAGCCCGCGCAGCAGGAGGCTGGGAGGACGTTCGGGCCGGTACAGGCTGCGCAGGCGGTAATGCGCATCCAGCGCGCCTTCAGTGGCCAAATGATCCTTGAGATAATCAAACACGATTTCCTTGTTGGAAACATATACCACGTCGCAGGCATATTGCTGCTGGCGCTCATGCGGCGTCATACCCTGTGCGATGGCTCCCTTACTCAACCCGAAGAAACGGTATAGCGGCTCATTGGTCTCGGCATCGCGCTGGGCCAGATAATCGTTTACCGTGACGATATGCACCGTTGCGCCAGATGAAGCCGCAGTGCAGGCAGCCAGGGTTGCTACCAGAGTCTTGCCTTCTCCCGTTTCCATTTCTGCGATCATGCCGTGCAGCAGGGCCCAGCCACCGAGCAACTGCACGTCATAGTGCCTTAATCCGAGCGTGCGCACCGATGCTTCCCGGATGGCGGCAAAGGCTTGGGCAACAAGCGGGTCGGTAAAGCCTGCACGGCGCATTTCCGCGCAGGTACCGTGCAGGGAGGATGCCAGGGCCGGGTCGCTCATGGCCTGCATTTCCGGCTCGAATCGGGCGGCTTGGGCAACCAGTTTGCGCAGGTGTTTTACCTTTGAGTGAAGCTGTGGTGCGCGCGCCAGCAGGGCGCGCAAGTATTCTTCCACCGGGAGTTCTTTTTGCTCGGCGCGTTCAAGACAGACACCATCGGAAAACTTGAGTGCGCCACTCTTCAGCAGGGCATTTGTGTTAGACATGGAAATGGCTCAGGAACAACTGGCGCAGGCGCCGGTGCCACTGGCTCAACAGCGGCTCGCTCTCGTGCCGGAACCGGACAAATACGCGCCCGCCGAATGTGCTTGCCGCCCCCTCAGGCGGCAGGTTCAGGTCGAGCAGGAAAACCCGTTCCAGGGTCTTGAGCCCCTTGCCATCTTTCGGATCAACTGGGATCAGTCCTCCCCCGGCAGGGCCGAGTGCAGCCGTGGGTAATTCATCCACTCCACCCGGGGTTTCGCGCAGCACAGAGACTGGATAAGTTGCACGGATATCATCGGAAAAACGCAAATCTACCCCATTCAGCTTTGTGCGCACCAGGTCAATGTTGTCCTGCTGTACCGCGACGCGGGCGATCAGTTGCTGGTGTTCGAGCACATAGCCAAGCAGGTCGCCTTTCTTGAAATATTGCCCGTCCATGTCCTGTGGATTGGGTACGGTCAGGATGCCTTCGCTTTCGCTGCGCAGCAGCAAACGCGCATGGCGTTCGCTGATGCGCCGCACCGTTTGTTTTTCGTATTCGAGCTTTTCCCGCAGCACTTCGGCCTGGGCGGGATTGGCGAACTGTTCCGCGTTGTAGCGGGCCTGCGCTTCAGCCAGACGCCCTTGTGCGGACTCCAGTTCGGCAGATAGCTGCGGGTCTTCCATGAGCAACAGCGGGGTTCCGCGTTCGACGCGTGAGCCGGTGGTAGCCAGCCAGCGGGAAAAATAGCCGCTTTCTCCGGCGCGCAGCAGGGCCTGATCCGGAAGCCACACCACACCCTCGGCTTGGGTGCGTAACGGCATGGGGATGACGCCTGCCGCAAGGATGGTGCATGCCAGCAAAGACAGTGAAACACGCACGGCATGAGCCCGGTTGCGGTGAAGCGTGGGGCTTTCCAGCACGTGTTTGACGGCTTTCCAGACAGGTAGTGCAAACAGGGTGAAAGCGCCCCACAGCGCGATCAGCACGCCGAAGATGAAGAACTCTCCTGCGATGAACAGGATGATGGAAATCACCACCAGCACCCGGTAAACCCACGATGCAACGGTATAAAACGCCAGCCAACGTTTTTCGGCAGGGCTTTCCTGCGGCGGCTCGGTGTCGCGTGAACGAAATAGATAGCGATCAGCAAGATAGCGGTAATATTTTTGCCCGCGTTGGGCAAGGTTCGGCATCTCGATCAGGTCGCACAGCATGAAATAGCCGTCGAAGCGCAACAGCGGGTTGCCGTTGACGATCAGAGTGGAGACCCCGGCGATAAGAATCACGTTGAAGGCGATGGCGCGCACCAATCCAGGCTCGACCAGCAGCCATACATAGATTGCGAGGGCGGCAAGAAAGGTTTCGACCAGCATGCCGGCAGCGCCCACAATGGCACGCCGGTATTTGGAGTGGAAGGCCGAAGCTGAGGATGTGTTGACATACGGCAGCGGGGCAAATACGAGAAACATGACGCCCATCTCATGCACGCTGCCGCCCCACGCTTTGGCGGCAAGCCCGTGTCCCAGTTCGTGCAACAGTTTGATGGCTGGAAACAGCAGGGCGAGCAGCAGCAGGTTTTGCGGGCTCAACGTGCGGTCGGGCAGGTTTTCGGTGAGCTCCCGCCAGTGCTGGACGGCAAGGATGGCTGCGGGAAGTATTGCCGCCAGCCACAGCGCGGCGCCCGTTTTGCCGAACACCCAGGAAAAGTGACGGTTAAGGTACTCCAGAAAGGCATCTGGATTCCACAGCGGGAATTTCAGGCTCATCGGGTTGAGCAGCCATTGCTTCCATTTGCTGCGGCGGTGCTTCTTGTAGCGCTCCAGCAATTCTGCGGCATCGGGCGAAACATCGCAGTAGAGGAGATCATTGGCATGGAGCTGCATCAGCAGCTCCACGATTTCATCCTGGGTGTAGCGGTTGTCGCCATCCAGGCGGCATACCTCTTCCCATAGCTCCTGCATGGTTTTACTGCCGTCCATGCGTGCTATCAGCGAATGGGCATTGGGGGAGACGCGGTGATAGCGGCTTCCGGCCGCATCCTGGATGATGAACCAGGGTTTGCCGCGATACAGATGGCGAGAAATGCGCGCTTGCGGCATCAGCCGGGGCTTGAGGCTGGCGACACTGTGCCATGACTGGCTGAAGAGGGAGCGGCGCATGGTGTCAGGGCAGCCAGGTCCAGAGCGTCAGGCGCAGCCAGTCGGTGAAGGTGTGGGTCAGGATCCACCAGAGGCGGCGCTCGCCTACACTTATTTTGCCTATCCCTTCCATGCCGGGGCGCATCTGCGCGCTGCTTTGTTCCAGCTTGGCTTCAACACGGAAAAAGTTGCGGCCATCCTGGGCGGAAGCCACCGGGGTGATCTGGCTGACATGAAACGGCACGGGTTCCCCGGCGATGCCGGTAATGACCAGCTTGCCGGGCTGCCCCAGGCTGACGTGGCGCAATTCACGCTCATCCACCTGCAGGATGATGCGGTAAGTGTGCAGCGGGGCGATTTCAAACAATTTCTTTCCCTGTTCCACCGGAGAGCCGATGAGCTGGCTCAAGTCGCCTGTTATGACAACTCCGTCAAACGGCGAAGTTATTTTCGCGCGTGAAATACGTGCCGACGCGAGCTTCATCTGAGCTTCGGATTGTTGCAGTTGGGCGCTCAACACCTGCACGGCAGTCGAGTTGTGGCCGGCCATCGCTTCACGCAATTCGCGGCTGTGCTGCTCGCTCTCGCCGGCCCACTTCTGTTGCTCGAGGCGCAGGTCGCGATCATCCAGTTCGCATAAAATCTGGCCTTCTTTAACGGTGTCTCCTGCGCGCACGTGGCTGTCCAGGACGAATCCATCGAACGGCACAACAGCAGCGCGCTGCACTTCACCTTCAACCACCATTTTTGCCGAAACGCGGTAATCGCTTTCGATTAGCGCCAGTGACGCCATCAGCAGCAGGGCAATGGCAGAGCCAAATTTCCACACCAGGTGCCGCGGGCCGAACAATCGCGCAAGCAGCTTTCCCGTGTCCTCGCGTATCTTGCCGGCATAGCCTTGTTCGGAATGCTGTTTGAGGGCGATAACCGATGGCAGCAGCCCGGCAAGCGCATCTATCCATGCCAAGTCGGCCGGAGTAAACGGTTCGCTATCGCGTTCCAGTGTGATGACGCCTATGCAGGTCGCACCCTGTTTCAGCGGTGCGGAATGGATGCATAGCGCGCCGCCTTCCTGTGCAAGGCTGGCGTGCGCGGGAGCGGGCTGGTTCGGCTCGCTCCCGGAAGCTTCCTGGCTGGGCTGCATCCACGAAACCGGAGCGAGCCGGTCCATGGCCTCTTCCATGGCAGCCAGATAGTGCTTGACGATAGTGGTGTCTTTTTCAAACCAGGCTGCATTGGAAAACGCAGCCATCCGTAGTGTATTGCCGGTTGCCAACCCGAAGGACACGCGCGAGCAATTCAGGATGCGTGCCACCTGATTCGCCGTTTCGAAGAGGGTTTGCTGCAACGCTGACTGGCGCAGGGCGGTTGCGATCACCTCCATGACCGAGCCGATGCGTCCGGTTTTTTCTTCGGCGCTTGCCAGTTCGCGGCAATGGATGAAGTCCTGCACCCATGCCACGCCCCAGTGCAATTGCCGCAGCAGGGCCTGAACCTCATTATCCGGGCGCGCTCCGGCTTCGAGTACGACTGCACCCAGCACCCGGCCAGAGACCTCCAGAGGATAGGCGACCTGCAGTGCTGCACCGGGTGAATTGTCCGGGCGGTGGACGATACCGCGTTTTTCGGCAAGCGCCCGTTGGGCCACTGCGGCAAGGAATGACAGGTCGCGCGCCAGATGCGGCCAGATTGCGGCGGGCTGGAAAGTACCCGCTTCATCTGACTGGAGCAGGACGACGCCGGTATTGACCCGCACAAGCTGGCGGCACAGCAATGTCAGCCAGGCATGAAAAAAATCCTCGTCACTGCGCGGAGAAATAAATACCCGCCACAGTGCTGCCTCATCCGCAGCAACGCCGGAAGACGCTTCCTGCTTGTCGGAATTGGAGGATGTCATAGATTGGTCTGTGACAGTGCGGCGCTGAATGCGGACAGGTCAGTTTCGATGCTCTGCCCGGCTGTTGCCTTGAGGCGCAGATAATTGAACAGCATGCCGTAACGGGCTTTCTGCATGTCGCGCCAAGCCCCGCTTAACTGCTGCCGCGCCTGCAGGACATCAAGCTCGGCCTTGATGCCATTCCGCCGGCCCAGCATCGCCGATTCAAGTGACAGGGAATAAAATTTATAAAGCTGCAGGGCAGCATCATGGCGGGCGCGGCTTGCCTGCCACCCGAACCAGGCTTGTTTGCCGATTGCGCGAGCGCTCCGGCGCGCGGTTTCCAGATCCTGCTCAGCACGTTCGCCGAGAGCTATCGCTTCGCGCACCTTCGCCTGCTGGCCGCCGCCAGAAAACAGCGGAACATTAAGCTGGATGCCCAGGGTTTGCTGGGCTATGTCATAGCCGCTTTGCCCCGGGAATGTGCCTGTTCCCTGGGCATTGCGCCCGTAGGAGCCGACAATGTCCAGAGTGGGTTCGTGGCCCGCGCGTTGCTTTCGGATTTCCTCTCGCGCAGCGCTTAAGGAAAATTGTGCCGCCAATATCGAGGGATTGGAGGAATCTGCTGCGCTTAGCCAATTTTCCAGCGTATCCCGGCTGAGGTCGGGCAGCGGAAAATGTTTGGGGAGGGTGGGATGAATGGCACCGGGAATGTTCCCGATGATCTGTTCGAGGGCGGAGAGTTTTACGTCGATCTCGGCCTGTGCAGCGGTTGCTTCTGCCATGGCTTGATCATATTTTGCGCGTGCTTCCGCCAAGTTGGTTTCAGAGCTCAAGCCTATCTCGCTGGAATATTTGAGTTGTTCCAACTGGTGCCGGGCGAGAGCGACACCCTCCTCTGAATAGGCAAGGGAATCACATGCCAGCATGAAATCGAACCAGGCTTGAGAGAGGCGAACCAGCACATCCAGTTCGGCAGCATCGAGCTGGGAGCGGGCCTGTGCGGCAGCGGCACGAGACTGATCCAAGGAAATCAGGTTGGTGTGCCGCCATAGCGGCTGTGTCAGATTGATCTGGCCGCTGTTGCTGTTGTAATTTGTTAAGGATTCGGCGGGCGGTTCGCTGCGCGCCACATAGTTACGGCGGTTGGCGGAGGTGTTTGCCGTTGCAGTAAGCTGCGGCAGCAAACCGGAGCGGGCCTGCGATTCGCGCTCCTGTGCAGCACGGAGCCAGGCTTTGGCAGTGAGGTAGGTTGGATCATTGCGCCGCGCTAGATCGACCGCCTCTGCAAATGACAGGGCTGCTGCCGGAGGTGAGCATAATACGGCAAGCACGACTGCCAGCATTATGGCCATGAATCCGCTACCCTGTTCTATTGATGGCGCTTCAGGTTGTTTTATGATGTAATCCCCCGAAGGCATCATGCCCGGCAGGAGGTTGGTGAATGGCTGACATTGTCGCATGGGGGAGGTTGCGGGTGAAACTTTCTTATCGGCTCCGGCCATTGCCGACCACCGCAGATCACTCAATGAATTCATCTAAATATTTCGCGCTTATCCTGCTTTCGGTTAGCTCTGGAGTTCAGGCTGGCGGGGGATATGATTGCATTATCGAGCCGACCCAGACTGTCGAGGTACGCAGCTCTGTGGTGGGGGTGTTGGAAAGAGTTCAAGTACGCCGAGGCGACAGAATTTCAAAAGGGCAGGTGTTGGCAAACATTGAATCCGGCGCTGAGCGGGCATCAGTCGAACTGGCACGGTTCAAGTCCGAAATGGCCGGGCCCGTCAGTATCGCAGAAAATAAACTGGAGTTTGCGAATCGCAAGTTCAAGCGCCGTCGCGACATGAACGAAATGAATTTTATGGCGGCACAGGAGCGGGATGATGCCGAGGGGGAGATGCGTCTGGCAGAATCCGAGCTGCAACTTGCGAAAGAGAACCGGCAGATGGCTCGCCTCGAATTTGAGCAACAAAACAGCCTGCTGGAATTACGTACGATACGCAGTCCATTCGATGGAGTTGTGTCCGACCAGATGCTCTATCCTGGAGAGGTGGTGGAGCCCAACGATCCGAAGAAGCCGATATTGAGGATTGCCCAGATCAACCCCCTGCAAGTGCATGTGATTTTGCCTATTGCCTTGTTCGGGAAAATCAAGCATGGCGTGCAGGCTTCTATTTTCCCCGAACAGCCGGTAAACGGACGTTATCAGGCAACCGTAAAAATTGTTGACCGTCTGGTTGATGCAGCCAGCGGTACATTTGGAGTCTTTCTCGAGCTACAGAACTCGAAGCTTGATGTGCCGTCCGGTATAAAGTGCCGCGCAGAATTTTCTTATGAAGCGGCCAGCCGACCTAAAAGCCATTGAACGAGAAGCCAAGTCAAACCGTCCCTTCTGGAGTGTTGTGGCTTAAGCCGGGTTGCGGCTTAAGCCTGGCGCTCACATTTGATCCTGCCGGTATTTTGTGTAAACGGAATTCGTTAATGCTCCGGCATTCTGTCACCGAACTGCCAGATACCTTTCAGCCCTAAACTCAAGGGTTGATCCGGCAGGATCAGGTTCTGATCTGCCCGCTGCCGAGCACGACGAATTTCTGCGAAGTCAGCCCTTCCAGCCCGACCGGGCCGCGCGCGTGGATCTTGTCGGTGGAAATGCCGATCTCGGCGCCGAGGCCATACTCGAATCCATCGGCAAAGCGGGTGGAGGCATTCACCATCACCGAACTGGAATCCACCTCGCGCAGGAAGCGCATCGCCTTGCTGTAATTTTCCGTGACGATGGTGTCGGTGTGCTGCGAGCCATAAGTGTTGATGTGCGCGATGGCCTCGTCCAGCCCGGCCACCACGCGCACGCTGAGGATGGGCGCGAGATACTCGGTGCGCCAGTCTTCCTCGGTGGCGGCCTTCATTTTCGCGACCAGCTTGCGTGATGCCTCGTCGCCGCGCAGTTCCACGCCCTTGTCGAGGTAGATTCTGCACAGCGGCGGCAGCACCTTTGCCGCCACGTCTTGCGCGACCAGCAGCGTTTCCATCGCATTGCATACGCCGTAACGCTGCGTCTTGGCGTTATCCGAGACGCGGATGGCTTTTTCCAGATCGGCCTCGTCGTCTATGTAGACATGGCAGATGCCATCCAGATGCTTGATGACGGGAATGCGCGCCTCTTCCGCAATGCGCGCGATCAGGCTCTTGCCGCCGCGCGGCACGATCACGTCCACATATTCCCGCATGGTGATGAGCTCGCCCACGGCGGCGCGGTCGGTAGTGCTCACAACTTGCACCGCCGTTTCCGGTAGCCCGGCAGCGCGCAGCCCGGCATGGACGCAGGCGGCAATGGCCTGATTGGAATGGATCGCTTCCGAGCCGCCGCGCAGGATGGCGGCATTGCCGGATTTCAGGCACAGCCCGGCGGCGTCCGCGGTCACGTTGGGGCGCGATTCGTAAATGATGCCGATCACGCCCAGCGGCACGCGCATCCTGCCGACCTGGATGCCGGAAGGGCGGTACTTCAGGTCGCTGATTTCGCCGATGGGGTCGGGCAATTGCGTGATCTGCCGCAAACCCTCCGCCATGCTGCTTATGGATTTATCGGTGAGGGTAAGGCGGTCAACCGATGCGGCATCCAGGCCGTTGGCGCGTGCGGCGGCGACATCTTTAGCGTTCTCCGCGATGAGCTGCGCAGAGTTTTCCACGATGATCCGGGCGATGGCTTCCAGCGCGCAGTTTTTGGCATTGGTGCCAGCTTGCGCCATGATGCGGGAAGCGGCGCGCGCCTGCTGCCCGGTTTGCTGCATGTATGCCTTGATGTTTTGCATGACATTTCCCGTGTTGGGTGTGGTGCGCATTTTATCACCCGGATGGAGTTCGTAGCTCGGGGTGTCAGATGTGGCGAGCCCTGCGTAGCGCAGGTAAAGCGCCGGCGATACTTTGTAAACAGGCGCTAAAAATGTTCAGTTATGGCGCGCTAGAAGAGATGAACTGGGCGCTGGGAGAAATTTATTTCACTTCCCGACTAGTCGTTATAACTGGATTATTTGGGAAGCTTCTTGGAAGCGAAACGCCGCTATACTCACACTTTGAGAGCAGAGTCTCAACCATGTCCGATAAAATAGGTATTAGATAGTTCGCCAAATATACCTCGCGCCCACTCCATTCACTTGCTTCTGGTTTGCTCGACAAGGCGAATAACCCCTCGATAACAGCATCGACAGTAAATGCGGTTTTGTCAGACAATTCGGCAATGTTAGAAAGCCCATCCCCCTTAATTTGGAGACTAATGCCAATCACGTGTTCGTCGTTCTCAGGGAATAATAGGGAAATCTGATAAGAAAGGTTCAGCTTTCCCTTTCCCGATTTATCACGAGGTATGATTACCTCGACAGCTAGTTTTTTGAGCCGCGTTGTGGTTAGTGTTGCGCCTGAACTACTTTTAGACGCGGCTTTCCTGGATTTTGTAGCCATGGTGATTCCTTAGTTACATAGGGCACTTCAATAGTCTCTTGCTTGTGAGTGACGACATGGTTCACAGTGACCTTGTGGTGCATAACTTCAGTTTGATCAGTTTGATTGACTTCTTTTTCTAATGCGCGCCCTATAAACTGGTTTAGTGAAACACCATCACGTTGCGCGCGTTGAGCAGCGGCTTTATGTATATTAGGATTAACACGAACATTGAAATTGCCACTATACGGCTTATTCGCTGGCTTTCCTGTTTGAGCACAATACGCAACATAGCGGTCAACAGCTGCCTCGAAGGAGGTCTTTAGCTCTGAAATGGTGTTTCCCTCATAAGTAACCAGATCATCAATGAATAAGATACGTCCATGCAAACAACCATCCTCGATGCTTGTTTCACACGAGCCAGAATAGCCGGAATAGCTAAATTCATTACTCATTACTGCTATCTCCAATTTGAATACCAACGGTGCTCAAGGCTTCTTTTGCAGCCTTTACTTGATACTGTTTCAATATTCCATCAGGATGAGTCTTCGACATACTTGTGCGATATCCGTTCGTATGCTCGAAGGTGTAATGCGATCCACCATTACAGCTTTCAGCAAAACCGGCGCCACGCATTACGGTAAGCAGCTCACCCCACGTAAAATCTTTGGGGGGTGGAGTGACAAATAGTTTTTTGAGCTGCTTCTCTTTTTTCGACATGGGATTATCAGTGCTTACATTGTTTAGTGCAACTGTTTTTTAGTTGCAAACGCCGTTGATCGATTCGCATGCCCCCGCCCAAGTACGAGGGGACTAAAAAATACAAGCTCCGGACGTTACCAATAAAGCCCAACATTAGCAATATGCCCAAAGACATACACCCTCTGAGAAATCTTGGCATCCATCGGGTAGCTTGCACTCCTGCAACATCATCCAGCAAGAATTATTGATGTTTATATGTCATTGCGCCCCCTGCCTCCGACCGCAGGCCGGGGGCAGATATTTGAGGCTGAAGAATGGCAAGGCCGGTTCCAGCGCACCGTGCCTTGAAGAAGATTAACCAGCCCCTGCTCCAGCAGCTTGCCGATTACCCGTGTCGCGGTGCGGTCAGACGTATCCAGCATCGCCTTAAACTTGCCGCGCTCCAGTTTCCCCTCGACGAACAGCCGGTGCAGCGTCTGCCCCAGCAGCTCCGGGCGCAGCTTGCTGCGGTGGGGCAGCAGCGGGCAGGGCCGTACACCGGGAACTGGCCATCGGGTTGCTTTGATAATCAGGCTGCCAGCGGCATCATCTGCTCAAGTTGCTCCTTGATCGAACTGCGCGCCTCACGCAATTCATATTCATCCTGCAACCCCATCCAGAATTGCACGGAAGTACCGAAAACCTTTGCCAGGCGCAGCGCAGTATCGGCTGTAATGCCGCGCTTGCCCAGCACGATCTCGTTAATGCGGCGTGGCGGCACACCTATGGCGTTTGCCAACCTGGTTTGACTTATTCCCATCGGAATCAGGAATTCTTCCAGGAGAATTTCGCCGGGGTGAATATTCCGCAATTTATTCATCGCTTGCTCCTTAATGGAGCACTTCTAAAAATTCGTATTTTGTCATTCCGGCGAAGGCCGGAATCCAGTATTTTCAATAGCCTAGACACCGGCTTTCGCCGGTGTGACGAATTTTTAGAAGTGCCTTAATGGTAATCAACTATCTCGACTGTATCCGGCCCGCTATTTGTCCACACAAAGCAGATACGCCATTGATCGTTGATTCGAATGCTGTGCTGGCCCTTTCGTTCGCCCTTCAATACTTCAAGCCTGTTGGCTGGAGGGATTCGCAAATCATCCAGCGTCTGCGCCTTATCGAGCATGAACAGCTTGCGCAGGGCAACCTGCTGAATATCGCGAGGCAGCTTGCGCGACACCTCGCCTTGCCAGATTTTTTCAGCCTCTCTTACGTCATACCGGCGAAGGCCGGTATCCAGTTGTTCAATAAACCCCCACGAAGTGGGGCAGCTTCATGTTTCTGCCCGCTTCGCGGCCCATTTTTTATGGCTGGATACCGGCCTTCGCCGGTATGACGGCCTAATGGATTATCCGGGCTCAACAGAGATATACATTCAGTGATCGGATTGACCCTTGCAAGCCACAAACTTGAGGGGCCGTCGAAGAGCAATTGTTAACGTGAAACTCGCGTAGCGAGACCTTGCCACCTCTCCCTCTGGGGGAGGGTAGGGTGGGGGAAACGGGCATGGCGAGTTTTATAATCAGGGGTGGCATTTGCCATGATCGTTAGAAACATCCTCAAGATTGGCAAATCTGCCGGGCTATACAGCCTCTGGCCAGGCCTACCTGTTAAAATGCGCGCCTTGATTTGAGCGCGCCCACACATGTCCGACATCTTGAAAAAAGTCCTTGCTGTCAAAGCGCAGGAAGTCGCTGCCGCAAAAGCAGCCACGCCTTTGGCGCAAATCCGCGCCGAGGCGGAGCAGGCTGCACCCACCCGCGATTTTGCGGGCAGCATCCCCGAGCAAGGGGGTGCTGCGCGCCGATTTCCGCCCCGCCGAAATCGCCGCGAGCTATGCGCGAAATGGCGCGGCGTGTTTGTCGGTGCTGACCGACGAGCAGTTTTTCCAGGGCAGCGCCGAGTATTTGCGGCAGGCGCGCGCGGCCTGCTCCATTCCGGTATTGCGCAAGGATTTCATGGTGGATGCCTACCAGCTCTACCAGGCGCGGGCGATGGGGGCGGATGCCATCCTGCTGATCGCGGCGGCGTTGGGCGTGAAGCAGATGCAGGAATTCGAGGCGCTGGCGCACAGCCTCAACATGGCGGTGCTGGTGGAGGTGCACGATGGCGAGGAGCTGGATGCTGCCTTGCAGTTGAAGACCCCGCTCATCGGGGTGAACAACCGCAACCTGCGCACTTTCGAGGTGAGCCTGCAAACCACGCTGGATTTGCTGCCGCGCATTCCGGCAGATCGCATCACCGTAACCGAGAGCGGCATTTTGCGGGCGGCTGATGTGCAATTGATGCGCGGGCGGGGCGTGCATGCTTTCCTGGTGGGCGAGGCTTTTATGCGCGCGGCTGACCCGGGAGCGGAGCTGGCGCGGGTGTTCGCGGTCGGGCCGTAGCCGCTTTTTTAGGGCACCTCTAAAAATTACCCGCTCATGCTTCGACGGGCTCAGCACGAACGGATAACTTACTGATTTACAGCAGAGCCCGTTCGCACTGAGCTTGTCGAAGTGCAATTTTTAGAGGTGCCCTTTATTTGCGCCCCAGCCGCGATAGCGCGCGCGGCAAGTCCATCACGTTCCTGATTTTGATATCCACGTATGCCGGGTTGCGCGTCGCGTCGCTTACCCATACTGTCCGCATCCCCAGCCGCCTTGCAGCCAGCAGATTTTCGGCGCTGTCTTCCACCATCACGCAGCGCGCCGGGTTCAGACGGTATTTGCGCAGCAGCCGCACAAATCCGGCCAACTGCGGTTTGGGCCGGTAGCGCGCGTGTTCGATGGCGAATACACCCTCGAACAAGTCTTCCACGCGCAACAGTTTCAGCACAGCGCGCGCGTAGTGCAGCGGCGCGTTGGAAAACACCAGTTTCCTGCCCGGCAATTTTTGCAGTGCGTGGCGCAGGCGCGGCTCGCGCAGCACCATCTGCGGCAACTGCGGAAACTGGTGCGTATGCCACAGGAAGTGATCGGGGTCGGTGGCGTGGTGCCGCATCATCCCGCTCAAGGTGGCGCCGTAGCGTTGCCAGTACTGCACGCGCAAATCGCTCGCGGCCCGCTCGTCAAGTTGCAGGTGCCGCTGCAAATACGCCGTCATGCTGCGGTTGATGTGCGGGAAGATGTGCGGCGTCGCGTTGTGCAAAGTGTTGTCGAGATCGAACACCCATACTGGTTTTATCATGGCGTTAACGTGAAATACGCGCAGCGTTCGTTCACCTCCTCTCCCGCGGGCGAGAGAGGATTGAGGTGAGGGAAACGGGCATGGCAAGTTTCAAAATCAGGGGTGGCGTTTGCCATGCCCGTTAAAACCATATCGGCCACGGATTAACACAGATGAAACACGGATTACCCCACCGCCTTTATCCGTGAATATCCGTGTTTATCCGTGGCAAGGATTCACTTGCTCTTGATGAGCGTCCCCACACCCTCATCCGTCAATATTTCCAGCAGCAGCGCGTGCTCCACCCTGCCGTCAATAATATGCACTGATCTCACTCCGCCGCGCGCCGCGTCCAGCGCCGAACCGATTTTGGGCAACATGCCGCCGGAGAGCGTGCCATCCGCTACCAGGGCGTCTATTTGGCCGGGGGTCAGCCCGGTCAGCAGCTTGCCGCTTTTATCCAGCACACCCGGCGTGTTGGTCAGCAGAACCAGCTTCTCCGCGTTCAGCACTTCCGCCAGTTTCCCGGCCACCAAGTCGGCGTTGATGTTCAGGGTTTCCCCGCCCGCGCTCACGCCGATCGGCGCGATCACCGGAATGAAATCGCCGGAATCCAAAAAGGTGATGATGGAAGGATCAATCGAGCTGATTTCGCCCACTAGCCCGATGTCCAGCATTTTCCCCGGCTCGTCGCTGCTTTCCAGCAGCATCTTGCTGGCGCGCATGAAGGCGCCATCCTGGCCGGTCAGGCCCACCGCCTTGCCGCCGTGCTTGTTGATGAGGTTGACGATGTCCTTGTTGACTTTGCCCAGCACCATCTCGACCACGTCCATGGTCTCTTCGTCGGTCACGCGCATGCCCTGAACGAATTCGCCCTCCTTGCCGACGCGCTTGAGCAGATCGTTGATTTGCGGGCCGCCGCCGTGTACGACGACGGGGTTCATGCCCACCAGCTTGAGCAGCACCACATCGCGCGCGAAGCCTTCCTGCAACCTGGGGTCGGTCATGGCGTTGCCGCCATACTTGATGACGATGGTCTTGTCGAAGAAGCGTTGGATGTAAGGCAGCGCCTCGGACAGCGTGCGCGCTTTCTGTTCGGCGGTGGCGGCGGAGAAGGTCATGGCGGTTCCTCAAACGAGATTGCCGCGCATTTTATCGCATTACCCCGTAACGCTAGCGGTGATCCTGCACTTCGCGGCCGCGATAGTGTTTGTAGCTCAAGTCCAGAGGCTTGACCTCGGCCTCGATATCCAGCTTGAGGGTGCGCTTGTCCGAAAATTCCACGGTCAAACTGACCGGAACCCGGTCGCCCGCATTCAGCTGCTTTTTCAAGCCGACCAGCATCAGGGCAAAATCCTTGTCGCCGAACACGACCGTGTAGCGTTTCGGCAAGCGCAGGCTATCCACTTCGCGGGCTTTTACTTTGCCGCGCTCCGGGTACAAGCGCTGTATCTTCACCGCCGCGGACAGCGGGCTGCTCACCGCAACCAGCCTCGCGGGTCTGATGCTGGTCAGGTTCATCTGCAAGGATGCCGTATCCTGCCCCGGCACGCTTTCCCGCAACCAGGGATTATTCGCCAGCACGTCGCCGGACCCGGCCCATGCGCTGGCCGCAGCTCCAAGCAGCAGGGCGCATGCAACGCTCCCCAAGTTCACGAGTTACCTCCTCGCCGGTTGGGCGTTTATCTCCAAAGGGTTGCGCCGGGCCATCGGGCTAGCCGTTAGTCGGCTTTCCGGCGGGCGGCCCCTTGAATATCCACATCTGGTAGAGCGACACCGTCCACTGGATGGCGAACGAGAACCCCATGAGCGCGCCCCCGATGATTACGGCATAGGCGAACGGCTCGGAAACCTTGGTTATCCACCATGAGCCGACATCCAGAAAAATCGCGAGAAACGGCGTCGCCATCACCGCGCATTTCAACCAGAGTTTTTCAAAATAGGCGTGGCTGAAAATCAGTCCGACCATGAAGAATATGAATGTCAGCCCGAACAGGTGGATATGCGAAACGCGCACCAGGGTGCTGATGCTGACCCCGGTGTCAACGGCGGTCGTGACCTTGATCCCCTCGTAAGTGGTGACGTTCGGCAGGTGCGGGTTGGAGCCATCGTGGCACGCCTTGCACCGGGTTTGCATGATCGGCTTGATGGCATCGTCGAATTTCTTCTGGTCAACCCCTTCGTGTATCCAGACAATGATTTTTTCTTTTTCGTCCGCCGGCAACATGCTGGACATCGGGCCGTTCAGCGCACTTTCCAGGCGCGAACCGTCTTTGCTGCCGCGGTACGCGATCTGAATATCCTTCACCGACAAACTGGCTTTGCCATCGCGCCCGGAATGGACTTCGTAAATCTGGATCATGGCGAACAGGTAGCCCATACCCATGGTCAGCAACACCATGGTGTAGAGAACTTTCAGGCTGCATGGCAACTCGTTGAAAAAAGGGTAGGGGTTGTTTTTGCATTTCATGTCCATAGCTGCCACCTTACAGTGATGTGTCGTTCCGGCCTGGCCGGCCGCCGGTCAATATCTCCAGCGGCAACGCTGGCTCCAGTTGCCCATCTTTGATGGCGGTGATTTTGTCCGGGAGGCGCCGGATGCGGGGTGGAGACCCGGAACGAGCGCGCGTTTTCTGTTCGGCGATAGCGGCGAAAAATAACATGGCGGTCCCTCGCATGAAGTAGCCGCGCATTTTACCCCAGAAGCTCTCCGGGCACGCTATTGGATGGCCGACAGATAACATCATGGTGGAGTAATTTCATTATGGTTGTTGTACAATTCGGGCGGTATTTGCGTTGGTTCAGACGCCCCCAACTGCGCTTCAGCCCGGAGATGGTCATGTACAGATATGTTGTTGGAATCTCACTACTGCTAGCCCTTCTGGCGGGCTGCTCTGAAAAGAAAGATTCGGGCGCGCTACAGCAATTGCCGCTTGATCTCGCCGCCGGCAAGGAGCTTGCCCAAAAGAACTGCGCTGCCTGTCATGGTATGGATGGCCGGGGCGTGAAGGATAATATCCCGAATCTTGCAGCTCAAGTCGAAGCCTACCTGCTCAAAGCCATCAAGACCTATGACCATGGGAAACGCGCAGCCAGCAGCGGCGATGCCATGGAGGTCGCCCAGAAGTTAACTCCCGATAAGCTGCGTAACGTGCTCGGCTACTATGCGGGTTTGCCGCCATTAAGCAACCCCGGGAAGGGGGGCGCCAGCTACTCGTACTATGAGCGTGGTGAAGAATTGAGCAAGCCTTGTTTCCGGTGCCATGGCGCCGATGGCAACCCCGCCGAGGCAGGACTGCCACGCTTGGCTGGCCAGCATCCGCAATACATTATCAAGGCAACCAAGGCCTATCAGGACGGCACCCGCACCATGCCCACCATGCATGAAAAGTTAACGGGATTGACCCAGTCCGACCTGGAGCATATCGCCATATATTTTGCCCTGAACAAACCCAAGCCTGTCGCCAGCAAGGCGGCCAACCCCTACGCGGGCAAGATGTACGCCAACAGCTGCACCAAGTGTCACGGCTCGATGGGTTCCAGCGAAGATGTCAGCATACCCAACCTGGCCGGGCAGGACGTGAAATACCTCAAAACCATAATCAAGGCCTATCGCGACAATGTGCGCGAGCACGGTGTGATGCATCAGGCGATGACCGGGATAAAGGACAGCGAAATCGAAAAGATCGCCATATTCTTCGCCTCGGAACAACCCGCGCAAATCGCTTTTGTTCCACCTGAACCAGTTGATGCGCTCGCCCAGAAATGCGACCTTTGCCACAATCTCGGCAGCGCCAACCCGGACATGCTGACCCCCAAACTCGCGGGGCAGAACCGCACTTATCTGATCAATGCCATGACCGCTTACCGCGATGGCGACCGCGGCAGTTCTGCCATGCATAGCATGACCACCCTTTTATATTTTGATGCTTCCATCGAGGCGATTGCCGCGCACTACTCCGTACAGCCTGCCAAGTAAGCAACGCGCAATGCACTGTCGCCCGCTCAGCTCCACGGCTCCAGCTTGCCCTGTTTGGAGGGGGAAAGCCAAACCGGGCAAGACCACGCGAAGCCGTATCTTCGTTTCGTTCAAAACATATAGCGGTGTTACGCACGGACGATTTTTTCGGACTTCATCAATAACCCTTAAAACCGCAATTCAAGCCACAGAGAACACAGAGCACACAGAGAAACTGCGGCACT
>VIKH01000166.1:1168-4348 GCA_008080515.1 Gallionellaceae bacterium | reverse complement strand
TACCACTATGCGCTTTCCACGCTGCATACAATACAGCCGATAACCCGGTCCACAGTGTATGCGCAGCTCGGTAATCCCATCACCCACAGGCTGCGCATCACCAAAATTGCCCAGCGACACCCGGTCAAGCCGTGCATGGATGCGCATTCGTACCTGAACATCTTTCAGGCTGGCAAGCCAGCTGGAAAACGTAGTGCTTTGGACAATCTCGAACATGGCCGCACTGTATTTTATAAAATACAGTCTGTCAATGCTCAAAGCATACATTTTAGGCGAGCGGCTGGCAGGAAATTAGGCGGCTGCATCAAACCACACTTTGTATAAAATGCAGCACCCGAATTGACAGGAGCGCATCATGACTTATGTGGTTACCGAAAACTGCATCAAGTGCAAATACACCGACTGCGTGGATGTCTGCCCGGTGGACTGCTTTCGCGAAGGGCCAAACTTTCTGGTGATCGAGCCGGACGAGTGCATAGACTGCACCCTGTGCGTCGCCGAATGCCCCGCCGAGGCGATCTTTGCCGAGGACGACGTGCCGCATGACCAACGTCATTTCATCGCGCTGAACGCCGAGTTGTCCGGGCGATGGAGGCCCATCGTGGCGAAGAAAGACGCTCCGCCTGATGCGGATACGTGGAAAGGCGTGAAGGATAAGCTCAGCCTGTTAATTCGATAGCATGGCTGGAAAGCATTGAGCATGAATCCAGCCAGGAACAGCAGTATTCGGAACCCGCCTGCTGTTTTTTTCGATCAAATCGCGCGCTACATTCTGGCGCAGCACCAACACGAAATCCCCGACCTGCGCCGCGCTGTGGTGTTGCTGCCCAACTACCATGCGGCGCAGCCGCTGGCGCAGGCTCTTGTCCATGCGGCGCAGCAACCAGCCTTGCTGCTGCCAAAAATGGTTACGCTCGACGATTGGATGCAATCTGCGCCTCTCGCGGCAACCGTTGTTCCCGATACCTGCCGCGCCGCCGCTTTGTACCAGGCGCTGCGCGCGCGCCGCTGGTTTCAGGATGCCGATCTGTGGGGTATCACGAGCGAGCTGCTGGATTTGCTGGGCGAACTGACGCGCCACCAGGTTGCGTTGCCGCGAGACGAGGAAGATTTTCTCGCGCAACTGGAGCGGGCGTATCGGGCCAAACGGGGGGCCGCCATGCAGTTCGAGGCGCGCGTGGTACACGAGCTGTGGTACGCGATGAGCGCCGGTGGCGCGCCGGATGCCGCTCGCGCTTACCTGCAGCGCTTGGCGCAGCTCGCGCAACAGGCCGAAGCGCCGCTGTACGTGTTGCTGGCATCCGGCCTTGCCGCGCCCGAGGCGCGCTTCATCGAGGCGTATCGCGAGCGAGCGCCGGTGGCGTTGTTTGATTTGCGCGAGATGGCGGCGCGGCAATCCGGCTGTGCGGCGCTGGTTGCTGCATTTCAGACGCCATCCCCGCACTTGCGCGATCAAGCGTTGCACCTGCGCGAACACTACCCCGATAGCGCGCTGAAATTGCGCCTGTTCGGCGCGCACGGCCTGGAGCAGGAGGCGCGCGCCGCCGAGGTGCAAGTGCGGCGCTGGCTGCTGGCGGGCAAGCGGAGCATCGCGCTGGTGGCGCTGGACCGGCTCGTGGCGCGGCGGGTGCGCGCCCTGCTGGAACGCGCTGGCGTTCTGGTTCGCGACGAAACCGGCTGGACTTTATCCACGCTGTCGGTGTGTACGGTGCTGATGCGATGGCTGGATGCGCTGCAAAGCGATTTTTACCACGAGGAATTGCTCGACCTGCTCAAGTCCCCGTTTATTTTTGCGGATCAGCCGCCTCATGAACGCAAGCGGGCGGTGTACCAGCTCGAGCAACTGGTGCGCAAGCACGGCGTGGCCTCGCGCCTCCAGTCTTTTCTCGACCTGGCGGAAGGGCAGGCTGAAGTGCAGACGCTGCTGGCGCGGTTGCGCCAGGCGGCGGAGGCGCTGGCAAAAAACAGCGCCACCCTGAGCGGCTGGCTGCTCGCATTGCGGGATAGCCTCGCCATTCTCGGTGCGGTGCAGGGGCTGGAAGGGGATGCGGCTGGCGCGCAGTTGTTGCGCTCCCTGCAAACCTGGCAGCAGGAATTGGCGGCGGACGGCACGCGCTTCAGCCGCGCCGAATGGCGGCACTGGCTGGCGCAGCAGCTCGATACCGGCACCTTCGGCGACCGTTCCATTGACAGCCCGGTGCTGCTTACCTCGCTTGCCGCCACGCGCTGGCGCAGCTTTGATGCGGCGTTGCTGCTGGGTTGCGATGCGGCGCATCTGCCGGGCGAGGGCGGCGGCAGCATCTGGTTCAACGACGCGGTGCGCGCCGCGCTCGGCCTGCCGACGAGCGAAACGCGCAAGGCGCAGCAGCGCGATGACCTGTTGGCGCTGCTGGCAATGAACGAGACCGTGCTGGCCACCTGGCAGGCCAGCAAAAATGGCGAGACCAACCTGTTGAGCCCTTATCTGGAAATGCTGCGCGCGCTGCACGAGCTGACTTACGGCGATGATTTGTCGGAGCGCGAACTGGGCGGCTTGCTGGATGGCGCGCAGGTGCGAGCAGGCTCCCCTCTCCCGCTTGGTGTCAGCGCCATGCCGCGCCCTGTCGCGCCGCCCGGCCTAGTTCCGGGCCGTGTCTCGCCCAGCGGCTACAACAGCCTGGTGGCGTGCCCGTACCAGTATTACGCGCGCCATATCCTGCACCTCAACGAAATGGACGAGGTGCGCGAGAGCGTGGAGAAGCGCGATTACGGCGAGTGGGCGCACCACATCCTGCACCGTTTCCACCAACAATATCCGGTGCTGGGCGAGTATCCCCGCGCGGCACTGGAAGAGGCGTTGCAGCGCATCAGCGCCGAGGAGTTTGCGCCCGCCGTGGCGCGCGACTATCTGGCGCGCGCCTGGCTGCTGCGCTGGCAGCAGGCGATCCCCGCCTACCTGGGCGCGCAACTGGAAATCGAGGCGGAGGGCTGGCGCTACCGGAGCGGCGAAACGCCGTTCGAGCTGCCGCTGGAAGGTGGTCTGGTGTTGTACGGGCGCACCGACCGGGTGGATGCGCGCGGGAGCGAATGCCGCGTGCTGGATTACAAAATGACGGACGCAGCCAGGCTGCGCAACAAGCTCAAGGAGCCGGGCGAGGACGTGCAATTGCCTTGCTACGCCCACGTGTACGAGGCCGATGA
>VIKH01000166.1:0-1162 GCA_008080515.1 Gallionellaceae bacterium | reverse complement strand
GAGGCGGCTTTTATCAGCATCGAAAAAGACAAAGTGGTGACCGTTGCCCCGCCGCAGGATTTGCCGGAGCTAACGCAAGCCAACATTGGGCGGCTGCTGGCGGTGTTCGCGCAGATGCGCGCCGGCGCGGCCTTGCCCGCGCATGGAGTGGATGATGCTTGCGAGTATTGCGAGATGCGCGGCTTGTGCCGCAAGGCGGAATGGGGTGCGGCATGAGCCTGGATATCAAGGCTGCCCTCAACCCCCGGCACAGTGTCGTGGTGGAATCCTGCGCGGGCAGCGGCAAGACCTGGCTGCTGGTGTCGCGCATCGTGCGCCTGCTGTTGGACGGCGTGCAGCCCGGCGAAATTCTCGCTATCACCTTCACGCGCAAGGCGGCGCAGGAAATGCGGGCGCGCCTGCACGAGTGGCTGCATTTGCTCGCGACCAGCAGCGATGAGGAAGCCGGGAGGTTTCTGCGCGAGCGCGCCCTCGATGAAATTGACGGCGCGCTGCTGGCGAAAGCGCGCAGTCTTTACGGCGATGTCCTGCTGGCGCAGCCCGCCATCACCATCAGCACGTTTCACGGCTGGTTCATGCAGCTTGTCCAGCGCGCGCCGCTGAATGCCGGAGCGCCGGTGGGGATGGGGTTGCTGGAACGCACGGCGGCGTTGCGCGAAGAGGCGTGGCATGCGTTTGCCGACAGCCTGCGCGATGCGCCCGAGAGCGAGCCCGCGCAGGCCATGCGATGGTTGTTCGAAAATTACGGCCTGTATAACACGCGCGCACTGCTGGAAAATTTTGTCGCCAAGCGGGCCGAATGGTGGGCGTACACCAGCCATCTGCCCCCTTCTGCCGACGGAGGAGGGGGCGGGGGTGAGAGGCCGGTGGATTGGGCGGTGGAGCGCTTGCGCGAAGAACTGGGTGTGGATTGGAACGATGATCCGGTTGCCGGTGCCTGCGCGGACGCCTCGTTCCATGCCGCTGTGCAAGCCTTCGCACAAGCGCTGGCGACGGGCACGGAGGTGCAGGGCAACAAGGCAAACGAGCTGCGGGCGGCATGGGAAATAAGCGACCACCGGAAGCGCTTTGCGGCGCTGTCGCGCGCGCTGTACACGCAGGCCGATGAGCCGCGCAGCTTCAAGCCGACCAGGAAGCAGGATGCGGAGGCTTTCCTGCTGGC
>VIKH01000026.1 GCA_008080515.1 Gallionellaceae bacterium | reverse complement strand
CGCTGATGCCCACCGCCTGAAATCCGAGCGCTCTGCCCCACCCCTTGATGCTGGCGGCAAGCTCCGCATAATCTATTTTTTGGGTTCCGCTTTGCATAAACCGGATGATAGCCGAATAACATTGCTGCTGGCCGACGAGGCTGGCACCGGTGAGTTTGCCGCGCGCCTGGCCACAATCCTGAAGCCGGGAATGGTGGTGTATTTGCGCGGCGATCTGGGTGCGGGCAAAACTATGCTGGTGCGCGCGTTGCTCCGCGCGCTGGGTTTCGCCGGGAGCGTGAAAAGCCCGACCTACACGCTGCTTGAGCAGTACCGGATAGGCGGGCTACACTTTTGCCACTTCGACCTGTACCGCTTCCGCGATGAATCAGAATGGGAAGCTGCGGGTTTCCGCGACGAATTCGATGGCCGTAATATTTGTCTGGTGGAGTGGCCGGAACAAGCGCATGGCTTGCTGCCCGAGGCTGATCTGGAAATCCGCTTCGAGATCCTGCCCGCTGGCCGCAACATCACCCTCAATGCCAACACTGCAATAGCCGGGGAATGTTTGAAATTATTGCAAGACTAATGATCCGGCACGGTTTGAACTTGATTGCCGTTCCCATTCACATTTCGACAAGCTCAATGCGAACGGATTCTTGGATAATGCGTTCCGGATCACTAACCGCCCTGCTGTGCCTGCTCTGGTTGCCCCATGTGCAGGCGGCTGTCGCCATCAGCTCCGCGCGCATCTGGCCGTCGCAGGAGTACACCCGCCTGACGCTGGAATCCGCACAGCCGATCCGCCACCACCTGTTTACCCTGCAACATCCGGAGCGCCTGGTCATAGACCTGGAAGAAGTTGAGATCGGCGGCGCGCTGAACGAGATTGCCGGCAAAATCGGCAACGCTGACCCTTACATCCAAAGCGCGCGGGTGGGGCGCTTCAAGCCGGGCGTCGTGCGGCTGGTGCTGGACCTGAAAACGGAAGCCAAACCGCAATTGTTCAGCCTCAAACCGGTCGGCGAATACGGCCACCGGCTGGTGCTGGACGTTTATCCCGCCGCATCCGCCGATCCGCTGATGGCGCTGGCGCTCAAATCCGAAAGCAAGCTGGCGGAAACACCGGTTGCGGGCGAAGACCGGGCGCCTGCTGCGGCCAGCGCACCCGCTCTTGCCGGTTCAGCGCCGCTTGCCACACAGCCGCCTCCCGCACCCGCAAAAAACATCCCGGAGATCAGCACCCGCATTCTGGTCACGGACACATGCCGACCTTTTTGTATCCATCCATGCCGATGCTTTCGTCAAGCCCAACGCGCGCGGCTCTTCGGTATTCGCCCTGTCGGAGCGCGGCGCCACCAGCGCCAGCGCGCGCTGGCTGGCGAAGAAAGAAAACGAGGCCGACCTGATCGGCGGGGTGAACATTGCAGTGAAAGACCCCTACCTCGCGCGAACCTTGCTGGATCTGTCGCAGACTGCCACCATCAACGACAGCCTCAAGCTGGGCAAGTATATGCTGAACGAGCTGGACAACGTGAACGCCCTGCACCGTGGCTTTGTCGAACAGGCCGGGTTTGCCGTGCTGAAATCGCCCGACATTCCTTCGGTGCTGGTGGAGACTGCCTTCATCAGCAACCCGACCGAGGAACGCCAGCTGAATGATCCCGGTTTCCAGGAAAAGCTGGCGCAGGCGATTCTGGGCGGCATCAAGCGCTATTTTTCCCAGAACCCGGCGCTGGCGAGACAGCGCGTGGCACAAAACGAATAGGCGGCAGCAACAAAAACACCAACCCGCCCAGCTCCCTTTGGTATACTGAAACACGGCTTATTCGCCGCATCGCACAGGCGTTGCAAGCGCGATATTCTCAAATCACATTTCAGCCCGGAGAGCGGAATTATGGAAAGCGGCACTTCTTTCAACATCGAGCACCTCAAGGGCTGCCTCAATAATGACATCAGCGACATCGAGGCCGCCAAATCCCTTGGCAATATTTATTACGACAAGGGAGATTCCGCGCAGGCGATCGTGTATTACCGGCATGTGCTGGATTTAAATCCGGATCAACCCGGCGTGCGCACCGACCTCGGGACGATGTACTGGCGCAATGAAAATCTCAGCCTGTCCGAGCAAACTTTTCGCGACGTGGTCGCCAGGCATCCCGGTTTCGGGCAGGCTTACGTCAACCTCGGGCTGCTGCTGCGTCACGCCAAAGGCAATGTTGCCGAGGCCCGCTCGATCTGGCAACAACTGCTCGACATCAACCCCGACCACGAACTGGCGGGCAAGGCGCGCGAGCTGCTGAAGGAAACCGCGACAGACTTGAATTGAGGCCGCTCACACCGGAAATATCCCGGTGCTCAAGTAGCGGTCGCCGCGATCACAGACAATAAATACGATCGTAGCGTTCCGCACTTCGCCCGACACCTTCAGCGCCGCCGCCAGCGCGCCGCCGGATGAAATACCGCAGAAAATGCCTTCTTCTCGGGCCAGCCGCCGCGTCATTTCTTCAGCATTCCCCTGGCTGACATATTCCAGCTTGTCCACCCGTTTGGCATCGTAAATTTTTGGCAGGTACGCTTCCGGCCATTTGCGTATTCCGGGTATCTGCGCGCCCTCCTCCGGCTGCACTCCGACGATCTGGATGCCCCGGTTCATTTCCTTGAAGTAACGCGAGCAGCCCATGATGGTGCCGGTGGTGCCCATGCTGCTGACGAAATGGGTGATGCGCCCTCCCGTATCGCGCCAGATTTCCGGCGCGGTGCCTTCGTAGTGCGCCAGCGGGTTGTCCGGGTTGGCGAACTGGTCCAGGATGACGCCGCGCCCCTGGTCGCGCAATTTTTCCGCCGTATCGCGCGCCAGCTCCATGCTGCCTTCTTTCGGCGTCAGCCGCAGTTCCGCGCCGAACGCGCGCATGGTCTGGCAGCGCTCTATGCTCTGGTTATCCGGCATCACCAATATCATCTGGTAGCCGCGCACCGCCGCCGCCATCGCCAGCGCGATGCCGGTGTTGCCGCTGGTCGCCTCGATCAGCGTGTCGCCCGGTCTGATGTCGCCGCGCGCCTCGGCGCGCGCGATCATCGAAAGCGCCGGGCGATCTTTCACCGAGCCGGCCGGGTTGTTGCCCTCCAGCTTGGCGAGGATGACGTTGGAGGTGTCGCCGGGAATGCGCTTGAGCTGCACCAGCGGCGTGTTGCCGACAAAATTTTCTACGGTGGAATACATCTATTTGCTATTCGCCTTGAGATAATTGATGAAATCCTGCGCCGGCATCGGCCTCGCAAAATAATAGCCCTGCACGAAGTCGCAGCCAATCTGCGCCAGTATATCGCGCTGCTCCGCCGTTTCCACCCCTTCCGCGATGACTTTGATGCCGAGCTTGTGCGCCATGACAATGATGGCCTCTACCAGGGCAAAATCGTTCAAGTCAACCGCGAGATCGCGGACGAACGACTTGTCCACCTTGATAAAATCCACGTTCATCTTCTTCAGGTAGCTGAGCGAAGAATAGCCGGTGCCGAAATCATCCAGCGCGATACTGCAACCGGCATCGCGCAGGCGGGCCAGCCTGTCGCGCACGGCGTGGTTGTCATCCAGCAGCGTCCCCTCAGTGATTTCCAGCGTGATGGAGGTTGCCGGGACGCCTTGCTCTTGCAGCAGCTCGAGCCACGGAGAAAAGTTGCTGCGGCTCCCGGAAATCTGGCGCGGCGACAGGTTTACCGCCACCCCGACAGGATGCGGAAAAACCTCATTCCATCCCTTGAGCTGGCTCACCGACTGCTCGAACGCAAATTGCCCGATTTCGGCGATCAGGCCGATCTCTTCCGCCAGCCCGATAAACACGTCCGGCCCGACATGTTTCCCGTCCGCCCGATGCCAGCGGATCAGCGCCTCGGCTTTGACCACCTCTCCGCTGCGCAGATCGTGGATGGGCTGGAAATACATTTCCAGCTCGCCCTTCAACAATGCCGCGCGCAGCTCGTTGGAAAGATGCAGGCGCTGCTGCGACGCCTGCTGCATGGTGGAGGTGTAATAGCTGAAGCGGTTTTTCCCCAGTTTCTTGGCGTCGTACATGGCCTGGTCGGCATTACGCAGCAATGCCGCGCCGCTTTCGCCGTCAAACGGGAACACGGTGATGCCCATGCTGGCGGAAACATACCCCATGTCTGTCTCCAAATCGAATGGCACGGCGAGACTGTCTATCACTTTTTGCGCCACCCGATCCACTTCGCGGTTGGATTTGATGTACGGCAACACCACGGTGAATTCGTCGCCGCCGAGCCGCGCCACCGTATCCACTTCGCGCACGCAAGCCTGGATGCGTTGTGCGGTTTCGTGCAGCAGCTTGTCGCCCCGCTCGTGCCCGAAGGTATCGTTGATCTCCTTGAAGTTGTCGAGATCAACGAAGAGCAGCGCCACCTGGGTCGAGTTGCGGCGCGCCTTCCTGACCTCCTGATCCAGCCGGTCCATGAGCAGGCGGCGGTTGGGCAGGCCGGTCAGGTCGTCATAATTCGCCTGAAAATAAATTTTCTCCCGCGCTTCTTTTTGCTCCGTGACATCGCTGATTACCCCGATATGCCGGAAAATGTTGCCTTGCTTGTCGCGCACCACGTTGATGGAAAGCCAGGCCGGAAATACTTCCCCGTTCTTGCGCCGGTCCCACACCTCGCCCTCCCAGCGCCCCTCTTGGGCTATGATTTGCCACATATGCCGATAGAACGCCTCATCATGATAGCCCGACTTGTTGAAGCCGGGCTTGCGCCCCATCAGCTCTTCGGCACTGTAACCGGTGATCCTGCTGTAGGACGGGTTGACCGAGATGATCTTGTTCTCGGCATCGGACACGACCACGCCCTGCACGATAGACTGGTACACCGCTTGCGCCAGCAGGAGATCCTCTTTGGCGGCCTGGTGGTCGGCGATTTCCTGCAACAAGTGGACGTTGGCTTCTTCCAGATCGGCGGTGCGCTGCTGCACCGCATCTGCCAGCCCCTGCCGCTCGGCGAGCAGCGCGTTCTGGCTTTGCTGCAAGCTGGCCGCCATCCGGTTGAACGACCCTGACAAATCGCCCAGCTCGTCGCTGGACGAGCCGGGGGGGATGCGTTTGTCCAGATCTCCCCCGGCAATTTCGCCGGACAAGCGGGTGAGCGTCTTGATCGGGCGCACGATGGAGCGCCCCATCCACAGCGCGACCAGGCCGACCAGCGCGATGATGCCCAGCAGCAGCGCATAACCCCACTGGCGCATTTGCCGGATCGGGCTGAACACCTCCGCCGTGTCAATCTTTACCACCACTCCCCATTGCGTGCGCGGCAGGTAGCCCCATGCCGCCAGCACCTCTTCCCCGCGATAATCCCGCCTGATCCCCACGCCATGCTCTTGGTCGAGCGCGTCGAACAGCACCGCGATGCCGTCCTTGCGCACCTTCAGCGGCGGTTTGTCCTGGTTGGTGCGCAGCGGGGCCACGATGACGGCAGCATCGCCCGCGCGCTGGGCGATCACCACTTCGCCCGTTTCCCCCAGCCCGGAATAATCCCCGGTCAGTTTGTCCAGGTTGCCCTGCGAAATCTGCAACACCAGCACCCCGATCAGCCGACCGCCTTCGATGACAGGAGCGGCGACAAAGGCGGCCTGCGCCCGCGAAGGGGGATAGTATTCGTAGCCGGAAAATCCCGTGTTCCGCGTCTGCTGCGTTTCGCGCACCAGCCTCGCAAGATGCGTATCCCGGTACGGCCCCGTGTACAGGTTGGCACCCATATCCGGCTCTTCCTTGCGGGTCAGCACCACCTCCCCGGACGGCGAGACGAGCAGCAGATCGTAGATTTCTTCCGGATCGGCGATGCTGTCCGACAGAGCCAGATATTGCTGGCGAAGCTGGCGGAGCTTCTGTGCGGCAGCCCTGTTTTTTTCGGCTCCCAGCTCTTTCAGCACGTTGGTTGTCCACGCCGCTTGCGCCAGCGTCTGCGCGTTTTCCTGCACGTGCGCGATATGGCTGTCAATCTGCGCCATTTTGATCAGCGTCACCGCCTGGAGATGGCCGCTTATCGTCGCGCGCATGGCTTCGCCGAAGCGCTTCTCCAGCGCCTGTTGCAGCGCGACCAGCGGCAGCGCCGCCAACAGCAGCATGGCCAGCCACAACTTGCGGGTAATGCCGAAGGTTCTCATGGCCGTCAGCCCTATCCGGAGCGGGCGCAGAAACCCGCGCCGCCGTGCCGATGATTTTGAAACGGAATCATCCTGAAAAACTTAATTGGCCACAGAGATCACAGAGACACAGAGATCACAGAGAAAAACCAATAAGTTGCTGACGAATCGCATCTCACCCAAAGGATGAAGGCGCGTCAAGTGGTGAGTGCCGCTGTTTCTCTGTGTGCTCTGTGTTCTCTGTGGCTTGAATTGCGGTTTCAAGGATCATGGGAGCTTCCATAAATTCCAAATGCCAAGCGGGACAAGGCGCGAAAAAAATTTTGGCGCCCGCACCTGTTTGATATGTAAGCGTTAAAAATTTTTGATTAACGCAGTATCGCGACGTGGTTCGGATTTATAGAGGCCCCCTCAAGCCCCGCCCAGCAAATAAGTCACATAGCGCGCCACGCCCTGCTCCACGCTGAAGAACGGCTCGGCATATCCAGCCGCACGCAGGGCGCCGATGTCGGCCTGGGTGTAGCTCTGGTACTTGCCCTTCAGTTGCTCCGGGAAGGGGATATAGCGCACCAGTTGCTGCTGCCGCATGGCTTCCAGCGTCAGTGCGCTTTTCCCATCCGCGCCGCGCAGGGTGTTGACGGCGGCGACCGCCACATCATTGAAGCTTTGCGCGCGGCCCGTGCCGAGATTGAAAATGCCGGATTTGCCGGGGTGATCCAGAAAATGCATGTTGACCCTGGCCACGTCTTCCACCGATACAAAATCGCGCAACTGCCCGCCGTTTTCGTACCCGTCGCAACCCTCGAACAGCTTCACGCAGCCCTCGGCGCGGTACTGGTTGAAGAAATGGTAAGCCACCGAAGCCATGCGCCCCTTGTGCGCCTCGCGCGGCCCGTACACGTTGAAATAGCGCAGGCCGACAATCTGCGCGTTGCGCTTGTGCCAGCGGCGGCGCACCACCTGATCGAACAGAAACTTGGAGTAGGCGTAAACGTTGAGCGGCGCCTCGTGTTCGCGGATTTCACTGAACTCCGGCCCGGCACCGTATACCGATGCGGAAGAAGCGTACAGCAAGGGTATTTCTTCGTTCTGGCAGTAGTTGAGCAGCCCCAGCGCGTAGCGGTAGTTGTTCTCCATCATGTAGCGGCCATCGTTTTCCATGGTGTCGGAACACGCGCCCTGGTGCAGCACCGCCGTGATGAGGCCATCGAAAAACCCGTCCTCCAGCTTGCCGAAGAACTCTTCCTTGTCCATATAGTCGGCAATGTCACAATCCGCCAGGTTCCTGAACTTGTCGGCATTCTTCAGGTTGTCCACCGCGATGATGTTGTTCTCGCCGCGCTCGTTCAGCGCCTTGACCAGATTGGCACCAATAAATCCGGCTGCGCCGGTGACGATGTAATACATATTCGAACTCCTTAACAGGGAAGGGTGAAGAGGGAAGAGAGAAGGGTAAAAACAGCACGCCTACCCTTCCCCCTTCCTCCTTCCCCCTTCTCCGATGTCTTTGATAATTTCTTCCCTGCTCACCACCGCCGTGCCCAGCTTGCCCACCACGATGCCGGCGGCGCGGTTGGCGATACGCATCGCCAGCGGCAAGCCCGCCCCGCTGGCCAGCATCGTCGCTATCGTCGCGATCACGGTATCGCCCGCGCCGCTGACATCGAACACCTCGCGCGCCTGCGCCGCTTCATGCAGCGCCTCGCCCGCGCGGTACAGGCTCATGCCCTCTTCGCTGCGCGTTACCAGCAATGCATCCAGACCCAATTCGACGCGCAACCGTTCGGCCTTGGCGGACAGTTCTGCCTCGCTTTTCCAGCCGCCCGCCACCTGGTGAAATTCGCTGCGGTTCGGCGTCAACAAGGTGGCCCCGCTGTAGCGCGCATAGTCCTCGCCTTTGGGGTCAACCAGCACCGGCTTGCCTGCGGCGCGCGCCAGCCGGATCATCTCGCCGATATGCGCCAGCCCGCCCTTGCCGTAATCGGAGAGGATGACCACATCGGCTCCGGGCAACTGGATGCGGAAATCCGCCAGCTTGGCTTTCAGCACCTCGTGGCTGGGCTGTGTTTCAAAATCAATCCGCAACAACTGCTGGTGCCGCGCGATGGCGCGCAGCTTGATGGTGGTGGAAATGGTGGCGTCGCGGTGCAGCGATGCGGCCACGCCGCCCTGCCCGGCCAGCAGCTTTTCCAGGCAAACGCCCGCCTCGTCCTCGCCTACCACCGACAACAGCGTGCAGTGCGCGCCCAGCGCCGCGATGTTGCGCGCCACGTTGGCCGCACCTCCCGGCCTCTCCTCGACACGCCCCACCTTGAGCACCGGCACCGGCGCTTCCGGCGAAATGCGCTCGACATCGCCGAACCAGTAGCGGTCCAGCATCACGTCGCCGACAACCAGAATGCGCGCCTTATCGAATGCGGGCAACAAGCTCATGCAACTTCTCCCATCTGTTCCAAAATCTGCCGCAACGCCAGCGCGGGGTCTGCCGCCCGGGTGATGGGACGGCCTATCACCAGATAGCTGGAACCCGCTTCCAGCGCGGCGCGCGGCGTCATGACCCGCGACTGGTCATCTGCCGCGGCATCCGCCAGGCGGATGCCGGGTGTGACCAGGCAAAACGCTTCGCCGCATTCGCGGCGCAACAGCGCCGCCTCCTGCGCCGAGCATACCACCCCGCCCAGCCCGCTGTCTCGCGCCAGCCGCGC
The DNA here is from genome assembly GCA_008080515.1 of Gallionellaceae bacterium. Classification (GTDB taxonomy): domain Bacteria; phylum Pseudomonadota; class Gammaproteobacteria; order Burkholderiales; family Gallionellaceae; genus VIKH01. The sequence continues at coordinate 23,897 of VIKH01000026.1, read as the reverse complement.
CAGCCGCAGCACCATCTCGGCGGGCTCGGCCGCAATGCCGATTTCCGCCAGATCGCCCCGCGCCATGCTGGTGAGCACGGTCACGGCGATCAGTTTCGGCGGGTGCGCCGCCTGCGCCACCGCTACACTTGCCGCTTCCATCATCTTGCGCCCGCCCAGCGCGTGCACGTTCACCATCCATACCCCGAGCGCGGCGGCGGCTTTGCAGGCCTGCGCCGCCGTGTTGGGGATGTCGTGGAATTTCAGGTCGAGGAACACCTCGTAACCGCGCCGCATCAGCTGCTCCACCAGTTGCGGGCCGGTCGCGGTAAATAGCTCCTTGCCCACCTTGAGGCGGCACAGCGCGGGTTCCAGCCGCGCCGCCAGATCCAGCGCGGGCGCAGCCTGCTGGCAATCGAGCGCGACGATGATTTTCGGGCCGGTCATATCGCGAGCCCGTTTTCTTCGCTTCTACGCGGCGAATAGGTTTCCCATCCGTGGCAGGCCGGGCAATGCCAGTAAAACTGGCGCGCCTTGAAGCCGCAGTTGGTGCAGCGGTACATCGCCAGCGGGCGGGTGCGCTGGTGTACCAGTTTCTTCACCATTTCCACGTCGGCGCGGCGCTCCTCGGGAATATCCAGCAGGCGCGCCTCCAGCAGCTTATCCAGCCCGAGCAGGGTCGGGTTGCGCTGCAACTCGTCGCGCACCAGTTTGTACGCCGCTTCCGCACCATCACGCCGCAAAATAACGCCGAACAGCACGTTCATCAAATCCAGCGACGGGTAGCGGGCGAGATAGCCTTGCAGCGCCGCGATGCCCGCTTCCGCCTGTTCGCTCTGGCGGTAAGCTTCCAGCATGCGCTCCGCCACCAGCGGAAGATATTGGGGATCCTGCTGCTCGATGCGCTTCCAGATCTCGATGGCGTCCGGATAGTTGTGCGCCGCATACTCGATATCCCCCAGCATCATGCTGGCGCGCACCGCCTGCGGGTGCCTTGCCAGCGCCTGCTTCAGGTGCGCGCGCGCCGTGTCCACCCGCTTGTGCGGCAATTCGGCGGCGGCCAGCTCGCAATAGAAAAAAGCCGCTTCCCGGTCGTGCGGCTTGCCGGAAATCGCGGTCAGTTGCTGCGTCACGTCTATCGCCTTGAGCCAGTCTTTTTCCTTCTGGTACAGCTCCAGCAGGAAATCCAGCGATTGTTTGGCATATTGCGTGCCCTGCAAGTCCTGAAACAGCGCCTCGGCGCGATCCAGAATGCCCGCCTTGAGATAATCCTGCGCCAGCTCGAACAGCGCCTGCTGCCGCTTGTCTTCTTCCAGGTCGGCGCGCTCGACCAGGTTCAGGTGCATGCGCAAGGCGCGATCCACCTCGCCCCGGCGGCGGAACAAGCTGCCCAGCGCAAAGTGCAGCTCGATCGTCTGCGGATCAACCTTGACCACCTCGATGAACGCCTCGATGGCCTTGTCCTGCTGCTCGTTGAGCAGAAAGTTGAGCCCCTGGAAATACGAGCGCGGCAGGGCGCTGGATTCGGACAGCAGCTGTTTGATGTCTATGCGCGCCGCCATCCACCCCATGCCGAAAAACAGCGGGAAGACCAGCAGCATCCACGGTTCGAACTCCATACTAGGGCCTGTTGACAATCAGGAGGGTTGGATGGGCATCTGCTGGGTTTCGCCGACACCCGCAAGCTTGTTTTTCAGGCGCAGGTCGCGCTTGAGCGCGGCGATTTCCCTGCGCTGGCGGAAAACGCTTCCCAACATGGCCAATATGCCGACGCCGGTTCCCGCAGCAAAAAAAAACAGCATGGCCACCACCAGCGAAGCGTGCCATTCAAAACCGAAAAAATAGCGCAGCACCACGGGCTCGTCGTTCTTCAGGGCGAAGCCGAGCAGCAAAAAAAACAGGGCGGCGCGCAACAGCCAGTTCAAGTAGCGCATGACTTATCCGAAATAAAAATTCCCTGCGACGCCGGCCTACAAAAAATCGGCGGCACCATCTTGCGACAGGCCGCCAATCTGCTTGCTCCGAGCCCCGGCGACAGCCGGTTCAAGACGGCGGGTAATCAACCCGTTCCCGCAACTCCTTGCCGGCCTTGAAGTGCGGCACGTGCTTGGCCGGCACCTGCACCTTTTCTCCCGACTTGGGGTTGCGCCCGATCCGCGGCGGCCGGTAGTTCAGCGAAAAACTGCCGAAACCGCGGATCTCGATGCGCCCGCCGCGCGCCAAGTTGCCGGACAGGGTATCGAGGATCACCTTGACCGCCAACTCGGCGTCTCTTGCCAGCAACTGCGGGTATCGCTCCGCCAGCTTGGCGATAAGATCGGAACGTGTCATTGCTCCCCCTTACGGCGCGTCGGTCTTGCTGGTGTCGAGCTTCGCCTTGAGCAAGGCCCCCAGGTTGGTCGTTCCGGCAGCGCCGGCAGCGGTATTGTCCGCCGCGAGCCGCTGCATGGCGACCGCTTCTTCGCTTCGACGCGGTCGGACGATACTTCCGAAGCCTTGAGATAACCCTCGATCTCGCCGCCCAGAGAAATGACCGCGCCCTTGGCGTCCACCGATTTGACCGTGCCGTTTACCACGCTGCCCTTGTCGTTCGTCGCGATGAAGCTGTTGAAAGGATCACCGTCCATCTGCTTGATGCCCAGCGAAATGCGCTCGCGCTCCACGTCTATCGCCAGCACCATGGCCTCGACCTCGTCGCCCTTCTTGTAGTTGCGCACCGCCTCCTCGCCCGGCTGGCTCCAGGACAAGTCGGACAAATGCACCAGACCGTCTATGCCGCCATCCAGCCCGATGAAAATACCGAAGTCGGTGATGGACTTGATCTGCCCTTTCACCCGGTCGCCCTTCTTGTGGTTGAGGTTAAAGTCATCCCACGGGTTGGCCTGGCACTGTTTCATGCCGAGCGAGATGCGGCGGCGTCCTTCGTCAATCTCGAGGATCATCACCTCGACTTCATCGCCCAGTTGCGCCACCTTGGAAGGATGCACGTTCTTGTTGGTCCAGTCCATTTCGGATACGTGTACCAGGCCTTCGATACCCTGCTCGATTTCCACGAACGCGCCGTAGTCGGTCAGGTTGGTCACCTTGCCGAACAGGCGGGTGCCTTGCGGGTAACGGCGCGACAGCCCGGACCACGGATCGTCGCCCATCTGCTTGATGCCGAGGGAAACGCGGTTTTTCTCTTGGTCAAACTTGAGTATCTTGGCCTCGACTTCGTCGCCCACCGTCAGCACTTCGGACGGGTGCTTGACGCGGCGCCATGCCAGATCGGTGATGTGCAGCAGCCCGTCTATGCCGCCCAGATCCACGAATGCGCCGTAGTCGGTGATATTTTTCACGATGCCCTTGACCACTGCGCCTTCCTTCAGGTTTTCCATCAGTGCCTGGCGGTCTGCACCCGCGCTGGCTTCCAGCACGGCGCGGCGCGAAACCACCACGTTGTTGCGTTTGCGGTCCAGTTTGATGACTTTCAGCTCCATGGTCTTGTTTTCGTAAGGCGTGGTGTCCTTGACCGGGCGGATGTCCACCAGCGAGCCGGGCAGGAAGGCGCGGATGCCGTTGACCGTGGCTGTCAGGCCGCCCTTGACCTTGCCGCTGACGAAACCTTCAACGATCTTGCCTTCTTCCATCGCCACTTCGAGGTCGTGCCAGGCCGCGAGGCGCTTGGCCTTTTCGCGCGACAGCTTGGTTTCACCGTAGCCGTTCTCCAGCGACTCGATCGCCACGGTAACAAAATCGCCCGACTTGACTTCCACCTCGCCGGAGGCGTTGAGAAATTCTTCGACCGGAATAAAGCTCTCGGATTTCAGGCCGGCATTCACTACCACCACGTTGTGGTCCACGCGCACGATTTGCGCGGTGATCAGTTCGCCCGCGCGCATTTCCTTGCGGGTCAGGCTTTCTTCAAACAGGGAGGCAAAACTTTCCAGATCGTTTACGGCAGCATTTGCATTCATTTAGTAGAGGCTTCCAGATAAACCCGCTTGCGGCGGGGGTAAGTTGCACAACCCGTAACGATGGGCGTTACGGGGCCATTACTTCAACGCACGGTACGGTAGCGTGCCAGCACTTCCTGCACCGCCTGCTCGATGGTCAGGTCGGTGGTGTCGAGCAGGCCTGCTCCCGGCGCCAGTTGCAGCGGTGCCACGCTACGGCGCGAATCCCGCTCGTCGCGCGCGCGCACCTCTTGCAAAAGGGACGCGATATTAGCACTCATTCCTTTTTCTATCAACTGCTTATAACGCCGCTCCGCACGCGCTTCCGCGCTGGCGTTGAGGAACACTTTCAGGGCTGCATCCCGAAACACCACCGAACCCATGTCGCGCCCGTCCGCGACCAGGCCGGGCGCCCGGCGAAACGCCCGCTGCTTGTCCAGCAGCGCGGCGCGCACTGCGGGCAACGCCGCCACTTTCGACGCCATGTCGGCACATTGCTCGGAACGCAGCTCGTCGCCGACCGGCGCGCCATCCAGCCAGGCGCCGGATTCGTCGAAGCGCGCATCCAGATTTGCCGCAAGCTCGGCCAGGCGATTTTCCGCCTCGAGGGGCACGCCGCGCTGCTGCGCCGCCAGCGCCAACAGCCGGTACAAGGCGCCGCTGTCGAGAAAACGGAAGCCCAAGGCCTTCGCCACAAGCTGCGCCACGGTGCCTTTGCCGGACGCGGAAGGCCCGTCTATCGCGATCACCGGCACCGCCCTGACCACCCGCGCGAAGCGCTCGAAATAATCGGGGAAGGTTTTCGCCACGCAACCGGGATCGGCGATGCGCACGCCCGCTCCGCCGAACGCGGCGAGCGAGAAACACATCGCCATGCGGTGGTCGTCATAGGTATCAATGGTGGCATGCAACAAAACCGTTCGCCCTGAACCTGTCGAAGGGTGGACGGTTTCTACGTAGCTGATGGCAGGTGGCTCGACAAGCTCACCACGAACGGCATAGGGAGGAGTGATTCGGAGGTAGTCCGCACCCTCCTCCACCGCCGCGCCGAGCTTGCGCAATTCCGTTGCCATCGCGGCGATGCGGTCGGTCTCCTTGACGCGCCAACTGGCGATGTTGCGCAACGTCGTGGTGCCATCGGCGAACAGCGCTGCCACCGCCAGCGTCATCGCCGCATCGGGGATATGGTTGCAATCGAGATCTATGGCCTTGAGCCTGCCGGGTTCCGGTGCGCTCGCCCCCCCGCAAGAGGATGGCTGAAATATGCTTGACGCCTCCGGCATCGCCCTTTCGCACTCCATCCAGTTCGGGCCCATCGTGATGCGCGCCCCCATCTTTTCCAGCGCCTCGGCAAAACGCACATCGCCCTGCACGCTGTCGCGCCCCACGCCCTCCACCCGCACCGGCCCGCCGCCTACCGCACCAGCAGCCAGAAAGTACGAGGCTGACGAGGCATCGCCTTCCACATAAACCGTGCCGGGACTGCGGTAACGCTGGCCGCCGGAGACAACGAAACTCTGCCACTCCTGCCGTTCCACAGCCACGCCAAAGCGCGCCATCATCGCCAGCGTGATCCCGATGTACGGCTTGGAAATCAGCTCGCCCACCACCTCAATCCTCACCGTGCGATCCAGCAAGGGCAGCGCCATCAGCAGTCCGGTGAGGAACTGGCTGGACACGTCGCCGCGCACCTGCACCAGCGCTCCCGACAGCTTCGCAGGAAAAATTTCCAGCGGCGGAAAACCCTCATTGCCGAGGTAGCGGATACCCGCCCCCAACTGCCGCAACGCATCCACCAGATCGCCGATGGGCCGCTCGTGCATGCGCGGTACACCCGACAACTCATAACGCCCGCCCGCCAAGGCCAGCGCCGCCGTCAGCGGGCGGAACGCGGTGCCCGCATTGCCGATGAACAGCTTCGCTTCCTTCACCGGGAAGGTTCCACCGCAACCCGTCACGCGGTAAGCCTGTCCTGAGTCTGGCCGAAGGGCGTTGTCGCCCAACAACTCCACTGCAACGCCCAAAGTGCGCAGCGCATCCAGCATGCGCGCGGTATCGTCGGAATGCAGCAGATCGCGCACCTCGGTCGCGCCCTCGGACAATGCCGCCAGTAACAGCACGCGGTTGGAAATGCTCTTCGAGCCGGGCAGGCGCACCGTGCCTTGGGCGCTCAATAGAGGGGGAAGATCGAGAAAATTTTCGGAGGTCATGAGGGATGCAGCTTGCAACGGGCAGCGCTGAATAATCTTGAGGGAGGCATGATACCGGAGAGGGAGGGGGATGGGTTACCTCAAAGACAGGCCCGCGAAACTCGAAGATCAGGCGGCGCAAGCATGTTGCAGCACTTACGGCGCAATGCCCGTTGGTTATTGCGCCCTACGGACTCTGCCGCACGGACGAGCGCATCCACGGCAGGAAAAAAAGGGGCCGCGCTCAAATTGTTTTACGCCCTGTCAAGGTTCGATCACGCTACAGCGAATAGCCAGCCTGACAATCTGGGACAAGTTATGCAGCCCCAGTTTTTTCATGATGTTGGTGTGGTGGACGCCGACAGTTTTCGGGCTGATGGAGAGCGTCGCCGCGATTTCGGATATGGAATGCCCCTCGGCCATCAGCTTGAACAACTGAAACTCTCGCGAGGAAAGCACCTGCAACGGGTCATCCGGTGCAGCCTGCGCGGTCTGGTTTGTTTCAGCGCCGATACTGTTGCCTGCGCCAATAAACGTCGCCCCCCGCGCCACCTCGCGCACGGCTTGCACCATTTGCCCCATGCCGCCCTGCTTGGTCAGATAGCCGGTGGCGCCCGCTTGCAGCGCGTGCCGCACCATGGCCTCGCTGCTGTGCATGCTGAAAATCAGGATGCGCGCACCCGGGTCGTAGGCCCTGATGCGGCGGATGGTTTCTAGGCCACCGATGCCCGGCATGCTGAGATCGAGCACCACCACATCCGGCTCGTGTTTCTTGTATTGGACGTAGCCGGTTTCGCCGTTTCCGGCTTCCGCCACGACGCGGATGTCCGGCTCGGTTTCCAGCAGGCGCCGGTAGCCGTCGCATACCACCGGATGATCGTCCACCAGCAGCACAGCAATCGGTTTGCGATCAACCGATTCAACCCTACCACCGCTCATAATCCTCCTCCCACGTCGGCGCGACCGGCAGTTTGATATGGATGCGCACGCCCTGCCCCGGTGCGCTGTTCAAATCAAACTCGCCGCCTGCCGCAATCACCCGCTCGCGCATACCCAGCAGGCCTGTCCCGCGTAACTTTTGCCCGGCATCGAAGCCGACGCCGTCATCACCGATGGACAGCAATATGGCGTCGTCCCCCGCCGCTGCGCCCAACACTCGCCGCAGATGCACCGAAACATGGTTGGCTTGGGCATAGCTGGCGATATTGTTGAGCGCTTCCTGCACGACACGGAAAATGGTTATGTTCAGCTCGTCGCCCAGATTGGCAAGGTCGCCTTCGAGCCAGAATTCGCAGGAAATGCCCAGCCTGGGTTGGCACCATTGTTTTTCCAGCTCGCGCAAGCTATCCGCCAGCCCCAGCGTGTCCAGCAGGGCGGGGCGCAAACTGTGCACAATGCGGCGGATCACCTCATGCATGGATTCCGCGCTCCGTTTGACGGCACGGATACTGCCCAGCATTTCCGGGGCGGTTTTGCCTGCAATGTTTTCGATCGCCTGGGTTTCAGCCTGGATGGCGGTGAGCCACTGGCCCAACTCGTCATGCAGCTCGCGGGAAATCTTGCGGCGCTCATCCTCCTGGATATCAAACATGTGGCGGGTAAGTGTGCGGGCCTGTAACAGCAAACTTCGGGTAAGCCGCTCATCCGCCAGCCGGTCGGAAATGTCGCGCCCGATGCCAAGCAGCCCGATTACACTGCCGCTTGCGCCGATCACCGGAAGCTTGACGGTATCGAAGATGCGGATCTCGCCGCCGGCGGGTGCCGGATCGTGCATATTGCGTACCGTCTCCCCGCTCAACGCGGCCAGATCGTCCTGCTCGTAGCCCTTGATCCCTTTTTCCGGGTTTCCCTTTACCAGTTCTGTCGGCCAGCCGTTCTCGATATCGGTTTTGCCGTAAAGTTCAGCCGGGCGTTTCCCCAGCGCTCCGGCAAATGCTTCGTTGCAGAGGACTGTGCGCAGCCCCGCATCTTTGACAAAAATAAAATCGGTGGAGCTGTTGATGACGGAGGTCAGCAGGTTGTGCTTGTCGAGCAACTCCGTCTCTACCTGTTTGCGCCGCGTGACGTCCAGCTTCATGCAGACATACTGACAGGCGTTGCCGGACGTATCCTTTATCGGCGCGATGTGGGCCTCTTCCCAATACAAGTCCCCATTCTTGCGCCTGTTGATGAACTCGCCATGCCAGACCTCGCCTTTGTTAAGAGCGTTCCACAAATCCGCATAGATTTCATTTCGCGTCAGCCCGGATTGAAAAATGCGCGGGTTTTTCCCTATCACCTCCTCCGCGCTATAGCCGGTAATTTTTGTGAAATACGGGTTGACGTACTGGATATTGGCATCTGCATCGGCGATGACTACCGAGATGGGGCTTTGTTCGATTGCCGTATACAGCGTGAGCAGATTTTGCTGAAACCGGTTTTGCCAGGCAATGTCACCCTCAACCGCACGATCTGCGGGAGCGGCAGGCGGGGCTGTTGGTTTACTTTTTTGAGCGGATTTGGCCGACACGTTGCGCGCCGGTTTGGGCTGTCTGGCTACGGATGTTTTTACGGATTTGCCCGGCGCTGGCTTGGCTGTTTTTACCATGGCAGTATCCCCGTAAACCAGCGCCCGAAGCGCGCGAGCCAGCATCATGCCGGATCGCCAATAACCGCGCCACGCCGCAGAGCGGCAAGCGGCGGGGGCTACAGTGTGAAGTCCAGCCCCGCCACCAGGTTGCGCTTCGGATTCAGAAAATAGCTGTAGCTTCTCTCGTCCAGCAAATTATTGACCGCGACATGCCCCTTGATATTCTTGGAAAAAGCGTAACCGAGTTTGGCGTTCACCGTCGTTTGCGCGTCACAACTGGTCGGCACCCCATCTACCGTATCGGCATTTGCTGGGTCAAGGAACACGTGGCTTATATAGCGCGCATTCAGCGTGCCAGACCATGCCCCATATTGAGCGGCAAACCCGATACCGGCAATATTTTTTGGCGAATCGGTCAGCCTTTTGCCGACGCTCGCCGGCTCGGCTGCGCTTTCCAGTATTTCCGAATCGTTATAGGAGTAATTAGCATCCATTTCCAGCCAGCTTGCCAGTTTTATTGCTCCTCCCAGCTCAACTCCCCGCACCTTTGCTTTGGCTGCATTGTAGCGAACCCAGGTAGCTGCGGTGCTCCTCGGCGGGATCAGGTTACTCAACCGGGTATCGTAGTAGGTGATGTTAGTCTTGGCATTTTCCGATAAACGAAACTCCCCACTCATCTCCCACGTCGTGCCGCGCTCGGGCTGAAGATCGGGATTGTTCACAACCGTCTTGCCCTGTATTCTCGCGGTCACATAAAGATCCTGGTTGGTGGGCGACCGGAACGATCTCCCGAAAGAGGCACGCAGTGTCGCCGCTTCTGACAAGTTATAAACCGCAGATGCTTTCGGGCTGAATGCGGAGACGCTGCGCTTGGAATAAATTGTCGCCCCTGCGGGCGCGATGTTGCTGTACTTATCACCGCTCGCTTCCCAATCATCCCACCGTCCGCCCAGATAGATTTTGAGCGCACCCGTCGCGCTGAACTCGTCCTGCGCAAAAACGGAAACAGTGGTCGAGCGACCATGGTAGCCGCTGTTCACCGCAGTTTTGGAATCCGGGTTGCGCCAGTTGGATAGCGCGTAGATTTGCTGGTTTACCGAGTCCTTGTGCAGTGCCAAACCGGTCACCAGAACATGGCGCGCGCCGATAGGAAAAGTAACCTGTGCTGAGCCGTCGAGCCCGTTGTTCGGGGTGTCATACAACGTACCTGTACCGCTGTTCCAGGTGGCGATTGGGGCAGCCGTTGTGTTTGCGGCAGTATAACTATAGGTGCGCTCGATTCTAGCGAGATCAGCCTTCAGCAAATAATTGTTGCCGATCACGCCGTCATAGCCGACAAAATACCGGGCGGTGGATTCCTGGAGCGGTTGAAACGAAAACAAGGTGAAGCTGGAATTCGTCAAGGATGCCTGCCGTCCATTGATGTTCAGCGTCCCGCTCGGAACTGGTACCACCGCGCCGGTGCCGGAATTTCTGAGATACATGTTGAACTGGGTGTAATCCTGCCTGGTTTCCTGATGGCTGACGCCAGCGAAAACCTTGCTGCGTGCATTCAGGTCATAAAACAGCTTGGCGGTGGCATTGGTGGAATTCCATGGCACCGCTCCCAAGTCTCCCACCACATAGGCCGGCAAACCTTCCCTGGTCGTGGTAGCCAGCGCACCTGTAACAGAAGTGACGCAGTTAGCAGGAACAGTACACACCGGCGGATTTTTGACAACAACAAAATCGTTCACATAACTGTCGCGGTTCTGGATGCCGATCCCACCTGCGAATCCCAGCCCGTTTTCCATCTTGTCGCGGAAGTAAACGCTGGCATCCTCGCCGCTGGCATCGCCCCAGCCTTTCTTCACTTTGGCGGTGAATTCCCGCTTGTCCGGCTGTTTGGTGATGATGTTGACCACGCCACCGATGGCGTTACTGCCGTACAGCGCGGAAAACGATCCGGGCACGACCTCGACGCGGGAAATATCTTCGACAAACGGGATGCGCCAGTTCACTTTTCCGGAGCTTGCATCCTGAATCGGCTGCCCGTCGAGCAGCACTAGCGTTTTGGTCTGGTCAACGCCGCGCAGCGACATGCCGCTCGTCCCGATGGTGCCCTGCGATTGGCCGAGGGTGCCGCCGCGCAAATACAAGCCGGGCACTTGATCCAGCACGTCACCGAGGCGCGAAGCATTTTTTTCTTCGATGTCTTTGGCGTTGACGACAGTTACCGCAGCCGGTGCGTCGGAAAGCGTGGCGCTGGTCCGGGTCGCCGTCACCACCACTTCATCCATCGTGGCGACATCTGCCGCAAAGGCGGTGTTGGTGGATATTCCGAGCAGCGCTCCCAGCGCTGCGCTTGATACGGTGTATTTGCTCATGGCAATAAATCAGGAAGTAAGTATCCACCGGCAAAGCCGGTGGCTTTACGATTGCTGACCCCTCAAAGTGGCCTAACCGCAATCGGTGAAAATCAAAAGCCAAACCATCGTAAATGTCAAACTTCGGGAGTCCCCCGGCATAGCCGGGGGTTTACCCAACTTAATTACTGGAAAGCCCGCCCGCCTGCCGGAGGGCGGATTCTATATCATGTCCGAGCAGGATGCATTGCTCCCGGCATCGGGGCTGCTACCTTGCCGACCCTGCGGCTTGCTTGGGGTTGAACCAGGCCAGTTTATCGCTGAGCGCGACTACGCCGCCGACAATTATCAGGGTTGGCGCTTGCGGTTTTTCAACCTGCGCGATGCCGGGCAACGTCACCAGCGTTCCTTTGATGACGCGCTGGTTTTTCGTGGTTCCCTGTTGAACGATCGCTGCGGGAGTGCTGCCCGGCAGTCCGTGCTCTACCAGTTTGGCGCAGAGCGTGCCGAGACCGTGCAGCCCCATGTAAAACACGATAGTTTGTTTTGGCCGAGCCAGCGCGCCCCAATCCAGATTCATGCTGCCGTCCTTCAGATGCCCGGTCACGAAAATGCATGCCTGCGCATAATCGCGGTGCGTCAGCGGAATGCCGGCATAGGAGGCAACACCGGATGCCGCCGTGATGCCGGGCACAACCTGAAACGGGATGCCATGCCCGGCGAGCGTTTCGATTTCTTCGCCACCCCGGCCAAAAATAAATGGGTCGCCCCCCTTGAGGCGCAGCACGCGCTTGCCTTCTTTTGCATGACGCACCAGCAGCGCGTTGATCTCATCCTGGGGCAGAGTATGGTTATCGCGTTGCTTGCCGACGAAGATACGAGCCGCGTCGCGGCGCGCCATATCAACGATGGGCTTGGATACCAGGTTGTCGTACAGCACGACATCGGCCTTCTGCATCAACCGCAGAGCGCGAAAAGTCAGCAGATCCGGGTCGCCGGGACCCGCGCCGACCAGATACACTTCGCCGTGCTGCGCTGCGTTTTCGTTCTCCAGCCGTTCCAATAGCATGGCTTCCGCGTCGGCCTCATCGCCCGCCAGCATTTTCTCGGCGATCGGGCCTTCCAGCACGTTTTCCCAGAAAATGCGCCGCGTCTGCGGATTAGTGATGCGCGCCTTGACGGTATCGCGTAGCCGCGCGCAGAACGCGGCCAAGCGACCGTAACCTTGCGGGACCATCGTTTCCAGCTTGCCGCGCAGCATCCGCGCGAGCACCGGCGATGCCCCGCCGCTGGAAAACGCCACCACCAGCGGCGAGCGATCCATGATCGAAGGCATGATGAAGGTGCAAAGATCGGGGCTATCCACCACGTTCACTGGGATATTCCGCTCGCGCGCCAACCGCGAAACTTCCCGGTTGACATCGCTGTCATCGGTTGCCGCGATGACCAGTGTTGCGCCGTCCAGATGCGCGGGCCGGAACCGTTCGGCGACGCGCTCGATGCCTTGCTGGTCGCCGAAAGCGGCGGAAAATTCCGGCGCGACCGCCTTGACCGTCGCGCCCGCATCCAGCAGCACCGACGCCTTGCGGTGCGCGACTTCGCCGCCGCCGACCACGAGGCACGGGCGGCCTTTCACGTTCATGAATACCGGCAAAAAATCCATACAAAGCCTTCTGGTTTGCTTGTGATCTGATACTGCTTAACAGGGTGTGGGAAAACGTAGCGAGAGGCGATCAGGCAAGGCGGAAACCGGCAAAAAAGCGGAGTTTATATGAAATAAATGAGCATTTTTTGACGGTTTCCAACGCAGCATCATCGCCTCGCAGTAGTTTTTCAACATCCTGTCAGTGGCTGGTACCGGCAGAGCGGGTAATCTTGTTATAGACGTTGTACTTGCCGGAAGGTTTTTTCATCGGCAACCGCTTTATTTCCTCAAGCTTTTCGGCATCGTAAATCAGCAGCGCGCCGTCATCTTCCCAGATGCTGACCAGCACGTACTTGCCGTCGCGGGTGAACTCGACGTGCGCCGCCGTCTTGCCCGGCATCGGGCGGATGACCTTCGCCACCTCCAGCGTGCGCTTGTCTATGATGTGCATCACGTCGCGGCTGTCTTTGCTGTTGAAACCGTCGGTCCACGCATAAGGAGAATTTTCGTGGCTGCGCATGAAGAAACCGGAGCCCTGCGTCTTGATCTGTTTCACGGTTTGCCAGGTTGTCATGTCTATCACGCTCACCAGCGGCTCTTTCAGGTTGGGCGTGGCCATCACCGGGCGCCCCTGATGTTCCCAGGTGATGCCGGAACCCAGATGCGGCATGCCAGGCAAATCGAGCTCCGAAACTTTCTTGCCGGAATCGAGGTCAATCACCTGCCCTTTTTTGCCGTCCCGCGCAGCGCCGATCAGATGGCGGTAGGATTGATCGAAGAAAAAATCATCCAGATAGTCGTCGGCGGCAATCCTACGCACCGGAAAATCCTTGGCCCCGTAAGGTATCTCCCATACCTCCTTGGTGTCTTTCAGCGCCGCGACGAAGCTGCCGCGCGGCTCCGCCTGGTACACGGCGGATACCCGCGAGCTGGTTCCATCCTGACCCAGCGCCGGAATCACCTTGATCAGTGAAAGATCTTCCGCGCTCAACAGCACCAGAGAATGCGGCAGATAATTGCCCACCAGCACCGTCTTGCCATCGCCGGAGACAGCCAGGTTGCGGGTATTGATGCCGGCGCGGGTTTCGGCGATCACTTTCAGGTTGTAAATATCGAACTTGCTGATCCAGCCGTCGCGCGAGGCGAAATACACAAAGCGCCCGCCCGGGCTGAACTTCGGTCCACCGTGCAAGGCGAAGCGTGTCTTGAAACGGAAAATCGGCTCGAACTTGTCGCCGTCCAAGATGGTGGCGTGGTGGTCACCCAGCTCCACCACCACGAAAAGGTTGAGCGGGTCGGCGCCGAACACCGGTTTGTCCGGCAGGCTCCCCTGCACATGCTGCAGGTGCGAAGCGTTGATCTCATCCGCGCCCCATACCGGCAACTTGGGCAACGGCGTGTAAATAAAATCCACCAGCGCCTGAATGTCTTCTTTGGCGAGCTTGCCGGCAAAACCCGGCATCTGGCTGGCGGAGCGCCCTTCGGCGATGGTCTTGAACGCCTCGGGGCGGCGCAGGCGCGCCAGGTTTTCCGGAAGCAGCGCCGTACCGGCGCCGCCCAGGCGGTCGGCGCCATGGCAGGCGGCACAGAAATCGGCGTAATTTTTTTCGGTCGTTTGTTCAGCCGCCGCTCCGAACGCCAGCAACAGGCCCATCACGGAACTACAGGTACACAGGAGTTTTTTAATCATGTTCAGCTTTCGGTCGTTATCGTCTCAACAATTCCAATTTCCTCATCATTCAGATAACAGGCCGGGTCTTCCGCCCACGGGTCACCGCTCACCTGCCATGCGCGCACCCGCGTATTCCCCCCGCAGATATTGAAATAACGGCACCCGCCACAACGTCCGCCGATCTTGCGCGGATGCGCCTTCAGCCCGGCCATGATGGGGTCAGCGGTGTCCGCCCAAATCTCCGAGAACGGCCGTTCGCGCACGTTGCCAAGATTATAGTTCCACCACATGGTGTCGGGGTGGACATTACCCAGATTGTCTATGTTGGCGACGTTCACGCCAGAGGAATTTCCGCCCCACTGTTCGAGCTTGGCACGGATATGATTTTCGAGATGGGGAAAATTCCGCCGCACCCAAAGCAGCAGGTAGACGCCGTCTGCGTCGTTGTTGCCAGTCACGAATTCCTTGAGCTTGCCATCGTTCTGATAGCGCCAGCAGGTGTCAAACAGCAGATCCATCGCCTGCCGCGCAGCCTGGTGGAACACGTCATTCCTGCGGTTCTTGTTGCCGCGCCCGGCATAGTTGAGATGCGATAGATAAAATTTGTCCAGCCCTTCGCTTTCCATCAGTTGCAGCAGCCCCGGCAAGTCGTGCGCATTGTCCTGGGTTAGCGTAAAGCGGATGCCGACCTTGATGCCGCGCTCCTTGCACAGGCGGATGCCGTGCATGGATTTGTCGAACGCGCCCGCCATGCGGCGGAATTCGTCATGGGTTTTCTGGATGCCGTCCAGGCTCACCCCGACATAGTTGTACCCCACCGCCGCGATGCGCCCGATGTTGCTTTCGTCAATCAGCGTACCGTTGCTCGACAGCGCAACATAGAATCCCATCTTTTTTGCGCGGTGCGAAATCTCGAAAATATCCGGGTGCAGCAGCGGCTCTCCGCCGGACAGGATCAGCACCGGAACACGGAAGCGCTTCAGGTCGTCCATCGTGGCGAAGATTTCTTCTGTTGAAAGCTCCCCCGCGAAGTCCTTGTCCGCCGAGATCGAATAGCAGTGCTTGCAGGTCAGATTGCAGCGCCGGATCAGATTCCAGATCACTACCGGCCCCGGGGGATTGCGCTTCTCGCCCAGCGGAGTGGGGGCGGCGATTTCCTGCATGAATTGGGAAATACGGAACACGTCAGGCCTTATCCAACGATGCGCAACCCGGTTTTTTTCAGGATGCGCGTGCTATAGAGAATTTCATGGCCGCGATCAGCATCGCCGATCAATGCAGCAATACAGCTCACTTGCCTTTCCACTTCGCCACGGTCATGTCCATGCACCATGGCAAAAAAATTGTATGGCCAGTCCGGCAAATGGCGCGGTCGCTGGTAACAGTGGCTGACGAATTCCAGCGCACCGACTTCTTCACCCAGTTCATCCACGCGTTCATCCGGCACATCCCACACCGTCATACCGTTTGCCCTGTAGCCCAAGGCGTAATGGTTAGGCACCGCACCGATGCGGCGGATCACTCCGGTTTCCAGCATCTGCCGCATGCGCAGCATCACCTCTTCCGGTGAGACGCCCGCTTGCAAGGCCACCGCATGATAAGGTTGCGGATCCAGCGGCAGCCCTGACTGGGTGGCAAGGACAATGCGACGATCAATTTCATCCAGCGGTGTTATGGCTGTCATGCCGCAAACCTCAACCCGATAAAATACTCCCTGATCTTGGGCATGTCGTATACCGGATAACCCGTTGCGCGCTCGATTCTTTCGAGTGCCGCCGCGTGTTCAAGCGGCGTTTCAGTGGCGAGGACGAACCACATGCTGAGCGCGTGGTCGCGCGCGTAATTGTGCGCGACTTCCGGCATCGCGTTCACGATCCCCGCCACCCGCTCGAAATCGGAATCCGGTATTTTCATCGCCGCAAGGCTCAGGCTTCCGCCCATGCGCTCAGCGTGGTACATCGGGCCGAAACGGGACAGAATGCCGCTCTCCAGCAGCCGACCGATTCTTGATACTACCTCCTGTTCGGTGGTATGCAACTGTCTGGCAACTTCCGCAAAAGGGCGCTCGCAGACCGGAAAGCCACCCTGCAAGGAGTTGATAATGGCGCGATCCAGCTCATCCATCATTACAGCTCATATCGCATTAGCGGATGCGGCATGCCGCGTTCCAGAAAATTCCGGCAACGGGCTTGGCACATACTGTGCGCCGCATTGCTTGAAACAGCGGCGGCTGAACAACACTGCGCAGGCGGTATCATTCAGCCCGCATTGATTCTTCAACTGCTCCACCATCTCCAACACTTCATCGGAACGGCAGCCATGAATCATGGTGAACAGGTTGTAGCGCCAACCCGGCAAGCGGCGCGGCCTGCGGTAGCACAAGGTAACCGCGCCAAAACTACCGATACTCTGCCCTACCTTTCCTACCTGATCGTTCGGTATATCCCACACCACCATCGCATTGGCGCGATAGCCAAGCTCACGATGGCGCACGATGACACCCATGCGCTTGATGGTTCCCTTTGCCGCCAAGTGTGCAAGCCCGGCCATAACCTCGCTCTCGGCCAGGCCGATGCCTGCACCGATTTCCGCAAAAGGGCGCTCTACCAACGGAAAGCCTTTCTGAATCGCACCAATCAGAGCGGTTTCAAACGGCAGCGACAGCGGTGGCTCAGAGGGAGGTGCCACACTGTCTGCGCTTCTCGTGGTGCTGGTATTGCGTCCTTGGTGCGGTCGCAGCAGATCGAAACCCAGATCAATGTGAAAATCCTCAATCATGGGCAAGTGCAGCGGTTGATAACCGGTACGCTGCCAGATTTCATCCAGCACCTTCAGTATCCGCAGTTCGTCTGCAGCAGTTACAACAAACCACAGGTTGTAACTGTGCTCACGCTCGTAGTTATGATTGACCTCGGTATAACTGCTGACCAGTTGCGCCACTTCGTCAAGTTTCTCCGCCGGCACAGCCAGCGCAGCCAGCGTGCTGGCACCGATGCTGTGCGGTCTGAAAACGGCGCCTACCCGGCTGACTTTCCCGCAAGCATGGAGGTGCCTCAAGGTTTCCAGCACATCGGTTTCATTTGCACCCAGGCGATCGGCAATCACACTAAATGGTGCGGACGCCAGCGGAAAGTCGCGCTGAAAATCGTTGAGCAGATGAAATGCGATGTCGGTCATATCCGATCAATCACAAGCCGGTGCGATGTGCGCGCGGGGTAAAGAAGATGCCGCTGGGTTTGTCGGACGGCAGCTCCTTGAGCTTCGCAAAAGTTTCGGTGTCGTACACCACCAACCGGTCTTCATCGCGCACCGAAAGCCAAACTTGTTCCCCGCGTGGCGCGAATTCTATATGCAACACCGCCTTTCCCGGCTTCAGCGTTTTTATGATCTTGCGGCTCGGCACATCAATCACCTGAACAGTATCGTTGTGCGGCAAGGCAAAATTTACCCACACTTGACGGTTATCTGGTCGCGCCACGACAAACACCGGTTGGCCGTGGACGGGAATGCGCCCTACCTCCATCCAGCCGTGCTGATCTACTACTAGCACCTCATGCCGACCTACTGCGGGCACCAGCAGTTCGCTGCCTGTTGCTGCCCATCCTTCCAGGTGCGGCATTTTATACACCGGCAACTTTTGCTCGCCTTTGCCGTAGCCGTTCATCACCCGCTTGACGCCCGCGTCCATGTTCCATAAATCCAGCATGGCCAAACCGTCTTCACCGAACAGCCCTGCCAGATAATACCGGCCATCTGCGGTAATCATGCCATCATACGGTTCCTTGCCGATTTGCTCGAATTTCGTCACCGTCGGCTCGGACGGTACGCGCATATCCGCCACCCAGATTTCACCCGCCTCAAATAAGCTGAACACAAAACGGTTGCCCGGTGCATCCACCAGGCCGACCACTTTGGATAGTTTCCCTCCGCGATCTATAGAGGGAATATCTGCTACGAGGTCAAGGGTTTCGGTGTCGAAGACCCGGATGCCGCCAGGCGTATAGTTCGACGCCGCAATCAGCTTACCATCCTGGGAAATCGCACCCCCAATGCTGTTGCCGGACTGTATCACGCGCTTGACGATGCGCATTCCCAATAGATCCACCTTGGTCAGGCCGCCATCTCTGCCAAACACGAAAGCGTAGCGCTCGTCGCGGGAGAAATTGAGGGAAGCGTGGGACAAATCGCCTAGCCCGGCGATTTGTCCAAGCTTGGTGCGGCGAGTGGTTTCCACTACCTGGAGACCGCCCGTAGCACGCTCGATAATTACGCCCAAATCTCCTGTAGCACGTTGCGGCACGTTGACAGCGCACCCCTCCAGGAAAAGCAGGGAGCAGAACAAAAACAAAACCGGTAACTTGCGCACTTCAGGGTAATCCTTTCTGCAACATTTGCACAATCCACCCCGCTTCAGATTCGGTTAAAAATGATTCCCACGGCGGCATCGCTGTGCCGTAGCGCCCGTGCAGTATGGTATCTTTGAGTGCTTCGGCTGGTTTCCCCGCAAGTGCTGATGGCGAGAGCGGAGTACCAAACCCGCCCTCCAGCAGCAAGCCGTGGCACGACCCGCAGTCCTGGCGGACAAAATTGAGCAGCTCGGCCTGGCGGGCTGGAGGAGGGGCTACTATCCCTTCGTCTGATTCTTCGCCGCGCGCCAAGCTTGAATACGCAAGCACCAGCATCGTGAACCAGAATAGCTGCAACGGCTTACCCGACATTTCCAACTACCCGTAGGCCATATTCAAAATAGAAACGGCTAAGGGTAAGCCCCTTAGCCGCCTTTGATTGCGTAAAACAGTTACATCCCGATTACTTCGTCCTGAACACTACGTCGCCGCAGACATAACCGTGGCTCTTGCACACGCCTTTTTGTATGGTTTCATGGCAGTTAAAGCAAGTCTCCGGATTCAGGGGGTGGCCCTTCTCTTTAGACGCGATCGACTTGCCATCCGCTATGGCCTTGACGTCCATGATCGGCTTGCCGTCTTTGATGTCGGTTGTAAACGCAGCGCCGATTTTCTTGAAGACCAGTACGCCAATTTGACCATCAGGATACTTGTTGCCCTTCTTCTTGTAGATGTCCATCATCTTCGGGTTGATATAAGCGACATATCCGCCCGGCTTTACTCCGCAGTAGGTATCCACGGTTACCTGGAGAATGTCATCACCGCCAGCGCCGAGAACGTTCACGCCGCACTCGGGGAACATATCCAGCGAATAGACCTTGGTCCAACCGTCCCAGTAATTTGCCGGTGCCTTTGCTGCCGGAGCAGCCTTATCCGCCGCGAAACTGGAGGCGGAAGCCACTATCATCGTTGCTGCAACTGCTGCGAGTAATTTCTTCATATTTCATCCTTAAGTTAGTTTTCCTGCAAAGGGATTTGCGCCCCCTTGCAGGATTATTCGACAATTAATACGTGTCGGTCATGCCGTTGTAGACGTTGAAGTGGCCGGTTGGTGTCCTGAGCCAGTCCCCTTTGATTCTCTTGATTTCCTTCAGGGTCTTGTCATCGTACACCACCAGTTCGCCGACCTGATCCCATACGGCTACCCAGATTTCGTTACCTGCCTGGTTATACTCGAAATGGGTAACACGTCCGTGATCCGCCACCTGCCAGCAGGTCTTCTTTTCCGGGTTGGCTTTCTCGAAAGCGCAGATGCTCCGCTTGATCTTGTCGTCCGGGTTCAAAGTATGGTCAACCCATACGTGCTTGGCCTTGGGGTGAGTCTTGACGAACAGGCCGCCACCGCCGAGGGTCTCCACATTCCTGACAACCTTCCAGGCATGCTCCTTGTGGCCCTTGGGGTCGCTGCCCCAAGCGGCAACCTTGCCTTCACCCAAGTGCGGGGTTGCGGTAACCGGGCCGAACTTCGGGTCGTCCCAGTTTGCGCCTCTGCCAGGGTGAGGCTTCTGGCCGGTTTCGACCTGGGCGATCTGCTTGCCGGTCTCGCTGTCCACGATCACCATCTTGTTGCGCATGTTGGCCGCCATCTGCACGTAGCGCTTGCTGGCATCCCAGCCGCCGTCATGCAGGAAACGCTCGGTTTCGGCCATGGTGATCTTCAGGTTCTTCAGGTCCGAGTAATCAATGGTCCAGATATAACCGGCTTCCTTGATGTTGGCGATCCACACCGAGTCTTTATGTCCGGCGATAATCGCCGCCACACGCGCCTCGTTGACGAACTCGTTGGTGTCGTAGGTGAAAGAGCGGGTGCTCACCAGTTTCTTGGGCTCCAGCGTCTGGCCATCAAGGATGGCGAACTGGGGCGGCCAGTAGCAGCCGACGATAGCCAGCTTGTCCTCAAAGTTCCCTTTCGGGCCATGGTATTTGCTGGAGTCAATGCTGCGCGCGTCATGGCAGGGCTTCACTTCTGCCACCACGGCGGGTTTATCCATCCACAGGTCAATCATGGATGCCTTGCCGTCACGGCCGATGGAGTAGAAATAACGGCCCGATGCAGTGGAAGGCAGAATGTGAATCGCGAAACCGGTATTTACAATGTTGACGACTTCCTTGGTGTCACCATCCAAAATGGCCACCTTGCCGGCATCGCGCAAGACAACACCGAAGTAGTTCTTCCAGTTCCTGCTGTGCTCCGGCTTCTTGGGTCTTTTATCTTCGGGAATCACCAGCTTCCAGGATTCCTTGATTTCTTCCAGCCCCAGCTCCGGCGGTGCGGGGGGAGGCTGCAAGAGGAATTTGGACATCAGGTCAATTTCCGGTTCCGAAAGCTCGCCGCCGCCAAAAGCCGGCATGCCGCCTGGCGTTCCACCAGTGATGAATACCTTGATTACGTTGGCATCGTAGCTCTTCTTCTTCATGTTTTCATCGGTGATGTTCGGGCCGGTAGCGCCTTTTCTCAGCGTTCCGTGGCAACCCGCACACCGGTCAAAATACAGTTTCTTTGCTTTTGCCGTTTCATCGGCTGATAGCGCGCCATCAGCGCCGAAAGCACTGCTGATAGCCAGTGGCAACGCCGCTGTAGCAGCCAGCGCAGCCAGCGTGTTTCTATAACTCCTCTTCATACAGCCTCCCAAGTTAACGTTACACAAATCCAACGATCCCCTGCCCGCATCATCAAGACCCGGGGTTTCCCCCTTTACTTTCAACCAAGCAGTCTCTGCTAGAATGCCCAAATTCCTGACAACCGTCAAGAAATAATTCCGTAAAATCACGAAAAGTTCCGTAAATTTTCATCCGACTAATAATACTCTCCCGACCTGCATGGCTGTTGCCATGAAAAATACTGCAAAATCAATCGTATATCGCGTTACCCTTGCTGTGACTTTACTCCTGCTGGCCGGGCAAACCTACGCGGGGGAGCGCTTTACGCCAGGCGTTCCCTATTATTTCGACAGTTTCGACCCGGCTCAAAAACCGTGGAAACCGGGCTACGACCTGAATTACGAAGAGGTTTTCAAGAACCACCTGTTCTACGAAATAGTTTTTTCTCCATCCGGCAGGGAAATGACTGTCAACCGCTACATCCGCAACAATAAAACGGATAGCGAGCGCTACCTGCTCAACCCGGATGGCTCACTTTCCAGACAACCCGACTTATGAGCCGAGTTGCAGCGGATAGCGCGGAAGAAAAAACCAGGCCGACACGTCTTTCAACACACGCTGACCTGCCCCTGCAACAACTCGGCTATCGGGTAGCACCGGCTTTTTGCAGCAGGGCGCACCACCAGAACTCCTCCCGACACGTCAAAATCCAGCTTGCTGCCCACCCCGATGTGCAGCGCCTCAAGCACCTCCTCCGGAATAACGACGAAAGCCGCTCCGCCGAGTTTGCGCACGGTAATGTTGATCACGAGAAACTCCTTGTAGATTGGGTGCGCGAACTTTAAAACCTGCACGCTGATTTTGGAATGCGGCATGATGCCGCACCCTGCCTGGCGGATATTTCACTTCCCGCATCCGCTATAATTCCCCGCGTTCTTTCCGCTTGCGCCCCTGATGCCCACCATCCAACTGTTGCCAGACCTGCTCATCAGCCAGATCGCCGCTGGTGAGGTCATCGAGCGGCCCGCTTCCGCGCTCAAGGAGCTGCTTGAAAACAGCCTGGATGCGGGAGCGACCGAGATTGCGGTGCAGATGGAAGGTGGCGGAGTAAAACTGCTGCGCGTGCGCGACAACGGCGGCGGCATATCGCCCGACGAATTACCGCTTGCCCTGCTGCGCCACGCCACCAGCAAGATCGCCTCGCTGGATGATTTGCAGCGCGTCGCCAGCATGGGCTTTCGCGGCGAGGCGCTGGCCAGCATGGCGGCGGTGGCGCAAGTCACGCTCACCAGCCGCAGCCGGGGGGCCGCCCACGCATGGCAGATACAGGCGGCGGACGGCACGCAAAGCGACGCCGCCCCTGCCGCCCACGCGCACGGCACCAGCATGGAAATGCGCGAGCTGTATTTCAACACCCCCGCACGGCGCAAGTTCCTCAAGAGCGAAAGCACCGAATACGCCTGGTGCGAAGAGACCCTCAAACGCATCGCGCTGTCGCGGCCTGATGTCGCGTTCAGCTTGCAGCACAACGGCAAGAACGTGTGGCAGTTGCCGCAGCACGATCTGGCGCAACGCATCACCGCCATCCTCGGCGGTGAATTCGGCCAGCACGCCGTCACCGTCGAACGCCAGATCGGCGCACTGCATCTCTACGGCGTCGCCGCTTTGCCCGCCTATTCGCGCTTCACGCGCGACGGGCAATATTTTTTCGTCAATGGCCGCTTCGTACGCGACAAGGTGCTGATGCACGCTGTAAGACTGGCCTACCAGGACATCCTGCATCACCAGCGCCATCCGGCTTTTGTCTTGTTCCTCGACATGCCGCCTGAACAGGTGGACGTGAACGTTCACCCGGCCAAGAGCGAAGTGCGCTTCCGCGAAAGCCAGGGTATCCACCAGTTCGTGTTCCATGCCTTGCAGGATGCGCTGGGGGCGACGATGAGCGGGACTCCGGCCGAAAGCGAAACCGCTGCATCGTCATTCCGGCGAATGCCGGAATCCAGCGCATTTAATCAAGAACCGGACTCCGGCCTACGCCGGAGTGACGAAACTAACATCGGCCAGCAACAAGCAATGTCCTTCAACGCCGCCCAACCGCAAGCCGCCTACAAATTGTGGGAAGGATCTGCCATCGCGCAAAATGTAGGTCGGGTTTTAACCCGACTTCATCCTGTTGCTGTCGGGTTAAAACCCGACCTACAAACCCAATCTTCGCAGGAACACCCCCTCGGTTTCGCGCTCGGCCAACTCTCCGGCATCTACATCCTCGCCCAGAACCAGCAAGGCCTCGTCGTGGTGGACATGCACGCCGCCCACGAGCGCATCGTGTACGAACGACTGAAAGCCGCCTTCGATGCCCAACAGATGCCCACCCAGCCGCTGCTCATCCCCGTTACCTTCGCGGCAGACACCCTGGATGTCGCCACCGTGGAAGACGAACAGGAATCCTTGCACAAACTCGGCTTCGACATCGCCCCGCTTTCGCCCACCACCCTCGCCGTGCGCGCCATGCCCGCCATGCTGAAGCAATCGCACGCCGAAGCCGCCGCCAAAGAA
>VIKH01000025.1 GCA_008080515.1 Gallionellaceae bacterium | reverse complement strand
AGCAGCAGAGAAGCCGGTATTGGAAAGCGCGCCATCCGCCGCTGCCGCACCCACCGAGCAAGCGCCGGAAGGTGGCGGTCGCAACGGGCGCAAGCGCGGCAGACGCGGCGGCCAACGCGAGCGCGAGCGCCGCGAACAGACCACCGGGCAAACGGCAAGCGAGCAAGCCGCAACTGCGGTAGAGACCGCCGAAACGGCGGGGCTAAACGAAGAGGCCCGCCAGCCAGGCAACCCGGCAGAAGCGCAGGCCGTTTTTCAGGCAATCACGCTACCCGATCTTGCCATTGAAGAGCCGCCTGTCGCCGCCGCTGAACCCGCAGTCGCAGAACAGCAGGCAGAAACGCTGCCGCAGCCCGCGCCAGCCGCTCCCGCCCCGGTTCAAGCCGCCAAACCGGAAGCGCCCAGCCTGTCGGAAGCGCTCGACGCCAGCGGTTTGGTACTGATCGAAACCGACCCGATCAAATGCGCCGCCTCGCCCGTCTCCGAAACGGAAACACAACTGCAAGCTCCGCGCCGCCGCCCGCGCCCGCGCGAGGTTTACAGCGTGGAAAACAGCGAGCCGCTGGTCCAGATCGAGACCCAACAGTCGCCGCGCTGATTTCGCGGCATAAGCAACAAACAAAAACCGCACGGCGCAAACCGTGCGGTTTTTTTTGAAAGCTAAAAACCCTAAAACCGGCCAACGAAAAACGCGAAATATGGCACTTCTAAAATAGAAATGGAATCACAGGCCGGTGGCGGTAGATGAAAGCGATGGGCGGGAGGAAGCCCACATCTCGGAGAAGCGGGATTTCAGGGCGCGCGCGCCTTCCACATCATCTTGCGCCAGGATACCGCGCGGGTCATCGAAATGGAAACGCCGCACATAATGCGACTCGTCTGCCACCGCAAACGGCTCCGTCAGATGCAACAAGTGCGGGGGGGTCTGCCAGATGTGCATATTGTGGCTGAACTGCCGCAGCAACAGCATCAGGCGCGGGCAGTGCTGCGTGATCGGGCGCGTATCGTGCGCCAGCAGATGCAGGCGGTTGATCGGGCTGGAAAGCAGCAGGCGGCGCATCGAGTTGTAGCGAGCTTCCGAGTTGAACCCCGCCCCCTCAAAATTCTTTTCGAAAATAAACAGGCTGTGCTGCGCCATTTCGCACAGCGTATCCAGCGCCGCGATATACTCCGCCGCTCCGTTCAGTTGGGTATGTTGCGGGCTACCGCTCATGGCATCGCCTTTCGCTTGACTCCGATGCGGCCAATATAGTCGTTTGCCGGTTGGCGGTAAAGTGTCTGTATCGCGGCGCGCAAATAGCTCAGGGCACAAAACCGGAAGCGCTCGCCTGATGATAAAAACGCTTTCGCGCCCGGTGAAATCAGTTAGAATTCCCGGCGTTGAGGAGGAGTGAATAACATGTTGTTGCAAGCTGGCGTGGACGCGCCCCAGTTCGAGTTGCCCGATGCCGACATGAACATGTTCGCGCTGGCCGCACAGCGCGGCAAAACAAACGTCATCCTCTATTTTTACCCGAAAGACGATACGCCCGGCTGCACCATGGAAGCGAACGAGTTCAGCAACCTCGATGACCGCTTCGCCAAACTCGACACCCTGGTGATCGGCGTCAGCCGCGACGAATGCATTAGCCATGCCGCCTTCCGCGACAAGCACGGCCTTTCCGTGCTGCTGCTATCCGATACCGACTCCGAGGTATGCAAGGAATACGGCGTGCTTTACGACAAAGAAGTGGATGGGCACAAGAAAGTCGCGGTACAGCGCTCCACTTTCGTGATAGACAAGCGGGGCAAAATACGCCATGCCCTGTACGGCGTCCACGCCCACGGCCATGCCGATGAAATCCTAAAACTGGTAAAGGAAATGAAATGAAAGTCACAAAAGGCACCGTCGTATCGCTGCGCTACGAATTGTCGGACATAAACGGAACTCTGCTGGAAAAAGCCGATGACCCGATCAGCTACCTGCACGGCGGATATGACGGCATTTTCCCCACGGTGGAAGAGGCGCTGCACGGCAAAGAGGTGGGGGAGAAATTTGCGGTCACCATGGAGCCGGACGAGGCCTTCGGCGAGTATGAGCACGACCTGGTGCGAGTGGAGCCGCGCAGCCTGTTTCCCGCCGAAATCGCCGTCGGCATGCAGTTCGAGGGCGGCGCCGAAGGGGCGGACGAAGACGATTACGCGCTCTATACCGTGGTGGATGTCACCGACAGCGAAGTGACCGTTGACGGCAACCACCCTCTGGCCGGAAAGACGCTCAACTTCACGGGCACCATCACTGGAGTGCGCCAGGCCACCACCGGAGAACTGGAGCACGGCCACCCGCACGGCGAAGGCGGGCATCACCACTAGCAGCTTCTGCCCCCCACCGGGTCTCGGCGCAGATTATCCGGGCTGGAATGAGCGCAGAGCGGCGAAGTAAATGACCGGCGCCATTCACTATTGAAGCGGCATATTTTGAATCTGATAGCCGCTCGTGCCTGTTGAAGCACAAGAATCCATTCGCATTTCGACAAGCCTGTCCTGAACTTATCGAAGGGCTCAATGCGAACGGATTCTTGGATAATGCGCACCGGATCAATAGCTGCGCGATAATCCCGCCGCCCTGATTATTCCCGAGCCACCATGAAATTCCGTGTCATACCTGTTACCCCTTTTGAACAGAACTGCACCCTGCTGTGGTGCGAAAAAACCCGCCGTGGCGCCGTAGTTGATCCCGGCGGCGATGTGCCAAAGCATATTGACCATGCCGGCGCTGCTGCCGAACTGGCTGAAATACTCAATGTGCCGATTGAAGGCCCGCATGCCGAAGATGCCTTCCTGCTCGATGAGTTGCCGAGGCAATCGCAACGATACGGCTTTCCATTAGCCGCATCTTTCATTCCAAGCCGCTGGCTGAAGGATGGCGACAGCGTGCAGGTCGGCGAAGAAGCGCTGGCAGTATTGCATACGCCGGGACATACGCCTGGCCATCTGGCGTTCTTTCATCCCGCTGCAAACCTGGCGCTGGTTGGCGATGTGCTATTTCGCGGCTCGATCGGGCGCACCGATTTCCCGCGCGGCGATTTCAACACACTGATTTCCTCCATCCGCGAAAAGCTATTTCCCCTTGGCGATAATGTTGCTTTTATCCCAGGGCATGGAGCGATGTCCACATTTGGTGACGAGCGACGTTCCAACCCATTCTTGGTTGGCAATGAGGGCTGATTCCAATTCCAGATTAGAAGGCCGCCAATCGCCGCCATATACCGTTCGCCCTGAACTTGTCGAAGGGCGTGAGCGGCGGGGGTGCTTGTGGTTCGGCAGGCTCACCACGAACGGGTTAGCGTATTGATGTTTCCGCGCTTATCCGGTTGTCACACCCATGCGCAAGGAACCCACATAGATCTCCCCTTCAAGATTCCTACTTCATCAGCGCCAGATATTTCTCGTAAAACTCGCGCTGTCTTGCCGCATCGCCAGCATGTCCGTAAGCCGTGGAAAGCGAGCGATAAGCTTCCCTGTTGCCAGGGTAGGAGCGGATCGTATCGTTCAACTCTTCGATGGCTTTCTGCCATATCACCGACTTGGATAAAGCAGGAATTTCTCCCGAATCCCTGCTGCGGATAAACAGCATGCCCGCCCGCTCCTGCCCGATGAGCACCCAATCATCGTCCTCGGCGAGGGTTGCCACCAGCGGAATGATTTCGCCGGAAAAGGCTAAAGTGGCCGGGGTGACGATGGCCCGGATGTTGTAGCTTCCGATGATGCTGCCCAGATTTTGCCGCGCCATGAAAGCGTCGTCGTGCAGCATGACCGCCTTGTTCGTGCCGTAGTTTTTGCCGTCAACAAAAACCGGACGCTCCAGCTCCCACGCGAGGTAGCTGCCGAGGTGAAAAAAATTCAGGATGTTGCCCCGCACTTCGATGCGCTTCAGCAACCGCGCGCTCTGTTGCGGGTTGAGCTCATCATCTATCCCCACTCCCCATGCCGGGCTTCCGCTAACTTTGACAATCCCGGCCAAGCCGATAGCGACCGAAAGCAGCGTTGCAATTGTTCTGCGCGCCCCGCTATCGGCCAGGCGTTCAGCCCACATACTGAAGGCGTTGCCGATAAACACATAACTGGCGATACCCAGCAACGCGATATTCCGGGCGTACCGAAACGCCAGCACGGCGAAGGTAAAAAATAGCAGAAAATCAACGAGACGCTTTTTTGGCGAAAACAGGATCGCAACCGCTCCGGTTAACGCAACCGCGACGAACTGCGGGGCATACACCGTATCCAGCACCGGCAGAAACTCGTTTACCGAATTGACCAGCTCGTCGTTCGCCAAGGTGTAGAACGGCATCAACAACTGGTGCAAGCCGTAAGGGTTCAAGGCGGATGCACCAGCCATCGCGAGCGCAACCGCGCCCAGCACGGCGGCAGTTTTGAATTTCTCTGCCGAGCCCAAGACCGCCTGCGCGGCGTACATCCCGAAAACGCCTATCAGAAAAATCGCGGATGGGTGGCACTGGATGAGCAGCCAGCAAAACGCGGGGAGCGGCAGCAGCCAAAGCAGCTTTCTTTGCGCGAGATAGTTTTCCAGCAAATAGATTTCTGCCGCGAGCAGCAGGTAAAGCAGCGTTTCCGGCCTGAAGTTGAGGCGCGGCTCAATGGCGTATAGCGCCAGCGCCAGCGGCGGCAAAACCTGCCACCACCCCGCTTTCCTGCTTCCTTCCGCCGCCAGAAGCAGGCACAGCAGAATCCCGCAACCGAATGCGGCGTTGACAATCGCCATGCCGGCATAGCCGGAGTAGTGTTCGATCAGATAATAAAAAACCCCGAAGCCCCACTCGTGGAATTCGCCCGGCTCGCCCAGCCTAGGCAGAATGTAAAACTCCTGGTCGGGTATGCTCATGCGGCGCACCACCTCGCGCCCGACGACCAGGTGAAACCAAACATCGGGATCGAACAGCTTGCGCAACAGGCTGGCGCCGATGAGCAGGAACAGCGCACAGCGGAAGAAGAGGCTATATGCCGGCGGCAAGGCAGGCAGCTTTGCTCGGGTTAGCTGCATAGAAGCGCCAAACTCAAAGATTCTTCGCGCGGCGCTGCGCGCGCCTGCGCCACTCCCACACCACCACCGCGTACCACAGCACGCGCACTGCGAAATAGCCCACCACGGAAAAAATGATGGCCAGCAACAGCAGGCCGAAAGCGAGCGGCTTACCCAGCGACACCACCCAATCCAGCAAGACCGAAAACCAGTTGTCCCAGCCCAGCTCCGGAAACGCGAGGCTCGCGCCCGACAAGCCGTTGCCCTGGCCGATGACGAACGAGCCCAGCTCGTATGCCAGCATGTACAGCGGCGCCAGAGTCAGCGGGTTGGTATACAGGGTGGTAAAGACCGCCACCGGGAGGTTGACGCGGAACATGACTGCCGCCAACGCCGCACCTATCATCTGGAACGGGCCGGGTATCAGACCGCAGAACAGGCCGACCGCCACTCCGCCCGCTACCGAGCGCCGGTGCAGATGCCACAGGTTGGGGTGGTGCAGCCACTCGCCGAAAGGTTTTATCCAGCGGCTCTGTTTCACCGTATCGTGGCCAGGCAAAATTTTCTTGAAGTATTTTCTCGGCACGGGCTGTTTGTTTCCGGCAGAATCATGGAAGTGGAATGCCGGATTATATTGAATAACCCGGCCTCTGTTGAAACGAAAGGTTGCTTGTGAGCCAGCCCACGCCCGATCCGCCAGAATGGCGCGGCCTGTCGCAGGCCGAGGCGCAGGCGCGGCTAAAGGCAGAGGGCGCGAATGAGCTGCCAGCCAGCGGGCGGCGCAACCTGCCCGGCATCGCGCTGGAGGTGGCGCGCGAGCCGATGTTTCTGCTGCTGGTGGCGGCGGGCGCGATCTACCTGCTGCTTGGCGATACCGGCGATGCGCTGATGCTGCTGGGCTTCGTCTGCGCGGTGATGGCCATCACCATCTATCAGGAACACAAGACCGAGCGGGTGCTGGAAGCGTTGCGCGACCTCACCAGCCCGCGCGCGCTGGTGGTGCGCGACGGCGTCGAGCGGCGCATCGCCGGGCGCGAAGTGGTGTGCGGCGACATCCTGCTCCTCGCCGAAGGCGACCGCGTGCCGGCGGATGCGGTGCTGCTCTCCTGCAACGACTTCGCCACCGATGAATCGCTGCTCACCGGAGAATCTGCGGCGGTGCGCAAGATTGCGCGACCGGATGCCGCCGACCTACTTCCACCGGGCGGAGACAATCTACCTTTCGTTTATTCCGGCACGCTGGTAGTGCAAGGGCGCGGCATGGCGCGCGTGCTGGCAACCGGGCCGCGCAGCAACATCGGCAAAATCGGAAAGTCCCTGCAGGAACTGGCGGTCGAGGCGACGCCGCTGCAAAAGGAGATCGGCGGGCTGGTGCGCAAACTCGCCATCATTGGCGTGCTGCTGAGCCTGCTGCTGATGGTGGTCTACAGCGTGACGCGGGGCGACTGGCTGCACGGCTTGCTGTCCGGCATCACGCTGGCGATGTCGGTCCTGCCGGAAGAATATCCGGTGGTGCTGGCGGTATTTATGGCGATGGGCGCGTGGCGCATTTCGCGGCGCCGGGTGCTCACCCGCCGCGTGCCCACGGTGGAAGCGCTGGGTTCGGCTACCGTGCTGTGCGTGGACAAAACCGGCACGCTCACGCAAAACCGCATGGAGGTGCAGCAACTGGTGGCGGGAAACGCTGCATTTGCAGTAAGCGCGGCCCCTGCGCCCCTGCCCGAAGCATTTCACGAGCTGGTCGAATTCGCCATTCTCGCCAGCGAAACCGCGCCCTTCGACCCGATGGAAAAAGCCATCCTCGCGCTCGGGAACCAGCATCTCGCCGATACCGAACACCTCCACCTCGACTGGATGCTGGCGCACGAATATTCCCTGTCGCCCAGTTTGCTCGCCCATTCGCACGTGTGGCGCGCACGCGACCGCGACGAACACGTGGTGGCAACCAAAGGCGCGCCCGAAGCGGTGGCCGACCTGTGCCACCTCGATGCCGCGCGGCTCGCGGCGCTGGACCAACAGGTCAACGCGCTGGCCGCGCGGGGCATGCGCGTGCTGGGGGTGGCCAAGGCCAGCCACCACGGCAAGGAATGGCCGGGCATCCAGCACGATTTCGATTTCGAGTTTCTCGGCCTGGTCGGGCTGGCCGACCCGGTGCGCCCCACCGTCGTGGCCGCGCTCGAAGAATGCCATGCGGCCGGCATCCGCGTGGTGATGATTACCGGCGACTACCCGGCCACCGCCTCCGCGATTGCCGGGCAAATCGGCTTGAACGGCGGCAGCGGGGGCATTATCAGCGGGGCGGAACTGGATCGGATGGACGATGCGGCGCTGCGCGAGCGCATCCGCCACAGCAACATTTTCGCGCGCATGGCACCGGAACAGAAGCTGCGCCTGGTAAACGCGCTCAAGGCGAACGACGAAGTGGTGGCGATGACCGGCGACGGCGTAAATGACGCGCCCGCGCTCAAGGCGGCGCACATCGGCATCGCCATGGGCGCGCGCGGCACCGACGTGGCGCGCGAAGCATCCGCGCTGGTGCTGCTGGACGACGACTTCGCCTCCATCGTCCACGCCGTGCGCCTCGGGCGCAGCATCTTCGACAACCTGCGCAAGGCGATGGCCTACATCTTCGCCGTGCATATCCCCATCGTCGGCCTGTCGCTGATCCCGCTGCTGCTGGGCTGGCCGCCGGTGCTCGCGCCGGTACACATCGTGTTTCTGGAAATGATCATCAACCCGGCCTGCTCCATCGCCTTCGAGGCGGAACCGGCGGAGCGCAACGTGATGTTGCGCCCGCCGCGCAACCCGCAGGAGCCGCTGTTCGGCCAGCGCGTGTTCCTGCTCAGTTTGCTGCAAGGGGTGCTGGTGCTGCTCGCCGCGCTCGCGGTGCTGGGCACTGCCCTGCACCATCACGCAGTGGAAGACGAAGCGCGCGCGCTGGCTTTCTCCGCGCTGGTCAGCGGCAACCTCGGGCTGATCCTGGTGAACCGCTCCTGGCAGCACTCCATCCTCGGCACGCTGGGCAGCCGCAACCCCGCACTGTGGCTGGTGGCGGGTGGCGCTTTCGCTTTCCTGCTGCTGGCGCTCACCCTGCCGTTCCTGCGCGAGGCATTCCACTTGGCGGTAGTCGCGCCGCAACATTTTGTGCTGAGCGTAGCCGCCGGGCTGGGCAGCGCGCTGTGGTTCGAGCTGTACAAGGTGGTGCGCCATACACGGTGACGCATCAGTAGCCGTTCGCCTCTGTGCCTGTCTGCGTGCTCTGCACAGACAGGTCGTCGAACCATGAATGGCACTTCGACAAGGCGCACGGATTTCGAGCCAACCTTCATTGAAATTTCCCCTATATCGCCCCAGCAACTTCCAATTTCCTCATTAGCCTCATCTAATGGGGCTCCGATCAGAACATTCGACTTCAAATACATCACCAAACATTTCACCCATTTCAACTGAACCTAAGTCTTGCCATTTGCTCTTTGAGTAGGCAAGCAAGTCTACCCAGCTGGAGTAAATCCCTTGGTTGAGGCTTCTTTCATGAATTAATAATGCAACATTATCAGGTGCAAGCTGAAGTATTTCTGTTTGCTTTACTTCTGGAGCATATTCGTGCGGCTAATTTGTCCACTAGATCCTATCTGGAAACCGAGGCTGAGGTGGATGACTATCCGGCCAAACTTAAAGCCGAGTTGCTTGCCGCAATCAGGGCCGGGCAGCGTGCGCGCATTCAATGACAAACGGGACAAGCGTTACTTGTTTATTCATATATAATTCATTCAAGATGTATTCGTTTATCCTGCAAAATTAACCCTGAAATGGCTGCAACCGACACACTCATCCAGTTGCTACGTGATGGCCCGCAGCCAGCCAGATCACTGTATGAAAGGCTGGACGTCAGTCAGCCAACACTTTCCCGTCTGGTCAGCCAGATGGGAGAATCCATTCTTCGCTTTGGCAAGGCACGCCAAACCCAATATGCGCTCCGGCGCAAAATCGGCGCACATTCCTCCTTGCCGCTTTATCGGATATCGGCAACGGGTAATTTGGTGCAATGGGGGGTGCTGCATCCCGTCATGCCCTCAGGTTACTTGGTCGAAACCTTGGCAACCCCGGTTGTCGAAGCGCATTCGGAGGTTCACCATGGCTTGCCCTGGTTTTTGCAGGACATGCGCCCGCAGGGTTTCATCGGGCGCATCTTTGCACGGCGACACGGCCCCGTGCTGGGTCTGCCTGCCGATCCCAACCGCTGGACAGACGACCAAACCCTGCTGGCGCTCTCGAATGTGGGATATGACGTCCCGGGCAACCTGATCGTTGGCGAAGAATCTGCCTCGTATTTCCAAACGACCGTCCTGTTTTCCGATCCTGATCTGGAAGGCCTGCCTCCGCCCGCAGACGCGAGGGTGCAAAAGTATCCAGAATTGGCACTCAAGGCTTTGCAGGGTGAATTTGTCGGCTCTTTGGCTGGCGGCGAGCACCCCAAATTCAACATTGAAATATTGCATGAAGGGCAACCGCTGCATGTGCTCGTGAAGTTCACGCCGCCGCAGGATAACCCCGCCACTCGGCGCTGGCGCAGCCTGCTGATCTGCGAGCACCTTGCCTTTCAGGTACTGGGCGAAACGTTTCCTTGCAGCGCCAGCACATTGCTGGAGACAGGCGCAGGCGGGGTATCCCAGCTATTTCTCGAAGTGCCACGCTTTGACCGGCAAGGTGCGCGTGGCCGCCTGGGGGTCGTTTCGCTCAAGGCGCTGGATGACGAATTCACCGGGCTCGCTACCGACTGGCCCCAAATCGCCCTCGCCCTAGTGAAGGCGGGCAAACTGAAAGAACCCGTTTACCGGCAGATACAAAAGCTGTACGCCTTTGGCGTGCTGATTGGCAATGGCGACATGCATCCGGGCAACCTGTCGTTCTTTGTCGGCGATGTGACGCAGCCGGAGCCGCAATTTACCTTGACGCCGGTCTATGACATGTTGCCCATGTCATTGGCGCCGCGCGCCTCCGGGCAAATACCCGAAGACTTGCCGCCGCCCAGGATCAGCGTCAACCCGCCGCTGGAAATCTGGAAAGAAATGCTGCCGCTGGCAATTCACTATTGGCACCAAGTAGCCGCGCATCCCGGTGTAGCGGAAGACGTGAAACAGATTGCACAGCGCCGGGTAGACATCTTGTCCCGTCCCTTGATCTGAACGGTTAGCCATGAACAAATCCAAGCTCAAAACCTACGCTCCGCAAGCTCGCAAGGATTGTTGGTACGCGATGAATACTACCCAGAATTTGTAGATTCTTGGTTACGGCTCTCTGACACCGTCAACTCATAAGATTCAGCAGCAAAGCAGCCGCTCAATTACGCCACCCCGATGCGTCTGCGGGGAAAGCCTGCCGGGAAGAAGTGCGGCAATAGCTCAACCGGCAGAAAGTAGTATGCCTGAAAGCCGCAACGCCCCCTGACCGGGGTGTTGTGGTTGCGATGCAAAGGGTTGGGTTACAAACTGCCCCCAAGCGCCGTGATACCCACCGGGCCGGGATGCAATTCGGTCAGGCTGCTGATATTCAGAAACGCCCGTCAAATCCGGTAACGGCCAGAATCCAGATAGCTCGAACCGCCCTGCTTCGAGCCAGGCGCGGCATGCGGGTTACTGGTTTTCTTGAGGAAGTGTTTCGCATAGCGATCACTAATGCGCGACATCGGCAAAAATATAAAAAGGTCAGCGGTATTGAAATCCGGATCCCAGGCCGGATCGCCGCAAATATAAGCCCCAAGCCGCAGGTAACCCTTGAGCAAAGGCGGGATCGGTGCGTCGAGGTGCTGGTTAAGGGCATGCAGCGGCAACGGGCAGCGCGGGAATACCCTGTATTCGGCGGGGGCGGCATAAGTTTGGTGCAGTTTGCGGTAGATGCTGGCCGCGACATGACCACCGTCCGCCATGCTGATGCTGGCGCAACCGATCAGGTACTCATGGCCGTTTTTCAGCATGTACTGGGCCAAGCCGCTCCATAGCTGGGTAATGGTTGCCCCGTCGCGGTAATCCCAATGCACGCAGGAGCGCCCGACTTCAACCATGCGGTTGCCAAGATGCTGCAGGCGGGTTAAATCGAATTCAGTCTGGGCATAGTATCCGCCGATCTTTCTTGCCTGGCTGGGCGTGAGGATACGGTAGGTTCCGATGACCTTGTTTCCTTCACTTTCACGCACTAATAGGTGCTCGCAGTATTTATCGAAAATATCCCGGTCAATCTCTTCCTTCGCGCTGGGCAAGTTTGCCCCCATTTCTTCGGCAAATACTTTGTAGCGCAGGCGTTGCGCTTCCAATACCTCCGCCTCGCCGCGCGCCAGACTGGTTATGAAACTGCGCTGCGCAACAGGTTGGGTTTGTCGGTTGAGTTCCAGCATTGCATTCCCCGGGTGGTTGAACATGCCGGAGATGGTATGCAACCCCTGTTGCCGGGGAGTGACGAGAATATGAAAAGTTTGTGAAACGGCTACTCGGGCAGCTTGCTCAATGCCGGGTCGAGCAGTAGCGCATATCCTGACTGTGATGACAGCAATGCCATGGGAAGCGGAATTGTTGATTCAGGCGGCTGCTTCCCTGGCATGATGTTCCGCAACTCCCGCGCTATAGCCTCCTGCGCGGCACGCGCCAGCACACGGCGATTTTCTGTGGCTGCGAGCGCCGGAGTAAAGATGGCCAGCGCGTTGTGGCGCCGGCATCGCAGGATGCGCCAAACCGACTGCGCAAGGGTGGTGTTGCCTGTAAAAACGGCTACGGAGATCGGTTCTTCCACGTCATCCTGGTAGTGCAGGGCAATCGGGTAAAGCCTTGCCCCCGCATCAATCGCGGGCTGGATGAACGCAGAATGAAAATGTCCGACCTGCATGCCGTCTGTGGTGGTGCCTTCAGGAAACAGGCCAACGCAAGCTCCCTGTTTGAGCAGGATGGCGACGTGCCGGACTGACGATGCCGCATCGCGTCGCATGGATCGCTCAATAAAGATGGTGCCGCTACGCTGGCATAGCCAGCCGATGAGCGGCCAGCTTTTCACTTCCGATTTGGCGATGAAGCGCGAGGGATGAATCGCGTTAAGCACAAAGATGTCCAGCCACGAAACATGGTTGGCGACAATCAGGAAGCCGCCGTCGCGCGCGGGCGGCAGCCCCTCAACCCGGATGCCGACATTGAGAATATCCAGCAGGTGCTTGCTCCATGCTTGCAGGGTGCGGCACTGCCTCACCCGACCCCAGCGCGGATAAAATATTGCCAGAAACATCCCATGCAAAAAATGCAGAACGAGGCGGCAACCACGAAACAGGCTGATCAGAACGGATGGCGGGCGTTTACCCATATTGCGCACAGGGCATCGGGGGGTGCTGCTGCTCGCGCCGCTCGACAAACAGGCTGTTGCCGGGGATTTTTTTGGCCACCTTCTTGGCGGTCGTGGCGGCCTCCGATATTTCATAATGCGAGCCGAACGTTCCCGGGTCAGCCCAGATCGCACCGATCGAGAGCGTGGGCAACGGATGATGAACGATACGCCCTTGGCGGTCTTCGCTCAGGTAGCCGCCGATGGAACAATGCTTTTTCTCGTACAGCACCGACGAGGTGTTCGCGAAGGAAATCAGCGCCTGATTGCAGCGCTTCTCCCAGTCCGCGCTTTGCATGACCAGGATAAAATCATCCCCGCCGATATGGCCGATAAAATCCAGGTTGGGGTCGCAGGCACGGCTTAATATTTTGCCGGTGAACTGGATTACTTCATCACCCTTGCGGTAGCCGTATACGTCGTTGTAGGGCTTGAAGTTATCCAGGTCGCAATAGCAGACGGCAAACGGCTTGCCGGATTGGAGCAGGGAATCCACGTGTTCGTTGATCGGGACATTGCCTGGCAGCAAGGTCAAGGGGTTGGCGTAGCGCGCCGTTTCGATCTGCGCCTTGGTGATTTCGCGCAGCAGATCCTGCCCGGTGCCGACCCCGATGTAGCGGCCTTGCTCGGTAATGATGAAGCCGTCGGTAAAATGCTCGATGCCGGACTCGCTCAAAAACATGCTCAACTCGTGGATAGGGGTGAACTTATCCACTATCAGCGGATCTTCGTTCATCATTTCCATGCAGGGCTTTTTGCCGAACAGCTCGCGGCAGAAAGGCTTGGCAAAGCTGTCCACAAACTCGTAGCGGTTAATCAACCCGATGGGGCGCCCATGCTTGACCACGGGGATGGCGCGCAAATTATGGTTTCCGGAAAAATGGGCGAAAATCTTCTCGATCTCTGTTTCCGGCTGGAGCGGCTCCACATAGCGCATCAGCGCTTCCACCGTAATGCTGCGTGCGCTGCTATAGGGCTGTTCGATGGCGCGGTGCATGTTGGCCACGCGCCCGACCTCGGCAGGTATATTCAAGGGCGGTGTAGGGGTAGGGCGGGCAATGAAATAGCCCTGCCCGCAGGCAATTCCGATATCGCGTATGACCCTGAATTCGGCATCCGTTTCGATCCCCTCCGCAACCACTTGCGTGCCGGAGCGTTGTGCAATCTGCTGGATTGACCTCAGGAATTGCTGTTTGACCGGATCGGCGTTGACACCCTGCACGAAGTGCATATCTATCTTCACAAATTCCGGGCGTAGCTCCGACCACAGGCGCAGGCTTGAGAAGCCCTGGCCCAGATCATCCATCGCAATCTGGAAACCCATGTTGCGGTAGTGCAGCAGCGCGCCGCGCATGGCTTCAAAATCGAAGGTGGGCTGGTTCTCGGTGATTTCAATGATGACCTGCTGCGGGTCAATGCCGAGAGTCTGGAGATGGGCCAGCATTTGAGTGTTGCTGAAGCTGGGGTGCGTCAGAGTTTCCGGGCTGACATTCAGGAATAGCTTGCCGGGCAGCTTCTGGGCGGCAAAAGCCTCCAATACAACCTGGCGGCACAGCATCTCGGTCTCCAGGGCAAGCCCCAGTTGCCTGGCTGCGTCGAACAGGTTCGCGGGTGAATGCATCGGGCTGTCTGCCGGGCCGCGTATCAGCCCCTCATATCCGAGAAACGTGCGGCTGGAAATATCCAGAACAGGCTGAAAAAGCGCGGAGAACTTGCGTTTGGCGAGTATTTCCTGAAGAGTTTGCATGATGATTTTGTTGGCAAGTTTTTGCGATGGAGAACGCGCGACCGGATGACGCGCATCCCGAATCCCGGCGGCACGCATGCCCGACATGGTTGCATGGGGCGATTGTGTGTCAGCAAAGGCGATCATCGGATTTCCGGGCGGACATCAATTACGGGATCAACTGCGGTCAGATGCTAATCCGGCAATGTTTAACGCCAATGAATTTATTGTGACAGGTATATTGCACGGTTGGATTCATTACCCTTCCCGGCAGCAAGCTCCGGCATGATCGTCGTGCGCGCCGGAAATACGCGCTGAAACCGCGCGCACTATTTCCCGGCCCCGCGAAAGCCACCCGCGTTAGCCACGGTTTCCAGATATGCCAGAAAGTCCGCTCCAACTTCCGGGTGGCGCAAACCGAACGCAACCGTCGCCTCCAGATAGCCGAGCCTCGACCCGCAGTCGTAGCGCACCCCGTCGTAGCGATAGGCCAGAACTTGTTCCTCCGACAGCAAAGAAGCGATCCCATCCGTAAGCTGAATTTCCCCGCCCGCGCCGGGCCTGGCTTTTTCCAGATGGTGAAAAATGCGCGGCGTCAGGATATATCGCCCGACTACGGCCAGCGTGGAAGGCGCATTCTCCGGGCTCGGCTTCTCGACAATCGCGCTGATCTGATCTATCCGGTCCGCCACGGGCCGGCTCGCCACAACGCCGTAACTCCTGGTCTCGCTGCGCGGAACATCCTGCACTCCCAGCACCGAGCAGCGGTAGTAATCGTGCGTTTCCACCATCTGCCGCATCACCGGCGGGTTCCCGTCCAGCAGGTCATCCGCCAGAATCACCGCGAAAGGCTCGTCTTCCAGAACCGGGCGGGCGCACAGCACCGCGTGCCCGAGGCCGAGCGCCTCCGCCTGGCGGATATAAATGCAGTTCACATTCGAGGGCAGCAGATTCTGCAACAACTGGAGCAGTTTGTTGTTGTTCTTTAGCTTTAACTGTTCTTCCAGTTCGTAGCTCTTGTCGAAATGATCCTCGATGGCGCGCTTGCTGCGGCCGGTAACAAATATCATATCGGTGATACCGGCAGCCACCGCCTCCTCGACCGCATACTGGATAAGGGGCTTGTCCACAATCGGCAACATTTCCTTCGGGCTTGCCTTGGTTGCCGGCAAAAAGCGCGACCCCAGCCCGGCGACAGGGAAAACCGCCTTGCGAATTTTTTTCATCGTTGCCCCCGCACAATCACAGTCAAATCAAGAAACTGGATGCCCGCCTGCGCGGGCATGACGAATAAATCAGCGCTTCCCTAACTTCTGAAATAAAGCTGTTTGACGGCCGCTATGACAAAAATCGTATTCGTCACCAGATAACGCTTCCACAGCCTTCCCGGTTCCGAAACCAGCCGGTAAAACCATTCCAGGCCGGAACGCTGCATCCACAGCGGCGCCCGCTCCACTGTCCCGGCATGATAGTCAAACGCCGCACCGACACCGATCATGACGGCATTTACCTGCCCGCGTTGCCTGGACATCCACATTTCCTGCTTGGGGCACCCCAAGCCTACGAACACCAATGCCGCGCCGGAAAAGTTGATGCGCTCTGCTTCGGCTTGCTCCTCGCCCGCATTCAAAGGGCGGAACGGGGGAGAATAACAGCCGGATATGACAAGATTTTTAAAATGCTGCCGCAACCTGGTTACGAGCAGCATCAGGGTTTCATGCGTGCTGCCATAGAAATATACCGGCAAGCCCAGGCGCTCCGCCTCCGCGCAACAGCGCCACATCAAGTCTGGCCCGCTGAGGCGCCGCTGCCCGGCGAACCCCAGTTTTCGCAAGATCCACGCCACCGGTTCTCC
Source organism: Gallionellaceae bacterium (assembly GCA_008080515.1). Lineage (GTDB taxonomy): Bacteria > Pseudomonadota > Gammaproteobacteria > Burkholderiales > Gallionellaceae > VIKH01. The sequence continues at coordinate 25,506 of VIKH01000025.1, read as the reverse complement.
ATCCGCTATCGCCATGTCGGCCTGTGCGACCGCCAGGCCAAATCCGGCGTCCCGCCCTGCGGTCACCACCGAATGCACGTTGCAGGCGCAGACGTAGCGCGACTCGCGGCGGTCTCCCCACTCGAATATCCGTTTGACGGCACGATCCCAATCCACCACATCAATCGGCACACCGAGCACCTTTCCAGTTAGCCTGCCATGCATGCGCTCATCTCCCCTTTTCTTTCCGCCAGCACGCTGGCATAAATATCCATCAGCAAACCGTAATTCACCTCTGCTGAAAAATACGTTTCGTATTCCAAGCGCGCCCTGCGCCCCATTTCCATCATTCGTTCCGGGTGCTCCAGCGCCCAGGCCATCTTGCCGGCCCAATCGCCCGGATTGCCCGGTTCGCACAGCAGCCCCGTCTTCCCTTCGCCAACCAGATCGGCCAACGCGCCGATACGGCTGGCGATCACCGGCAACCCGCAGGCGAACGCCTCGACAATGGTGCGGGGAAAGTTCTCGTACCAGATGCTGGGCAACACCAGCGCCAAGGCTCCGCCCATCTCCCGGCGCACGGCGACACCCGCAAGATTTCCCAGTCGGGTAACGCCCGCCACCCCCTCCAGCAAGTACGCTTCAGGGCCTTCGCCCGCCACGCGCAAGTTTGGGTTAGGCAGCAGCGCCGCCGCCCGCGCCAACGTTTCTACCCCTTTTTCTGCCGCGAGCCTGCCCACAAACAGCAGCCCTTGTCTTCCGTTTGCCGCGCGGTGGCAGGGGTGCTCACCGGTATCAGCCCAATCCACGAAATTGGGTTTAACCACGATTTTTTCCGCAGGAAGCCCGCCCTCGATGAACTTGTTGCGGCAGAAATCATTGAGCGCGATATAGCGCGCCACCTTGTTGGCATACGTCCCCAAGCCGCGATGAATGGCCAGCATTCCCGCAAGCACTGCGGATTGCGCCGCTGACGCGCGGTAACACTTCCGCGCGATGCCGCGCCAGGGCAGCCGCCCCAAACAGCCCTCGCACACCTTGCTGTCGCGCAGAAACATTGCGTTCAGGCACATCGTGCGAAAGTTGTGCAGCGTCTGAACCACCGGCACCCCGGCGCGCCCCGCAGCCCAATACAAGGAGGGAGAGATGAGCGGGAACAGGTTGTGCGCGTGGATCACGTCCGGGCGAAACTCCGCGATCAGGCATCCCGCCTCGCGCAGGGTGCGCCCCGACCAAAGCGTATTCGCGGCCAGCACCGGTTTGGACATGCCCGCAACCTCGCGGTTGTCGCGCCGATACTCCGCCACTTCGTGGCCGCGCGCCCGCAGCAGCGCGATCTCGGATTCGACCACGCCGTCCTCGCCACCCCGCTGCTGGTAGGCGTTATGGGCGAGCAGAATGCGCATGGCCCAACGCTTTCAGAATGCCGACGCGAAATTGCGCGGCCATGTTTTCGATGGTGTAGCGGTAAGCGGGCCGCGCCATCTCTTCCCGCATGTGGCTTGCCAGCGCGGCATCGCACAGCACCCGCTCCACGGCCCGTGTGTAGTCCTGCAAGGAATCGGCGGTCATGAAACCGTTTTCTCCCTGCCGCAGGTAAGCGATTTCCGGCGAATGCAGGCCGCAATCGGTGGTCACCAGCGGCACGCCGGCCACCAGCGCATCGAGAATACCGAGGCCGACCAGCCCGGGGTTCATGACAACGCTCGCAGCTTTCAGGAAACGCGCCTTGTCGCGCCCGTCCTGTCGCCCCACGTAGCGCAACCAGTCATGCCTGCCTGCCGCCGCTTCCAGCATGGCGCGCAGCGGGCCATCCCCGATCACCACCAGGCGGAAATCCGGCAACTGTCTGGCCAGATGCGCACCCGCCTCCAGCAGGAAATCTAGCCGTTTTTCCGGATAAAGCGATCCGATGAACAGCCCGACCGGGCCGTTTCCCAGATTCAGCCCCGCCCTCAACTCTTCCAGTTCGGATGCTTCGACAGCATCGCAGTGCGCTTGCAGCGCCGATGTGTCTATGCTGTTTTCGAGGTCGGTGATTTTTTCTTCCGGGAACCCCTGGCTGGCAACAATGGTTTTGCTCAACCCGGTATAGGCAAACCACCAATCCACCCGCCTGGTTGTCAGGCGCTTGAACCACTCCAGCAAGCCGGAACCGCGCGATGCCTGCATGTTCATCCCGTGCCCCCAGAAGGCCAGCCGATAGGGGCGCGGCCCGAACAGCGGCAGGAGATTGCACAGCAGCTTGTTTTCCTGCGTCACGATGACCAGGTCTGCATCCCGCACCTTGGACAGATAAGGTTGCCAGCAAACCTTCCTGCCGAAGAAATAGCGCGTGGGCAACTTTTCTCCCCACGGTACGTCCGCCTCATCCCGCTTTGACGCCTCGCCCGGTGCGGGGTCACCGTACAGCAGACGCAGCTCGACCCCTTCCCCGCGCAGCTCTTCCCGCAGGCGCTCGAACAATGGCACACGATAATCGGTCAAGCGCCGCTGGATGATAGCCACCTTGTATCTTGGCCGTGCGGTAATCGGCTGCTGATAGCCCGGATTCCGGCACTGGGCCGAAGTATTGGCAACAATGGCAGCTCGCGGCACGCCGGGCAAGATGGAAGCCATAGCGCGATTCAAGCCTTGCTTTAGCATGAAATACGCGCAGCGTTCGTTCGCCTCCTCCCGCAGGCGGGAGAGGATTGAGGTGAGGGAAACGGGCATGGCAAGTTTCAAAATCAGGAGTGGCGTTTACCATGTCCGTTCGGTTTGCGCCGTGAACCGAACTGTGGGCAGCGGAGCAAGCGTACCGGTGGCGGACTTTTGCTTAATCGCCAGGCGCATGCACTTCCGCCAGGTTTCGACAAAGTGGGCGCGATCGAAGCGGAGCGCTGCCTGGCTGGCCGCAACGCCGGCTGCTTGCAGGTGCTTTTTGTCGCGCAACACGCCGCTGATGGCAACGCGCACGGCATCGGGGTTGCGCTCGACAAACCAGGCGTTTTCGCCGTGCACCGCATAATCCTCCACCCCGTGCAAACGGGTTACAACAGCAGGCACCCCCGCCGCCATCGCCTGCATCACCACCAGCGCAAAGGTTTCGCACAGGGAAGGCAGCACAAACAGATCGGCCGCCCATAAATACGGGCGGATATCGCGCTGGAACCCGGTAAAGACGACCCTGTGAGACACGCCGAGATTGCGCGCAAGCACGGAGAATTCGGCGATCTCCCCGGCATTGCCGCCCACCACCATCAGCCGCACTGCCCGGTCATCTATCCCGGCCAGCGCTTCCAGCAATATGCCCAGCCCCTTGTGCGAGAAATTGCCCAGCGCCGCAAAGCACAGCACGCGCGCGCCAACCGGCAGGCCGAGTTGCGCGAGAAGCGGGTTGCGGTCAAACCCCTCCGGGCGCGCAAACGACGCGGCATCAACCGGATTGGGAATGGTAAGAATGCGGTTCTCGAGGAACGGGTAAGTCTCCGCCAGCACTTTCGCCAGCCCCCTGGACGGCGCCACCACCAGAGATGCTTTCAGGAAAGATCGCCGCTCGGTTTCTGCGTTGTAGCGGTGCGTGATCCAGCGCACCAGCCTGCGCAACCCGCGCGCGTTCTGTGATTGCCATTGCTGCTTCAGATAGGCGCGGTGGCAGAAATGGGCGTAACAGATATCGGCGCCCGGAAACTGGCCCTGGGTCGCCTGGAGCAATATCGGCGGTGCGCCGCGCGCGGCGATGTGCTTGCGCAACATGCCGGGCGCCAGCAGGCTGAAAACCATGTAGCGCAGAAATCCGGGTTTCGCCGGCAACGGTACCCTTACCCAACGCACCCGCCCGGCGCCGCCATTGCCTGGCATATCGTCGCATCGCTTCTGCTGATGCGCGCCGCACCCCGAGCGCTCCAGCCCGGCGGCGCCGCCGTCGAAAGCGTCCGAAAATACGGTAATGTCGAACTCGTCCGCCAGGCCGAGCACCTCCGCCAGCACACAACTGCCGGCCGGGCTGTTCCCGGTTACGTTCAGATCAAATACCGCGATCCAGGGCCTGGCGGCAACATTGTTTTGTGGCTGCTTTCTCGATGAATCCAAGTGTGCGTCCTCCATTCCGGCATAGCGGCGGAGTCTGCACCAGTTATATGACACCATTATGAAGCGGCCTGGCGTAACCGCAGCCCAAACCGCGCGAAGCTGGCAATAGTCTCTTACGAGACAACTCTTCACATTTTTTGAGCAGACTTGAACAGAATGGAGCCTCCTTCAGACGCGCCAGGATATTCCCTCCCCCTTGACGGGTGAGGCTTGACCTGTCCTGAACTTGCCGAAGGAGGGTGGGGGTGAACCCCGAGTCATCGAGCGACTTTCACCGTTCACCCACCCCCTGCCCCCTCCCGTCAAGGGAGGGGGTTCGCGGGAGGCTTCCCTGCCTGCGTGCGACCCGCTTGCGCGCAGCGCGCAGGCAGGCCTGTTTGGTTCCGGCTCGTCCGGCTTATAGGAGAAAGAAATCGGAACCGACCCGAGAGAGGTTTGCTTGCGCGAGGGCAACGCTTCAGTATCCGCTACTTTTCTTTCTTCAACTTATTGCGTGCCGCTGCCTCGGGGAGTTGCTTGAAATTCTCTTTGCTGGCAATGCGCCTCCCCGATTTCTTCTCCAAGTCGCGCCGCGCACGCCCGGCCACTGATCCGCCTTCCACGGCTGCATCGCGGTTTTCGATATAACCCTGCGCGTCTTTGTTACGCGCAATCTCGGTAGTGGAGGCTTCGCCCAGCATGGTGAAAATAAGCTCCAGGTCGTTCATGTGGTCGCGCAGGTTGTCCGCCGGTTTGTCGAGGCTCTTGAATTCCTTGTACTCGGCTGGGGTCATGCCAAAAGTGGCGCGACTGATCTCTGCGGTAAGGATGGAATATTCGCGCTGTTCTTTCACGCCGCGCTTTTTCCATTCGTTGGTCAACTCACCCGCAAGGGGTAGGCCGTGGTTGTAAAGCCGCTGAAGCGGCAACAACCACGCACCGTCGCGGATGGCGATGCCGCGCACACGCTTCTCGATCCATTCATCGCTGTAGCCTTTGGCCTTATAAAGCTCGCGCATCCGCGTGGCAGCGAGTTCCGGGTTTTCGATTTCTTCGAGGCGCTCGTAACCCACCTGCGCCAGCCAGCGTTTGAAGGGTTCGGCCTTGGGCGAGGGGATGGACTGGATGATGCGGAGCAATTGCTCGGTGTCCGCCACATCGGTGAGCCGTTGCTTCCCGTCAGGCGCAGTCATTTTCAAAGCGTTACAATTTGTAACGCTTTCATTGCCCTCACCCAGCAACCTTTTTTTGAGCACTCGCCAATAGACTTGAGGGTTCTGACTCTCCGACAAAGCCGCGACAACATCCACGACAGCGAAGAACCAGCGTTGAGTCTTGTCGTCCCAGATGGAACGAATCTGCTTCGATTGAAACAGCTTGATGTTGCTCATGGCTCACACCCTCCAAGATTCCGCAAACATCGGACGTAAGTTAGCAATGGCCGATGGTAGTTTACCGTTACAGATCATCCCAAAATATGTAGCGGCACGTGTCGAGCCCACATACAAGTATTTGTCGAAGAGCCCTGGGTGCATTGTGGCAAGTTGATCGATGCCAACAAAGAACACTGCTTCAAACTCCAACCCCTTGATGTGTTGAACATCGAACACCCGCACATCATTGCTTTGCCCCATGACCTGTCCATTTGGACAAGCAACTGCACGAATATTCAGGCTTGTCAGAATCGAGTCCAGCGCACTCGCGATGCCTTGCACCTCTTCCTCGCTGTTCACCAGAATCGCGATGGATGGTAGTTGCGGAAGGAAGGAATCAATTTCTCGGATGCGTTCATCCAGCCAAATAACTATCCCCGCACGGTCTGGCATGTCTTCTGCCAATACAGGTTGGACCCCTTCGGAGTTCACATGCAGGGGCAATGCCACACCACTGTCGGTGCCGCTTACCGCTCGGATCAGCGCCTTTGCCAGCTCGTTAAGCTGACGGCTCTGCCGGTAGGATACTGTGATTTTTTTGATTTCGATTTCTGGGTACACCCATTTCATATCGTCCAGTGAGTTGATGCCCCACGTCGTAAGACGTTGATTGAGGTCACCACAAGCAAAAAATGAGCGTAAGCGAGGATGCGCTAACGCTGCCATGCAGGCGATTTGCACCGGAGAAAAATCTGTCACCTCATCAACGAGAATCTGGTTTTTGTACAAATCGAGGATGGGTTTGAGTGACGACCAAGCCGGAGTGTCAATGTCGCGCATAATGCTTGCCACGCTAAGCAGTTCGCCACTGCTTCTCAGCATTGCCAAGAGAACAACATCAAGTTCCAGAGGGTGAATGTCAGTGTGGCTGAAAGCATCCTTCCTGTACCATTTTCCCTCCCCTTGGCGCAGTCGTCGGAAAGCGCGATACCGTCTTGGAATGCCGTCAATGAATTTCTTTACCGGATTCACAAAGTGTCGTGCACGAGCCTGAACGAGAAGGCTGGCTCCCACCGCAGCCCGGTCACTCTCAGTCAAGGTACGGTCACCTATCCATTCTAGGATTTTTCCTGTTCGGGTGTTCTTGCCCAAGCTCCGTTTTTTGGCTTGTGCCCGTGCTTGAGAACGAACAGCTTGGTTGTAGGCGGATAGAGCCTTAGCCACCGGTGTTTTTGGTTGATTTACATCCTCTTCGTCGTCGCCATCCTGATCGTCGGCCTCGTCACCTTCCGCAACCATTGCTTCTTGCAGGCCATCAATGAACGAAGCCAGTTCATTCAGAAATGACCGGTTGCGATTTAACTGTAGGGTTAACGATTCACGAATCTTCTTGTCAGTTACCGCTTTCATTCTGAAGATCATGTCCTGTATGCGGCTGGATTCTGTATTGATGGCAGTAAACAGTTCGGTAATGGAGCCTGCTCTACTCACTTGCGTGATTGATAGCAGGCGCTTCCCGAGTTCGGCAATTTGTCCGTCCGTGTCTTGGCTTAACTCCTCGGCAGCTAGGCGGATTTCATCAACGAATACAGATTTGCGCCATACGTCAAAATCGTCAAACCAGTCACTCATGCTCTCTTGCGTTTCGTGCTCAATGCTCTCCAGAGAATCTTTCAACACAAAGATGCCGCTGGACGATGCGGTTCGCAATACGCCTAGCACGCGCCTCCCCAGTTCGCGGCGATAGTCAAACCACGTTTTGATACGCTCCTCAGGCGCGGGAACATCCTCGCGGGCGAATGCCTCTTTGACGTATTGCTTCAGCAGCTCAGTTGGTGTGAACATCAACCAACTTTGGCCGTGCGGTAAGGCGTTATTAGCACTTGTTGCTTCGACGTTGCGCCGCTCATCTTCATCTAAAAACGCCGAGTCCAGCTTTTGCCCAAGACGACGTATTAGTGTCGTGGTCTTTCCCGTGCCAGGAGGGCCAAGGATGAGTAGACGGCTACCGAGCGGCAATCGGAAAATCTCATCCTGATACCGGTCAAGGATTGGCTGATCGCGTAGCCCCATCTGGGTAATCACGTTGCGGCGAATTCCCTCCAGAATATTCGCCGATTCACTCTCCTGCGCTAGCAGGCTTTCCAACACATCTTCGCCACGTTCGTCAACTGCAACGCTTTCCAGCAACGCACGAAAAGACTCGATGGTAATGGGGCCGTAGTTATCTCCCTCGATTACGGAGTTGATGGAGTCCCAGCCATCTCCTGTTGATTTCGGGTGAAGCTGTGCTCGTTCTCGTACTTCAACTTTCCCGGTTGGCAGGGACAGCTCTTCACCGACAGGCAATGAAGCCAATCGTCCAACAGGCGAGCGATAACTGGCCATGCCGAGTATCGGTGTGGCTCGACAGATAAAGAAGATTTGTCTATTGCCGTTCTTATCTTCGACAACAACTCGGGAGATGGCTGGCTCTTTGGCGAGTTGTTCATGACTTGCCCGGTTCTCTGCACTAATCTGTGCCAGTTTTTGCACCGCACTGCCAGAAGTCAGCGTGTTGATATTGACTAGTGCGTCAGGTGTCGCACCCGATGCAGCACTAAGTTTGGCACGAGCCTCCTTAGCTACTTGCTCAAATTTTTGCAGCGTTTCGCCAGCAAGATGATCAATATGCTCTCTAGAGCCTTGAGGTAATGTCACGATGGAATGCTCCTTCTATTCAGGAAAGCCAAGGGTGGGCACGTTTTGTGTGCCCACGCGGTCAGTGTCCATCATATTCCAGCACGGCATCCGCGTGGGCACAAAAAACGTGCCCACCCTACGAATTAGCGCGCCGCATCCAGCGCGAGGTTGAGTTCCAGCACATTCACCCGTAGCTCGCCCAGGATGCCGAACTGGCGCCCTTCGGTGTGTTCAGTCACCTGCTTGCGCACGGTGTCCGGGTCAAGGTTGCGCACCCGCGCCACGCGGGCAAGCTGGTATTCCGCCGCCGCCGGGCTGATGTGCGGGTCGAGTCCGCTGCCGGATGCGGTCACTAGATCAACCGGCACCGGCTGCTGGTTGCCTGGATCAGCATCGCGCAAGGCCTGCACCCTGGCTTTCACCGCATCCATCAAGGCCGGAATTGCCGCCACCAAGTTCAAGTCGCTGGGAGCTCTGGCGTTGCTTGGCACCTCATTGGGGCATGATCGGTCACGCGCGATCAACCTGCCGCCCCCTTTTGCTCGCCGCTGAAAATGGGCTGACAGAAAAACAAAACCGCCCACGAGGGGCGGTCTGTTGGCGCGAGGGTGACGCTTCAGTCCCGCTTGCCCTTGTCCTTGAAGTGATCCTCATCATGGCGGCGCCGATCGCGGAGTTTGTCCTTGACGATGACGATGTCGTTGTCGGCACACACGGCAGTCTGATACGCGCCCATCACCGTAACGGTGTTGTCCACACCTTCGCTGAGTCCCTCGATCCGCGTAAGCGTTACCGATTGGCCCGGAGCCAAAGTTGCAGGCACGCCGGCCACCGGCCCCTCGAACGAGTCGGCCACATTCAGATTGCTGACCGGTGTCGCTCCGGTGTTCGTGATCACGTAGGTAAAGGTCACGGCAGTGGCCGGATACCGGCTCGCCCAGGGGGGCACGATGTGCCCGTGCATGCCGTATTGGGAGCGGCGGTAGCTACGCCCCCCGTATTCATGATCCACATGTTCCCAGTGTTTCGGAGATTTTGACACCTTGATCCGGCATTTGGACTTGCCGTCAGGTTGCATCCACGTCAAGCAGGCAGGCGACGGGGCCGGGCGGATTCACGGGAACGGTAGCGCCCAGCAGGCCCTTGGCCTGACCCACGAAATTTGCGGAAAAATCGCCGGCAAAGGGGGAGAGGAACTCGGAGCTGGTTTCGCTGATCACGTTGAGCGCCAGCTCGTTGCTGCCATACAGGGGTGCCAGCACACCGCCCACGCTGTTGAAGCGCAGGTCGAAGCCGTCATTTCCCCCAGCCGCGCCATTCTCGTAGCCGAACTGGCTGACCTCGGCCTCCAGCAGGATGCCGTCGTAGTCCGCTATGCCGTCGAAATCTACATCAATTGCCCCCTTGACGATCAGATCTGGCCCGTCCACCCCGGACACAAAATTGCCTGTGGCATCTACGTGGAATTGAACCGTAATCAGTTTTTCGTCATCTGCCCCCGTGCCCAGAATTTCCCCGTACAAGAAGGGTTCGGTCTGGAACAGCGTGGCGGGTTGGCCGGAGAGGGTCACCAACCCGGTGGCAGCCTCGAAGCTGATGATGCCTGCCCCGCCGAAATCTACGGTGGGTTCACCCGGCGTCAGCCCCAGAAGCGCCGCCTGGGAATGCGAGGCTCCTGCAAACAGCCCGATTGCCAAGCACAGGCCGGAAAATGGTTTAGGTAACTTCATGTGCATTCCTCTCACTATTACGCGCAATTGCCGGATGTGCACTTCAGCGCTTTGCGCCGCCGCGCAATCTGGGCGATCACAGCCAGGCCGACGGTCATCAGCAGGAAAGTGTCCGATTCCGGCACGGGTGTGGCAAACGTATCAACCAGGACCGTAGAGTTGATTTTTAGCGGAGTCGTCAGCCCCCCAAGGTAGCTGTTGATGGTCGGGCTGTTCGCATTGGTTGCAAAAACCCAGTCATTTCCAAAATTGGCAGCCCCGAACCCCGCGCTGTTGGATATCTTGATTCCGCCCGCGCCCCCTGTCAGCAAACCGCCGACAAACTGGCCAAGGCTCGCGGGCATGTTCAGGTATTGGTCGGCGGCCACACTCCAGGCAGCATCGAAAGCCCTGCCGTCGGCCTGAAATCCGAACGCGGTGATCGCGCCCTGCCAGGAAAACTTGCTGGTATTCGCCGGACTCGTGCCGTAGCCGATGCTCACGTTGCCGCCCGCAAAACTGCCAAGCGCAAAGCCTCCATTGCCGTTGCGGATCTGGAAGCTCAACATCACGTCAGGGGTAGAGTCGCCTGGACCCAGGTACGATTGGGTCAAAGTGGAATTGCCCGCAGCCATTCCCTCGTTGAGGGTAGATGCGTTGGCAACCACCCTGAGCAGGCCGGTGTTGGCATCCACGCCATTGTGATCGTAGATAAGGTAGCTGGTGGACAGGCTGATATCCGGGAAGGTTTGCGTCACCCCGAGCAGATCAGCTTGAGCGGAGCCAGCCGCACCCAGCGTAATGGCCAACACACTGGCGGAAAATCGAAAAACTTTCATCAAGACACCCCGTAAAGCAGAAATTTTGCGACGATACCGCCTGCCATCGCAGACGGCCTCATCTCCAAGGCGCAGTATGAAGTTGTCTTGTTACAGGGGCGTGATGCTTGCATGAGCCATTCGGCTCACCCTCACCATCTGCGGAGTGCGCATAGCCGCCGACCGGGTCGCGGCAGCCTTCCAGGGCGCCTTGCCCGATGCAACGGCAGTTTAGCGATGGAACCTGCTGCCGGGCTTCCGCAACCTCAAAGCCGTCCCTGAAGGAGCGATTGATCCTTGCGCGCAAACAGGGCCACGTTCTGCGCGGAGCGGAACGGGTCGGCCCCGTTGCCGCAGGTATTGACCATGTTCACATGCCCGCAGCAACTGCGGATGTAATCGTAATCGTCAAACACGGAATAAGCGTAGGAAAGGCCATCCCCGTCGCTGATCGTGTAACCCTTGCCCCCGGTGCGCAACCAGTAGGCCGCCTTCCAGAGATGGGTGCGGCGCAGAAGCCGCTTGGTGATCCGGCTGGGCAGCGAGCCGCAGGCAAAATGGTTACTATCGGAGATAAATATGCCGGACTTGGCCACACGCAACATTTCGCCGATCATCTGCCGGGGAAATTTTACGTGGTGCAACACGCCGAACTCGCAAACCAGATCAAAAGAACTGTCGGCAAACGCCAGATTCATGGCGTCTCCATCAGCCAGCTCTTCCTGGCTCAGGCCCTTGTCGTGGCCGATCTTGCGCAAATCGGGCGACGGCTCAACCCCGGCCACCCGCAAGTCCGGGAACATTGTTTTCAGATAGAGCAGGCCTCTTCCGGTGCCGGAGCCCACATCGAGAATCGAGCATAGTAGTCCCGCTGCAATTCTATTTCGTGGGTCAGACCCATGTTGCGACCGCTCTCGGTGAGTTTTCTGATAGCGCCATTGTCGCCTGGGAATATTTCAAAGAGTTGACAGTACCGCCATCACGCGCGGCCCATCACGAGAAACCTGGCTGCACCGCGCAGCCTGTGGCCGCATTAACGCCATCCTTCCCGCAGTGGTGGATGGCGCGCTGAAGAAGCAGAACACGCAGATGCGCGATTAGAAACTGGTGCGGACAAGATCATGTGAGGGGGCGTGCCGATGCCAAAGTGTACCGCTGACGAAATGGAATTTTGGCGCCTTGGACGACGCGTGATCGAGGCGAATTTCCAGGGTGGGGCAATCAGCTCGGACGGCGGCGTGATGCTGTTGCGGCAGACGGATCGCCGTATTGGTGTATCGTCAGCGGTGGCTGCGGCATTGCATGATCCACAGATCACAAGCGTGAATACACGAGCCACAAATTCAGCAGAATCAAACCAGGTGCACTTCAATGCGCTTGCCGAGAGCCGCAGCATATTTGCGCAGGGTATTCAAGCTTGGCGAATGCTTGCCCGATGCCAATGCGCTTTCCAATCGCGCAACAGCAGGAGCTTTAGTGCCCATGCGTTCCGCTACTTGTGATTGGGTTAATCCAGCTTCGCGGCGCGCAGCCAGGATCTCGTCAAGAATGGCAAATTCCTCGCGGTTCAGGCGCTCATATTCAGCACGAACCTTTGGGTTCGCCAGCGCTTTTGCTTTAAGTTCAGCGTGAGTTCGCATTTTTAATCTCCTTCATTCTCGCTTCAGCAATCCGCCGTTCTTTGGGCGGGGTCTTGGGTGATTTCTTGACAAAGCCATGCAGCATTACGATGCGCTTCCCGACCAATGTGCAATAGAAAACTCGCGCAATGCCTTCAACACCTTTCAGTCTCAGTTCAAACAATCCGTCGCCAAATGCCTCGGTGTGCGGATAACCCAGATTTGCCCCATATTCTTCCATTCGATCAGTCAAGCAGAAATATCTGGCAAGCAGAGTGGCAGGCAAGGCCCGTATTTCTTCCTGCACCGCTTCACTGTAATAGACGATGGTGTAGCTCATGCCGAATATTAACAAAATTGTTACTATTGTCAATGATGGCTGTGGCGGAAATATTACCTCTCTATGTGTGTAAGTTCCTCGTTTCAGGAAGTTGGCAGTACCGCCATCACGCGCGGCCCGTCACCAGAAACCTGGCTGCACCGCGCAGCCTGAGCAGGGCAGTCCTCCCCGGATATTCCCTGCCTCCCGCACGCAGGGGGATGAACTGGTCCACCAGCGCCCTGAAACCCTCGTCGCTCAACCCGGCAAAGCCATCGTGGCGCAACCAGTACCGGTACAGTTTGGCAAAGCCTTTTTTCTTTTCTGCAGGCAGATGCCAGACCGGCAATCCGGCTTCGCTACCGTCCACCGTCGAAAAAGCCGATGCAGTCCAGATGCGCTTGATCAAACCGTTCGCGCTATGCACAGTGTCGCCAGTCTGGGCCAGAACGACGCTCATGACATGCTCTTCCGTCAGGCTGTCGCCAAAGGTAGCCGCACCTTGCGTTTTCATCCAGGCCCAGAAGGCTTCGATGCGCGCTGCCAATTTCGGCAACGATGTGGCGGCCAAGCCGTAAAATTCGCCGCCATACAACTGGATCGGGGAAGCGGCCATCTGCCCGGAGAAATAACGCAACGCCAGCGTCAGCGTTGCGCGCGACTGGCCGTTGACGACCATGCCGACCGGGTAACCCGGCGCGTAGGCGTAGCATGCCTCACACCCGCTCGCCAGGTTATCCGGCATTCCACCCAGCCGGTAGCGGAAGATGCAATCCGAATCTATCAGGATCAGGCTGCTGAAATCGCTGCGGGGATGGAGCGCCAGATGCTCAATGACATCCAGCGTATAGAGGCAGCCCGGAAAACCGTTCCTGAAAGTGCGGTCGCCGACATACCGGTCGGCGCAAATCACCGTGCTCACCCCCAGCGATCGCAGTTGCCCGCTATAGGGTTCGGACAGTTCCCGGTTGGTGAACAACGCCAGTTGCGCTTGCGGGTACAGGCGCCGTATCGAGGCGTAGCAGACCACCATGCAGCGGTAGTACATGGCCAGCTTGGATTGCTCGGAAAACGTCCATGCGTTGGGCGAGCGGCCTGCCGCATGGTAGAACGCCGTGGCAAACAACAGCGAGCTGTCCGGATGCGCACCGCAAGCGTCGCGGCCTGCGCTGGTGGTTTCCGGCACCGGATTCATGGTGCGGGCTGGTACCGGATATAGAGCGGCCAGGAATTCAATTCGGCCCAAACCAGCGAGGTCTGCGGTATGTCACCGGCACCCGGCATGCGCTCCAGGGAAGCGATGACCCAACCCGGCGGCGCGGGCAGGAAATAAGGCTGTTCAGCTTCCGACCACGCGACCGCAAACCTGGCTCCATCCCGCTCTCCTTCGCAAATAACGGCGTGCGGCAAGGCCTTTTTACAACCGAGCATTCTGGCGCCGAGCAGCCATTCCTGCACTTTTTCATACACAAACCGGCCGGGTAAAGTTGCACCAGACCGGTCCATCATGCCGCTGCGCTCGTTATCCCAGGCGTAATGATAGAAATACTCCAAACTGGCCGCTCCGCCGACAACCAGGTATTGCGCGAAGCGGGCAGCGGCTTCCGGGTAGGACAAGGCCCGGTTCCCGGCTGGCGGCAATCCGCCCTCCGCATCCACCCCCACACCCGTTTCGGTATTCCACAGCGGGAGATTTTCCAGCCCTTGCCGTTTCATGATGTTGCGCACTTCAACAATCTGCTTGGCAAACTCATCCGAATTTCTGGAGTAGAAATGGTAGGCGACCGCCTGAATGTATTGCTTCCCGCCAGCCTCAAGAAATAACTCCAGCCGGTCCGGGCCGTTCCCGAACCCCGGTGTAGCAAGCACGGCATTGGGGTCGTTTTCATCCAGAACCTTGCGCGCGATTCTCGCCATCTCGACCATCTGGGCGACGCTGCCGGTGTAAAAACCCGGCGCGTTGCGGTCGCGGGGAATATCGGAAAAATGCGGCTCGTTCCAGAGCTCGTAAGCCTTGATGCGACCGCGATAGCGCTGCACCACGCGGCGCACATACTCCTCCCAATGCGCCATTCTCACCGGTTCAGCCGCACAACCCAGACCGTAAGGGCATGGCTCGTCGCGCCGCGCGGATGCCCAGCGCGGGGTTCCGCCCAGGGTATAGAGAATGTCGGCGTCGCGGACGACCGCCTGCTCGACGTAGCTGTCCATGCGTTCATATTTCCATTGGCCCGGCTGCGTGGCAATTTCGGACCAGAGGGTGCCCGAATCCCACAACCGGATCGCGCCGATGCGGGAAGACGGCCAATGCGTCAGCAATGCCCTCTCGCCGGGATTCAACACGAGGCGGTGGAAATGGGTGCCGAAGTAGGATGCGCCGATGACCGGCTCGCGCCCGGCAGTGGCTTCCTGATATAGATCGGCCGGTGCCGCGAAATCGGTTCCTGCCGCCGCCATAACCGGTATAGGCCCCATCGCAAATACAAGGCCGGTTATTCCGGTTATGGTGGCCAATTTAATTTCCAGAAGCATCAATTACTCCCGGCTTCCGTTTTAAGACGGCTCGGAACAAACAACCCCATCAGGAGAGCCTTCACGTTTGGCGTAAATCTCTCCGTAAGCAGCGAAAACAAATACAAGGCAAGGTAAACCGACAAAAGGAGAGCCGCCAAAAACAACAGAACCTCAAAGGTGGGCGCAACAGAAAGCGGCACCCCGTGATTGCTGCTCAATATGGCCGCGATCAATACCAGCAAAGGGACATGCATCAGATAGACGGTGTAGGAAAAATCTGCCATCTGCTTGTGGAAGGTCAAAGAGCGGACGGTCGCACACCCCGCGCTCCGCAAGGAAATTACCAGCAGCGAAAAGCCTGCTGCCAGCAATAAATTCGGCGCAAACCGGATAAACATCGCGCCCGGCAAACGGTCAACGTATCCATCCAGCAGGATGTGGAACAACCTCGATCCGGCCAGCAGCGAAACGAACAACACGCAACCGGCAAGCGGGGAAAGCCTGAAGCGCTGCGGGTCGAACATTGCCGCCCAGACACCCGCTCCCCACACCAGCATATACAGCAGCAATTTTGCGGGCAGCACGATCAGCGCGATCAGTGCGGCAGAAGCGAGAAACCAAAGCGCCGGGTCATTGCCCTTTCTCCCTGACGCTTCCAGCATCAGGCCGAACAGGCAGTAATACCACCATTCAAATGCCAGCGACCACAGAGGCCCGTTGCTTCCAAAATGCCTGGTCAGGATACCCTGCAAGTTGGCCAGGTTGGACAGGAACGTCGCCCAATCCAGATTGTTGGCGACAGAAAAATTCAGCAGCGGCGAGTGGTAGATCGAAGAATTGGTATAAAGCCCCGTCCCGTTAAAATATTGCAGGCCGATCCAATCCAGCAAACCACCGCAAACCAGCGCCGGGAAAAGCACCGTGTAAATCCGGCTGAACCGGCTGATGAAATAATCTCGTGCGCTATATGTGCCGTTATGCCATTTCCGCAACGCTCCCCCGCCAACCAGAAACCCGCTGAGCACAAAAAACACCATGACCGCTTCGGAGCCGAAACCGGTAGCAAAATAAAAGAGTTTCACCGGCAATGAGTTGTCTTGCACGCTCGCGTATTCGGCGCACCACAGCAACCTGACGTGCCCCAAAACAACGAGCAGCGCGGCCAGCCACCGGACAAAATCGAGAAAGCCAGACAACTGGGGAGAGATTGAGAGATTTTTTGCCTGCATCGCTCAAGCCTTTCCAGAAAAAAATGGAAGGCGCGCCATGATCGAAGTGAGCACTATTTTGGCGTAGGGCCAAACCCAATATGCCGGCCACCACGGCCCCGCGTGCCGCATGCAAAACGTGCCCCAGGCTTTAGGCACCAGCCCCTTGGGCGATAGCACCTTTTTCCAGCGCACCGCAAATGGCAGAGTTTGATCCAGATACGAGCCTTCCAGCAGATTGTCGTTGCCACATTCCCCCGCAAAACCCGGCATCACCCAGATCGGGATTCCCATCCTGGTTGCCCGCAGGCCGTAGTCCATGTCGCCCATGCAATGCACAAACGCCTTCTCAAGATTGCCGAGCCGCCTTGCCGCCTCCGCCGAAACCAGCAGGCAGTTGCCGTTGACGCTTTCGCAAGGCTGGAACTGCGTGGAAGGCTCCACCAGATAAAACTGCAAGGCCTTGCCGCCGGTCTTGCGGCGCAATCCGCCATAACTCACGCGCCCCCGCTCGTTGCAGGCCGAACCGGCCACCAGCCCGCCGCGACCGGTTCCGGCAAACAGCGCGTCGTGCGCCGCCAGCAGGCGTTCCAGGCAATCCGGAAATAAAGTGGTGTCATCGTTTAACCACAAATAATAATCGTGGCCCTGCTCCAGCGCCCGACCGAAGGCCAGGCGCATGCCCCCGTTCCAGTACAGCCCGCCATCGCCCTGCAATATCTCCACCTGCGGGAAACGGCTGCGCAGCATTTCGCCCGTGCCGTCGCTGCCGCCATCATCGGTGACGATCACGTGCAGCCGGAAGCGGCCCGCCAGCCGTTCTGCCGCAACGAGCAAAGCATCGAGGCACGCCGCAGTTTTATCCCTGCGATTGAAGCAGGTCAGAACGGCGGCGATACTCGGTTCGGGCATATCGCCTTGCCCGTTCCCCGGCAAGTGCGCGCTGCTACCCCATTCCCTCAACTGGCTTTGCATAAGGGCACCTCTAAGAAAACGCTGATTTATTCCTCCGTCTTGTATGGTGTTTCTGGCTCTTCTCGGAGTCTAAATGGAGCCGGGGTGGAGGGACATCGACAGGCATCTGCCGCACTGCGGACAGACTTAGTGAGAACTCTCCCACCCACACCCCAAACGTCGATGAGGAATCTGGCGGCAACGTACATTGACCGCCGATTTGAACGCAAGCTAACGTCGGTGTGTGCCACCCCAGCGTCGTTACTTTACTTCTGGAGGCTACTATCATGCAAACCTTTCTGGACA
The DNA here is from genome assembly GCA_008080515.1 of Gallionellaceae bacterium. Taxonomy (GTDB): domain Bacteria; phylum Pseudomonadota; class Gammaproteobacteria; order Burkholderiales; family Gallionellaceae; genus VIKH01. The sequence continues at coordinate 7,972 of VIKH01000025.1, read as the reverse complement.
TCGGTGCGGACGTCGCCAAAGACGCGGTCGTTGTTGCTTGTTCCGCGCAAAGCTTTCCCGTTCACAGTGTTGCCAACCAGCGTGCATCTTTGTTGGCCTGGCTGAAATCTCTTCCCGCCGGTAGCCGCATCGGCCTGGAATCCACGGGCGGCTATCACGAGTTGCTGGCCGATCTGGCGCACGCGCAAGGCCATACCGTATTCTTGCTCAACCCGCTGGATACCAAGCACTATGCCCGTGCCATGGGTAACCGCGCCAAAACCGACCGGGTGGACGCCGAACTGATCGCCCGTCTCGTCGCTCGAGAGCATAGCCGTTTGCGCCCGTACACGCCGCCTACCGCCAGCCAGCGCAAGCTCGACCGGATGATCCGGCGGCGCGCCAAAATCGTGCGCATCAAGAGCTCGCTCCAGTTGACGATGCGCGACTTGGGTGGCTTTTCCGCCGAACTCAAAGCCGTGTTGCTCAAACTTGATGCCCTGATCGCCAGGGTTGACGCCGCCATGTCTGCGCTTGCCAGTTGTTCGCCGCAACATGCGGATGCACAGCAACGGCTGCAAACCATCGTGGGCGTCGGCCCCGTGGTGGGCATGGCGCTGACCAATACGCTGGAGCGGGTTCCTTTCCGCAGAGCGGACGCGTTTGTCGCGTTCGTCGGTTACGACCCCAGGGCCAACGACTCCGGCAACAAGATCGGGCGCAGGCGCTTGTCCAAACGCGGCCCGGCCGAGCTGCGCCGCCTCCTGTTCAACGCCGCCATGGCCGCGGTCAAGTCCAAAGTCTGGAAGCCTATCTATGAGCATTACCGCGCCCTGGGCTGGAGCACGACCGCGGCGCTGGTGATCATCGCCCGCAAAATAGCCCGAACCGCATGGTCTATCCATCATTACAAGTCAGTCTTTGACCCGGGTCAGTCTTTGACCCGGAAAGGATTACAAAAAATGCTTGACGAAAACCATAGAATCTCAAGACGAACGGAATAAATCAGCGCTTCCCTAAAAATTCACATTTCATCCCAACTGCCGTGTTGCAGAAAAAATCTCTTGCTGACATATCAACCAGATGCGGCGCTGCAAAATTTTTTCTGCGCCTTGCTGACGACTCCGCACGGGCCGCTTTTGCCCGTAGCGGATCGGCGTCCCCTTGTGGGGCATTTGGGCGAGCTCTGAATTTTTAGAGGTGCCCGTAATTCGTTTCCGGCAAAGGTCTTGCGGCTGGCGGGTTTGGTTTGCGTCCGCGCACCGGCAATCATCCCGAGCAGCAGGCCGAACAGAATCATCTGGCCATAATCAATACCGTAAGGGACGTAATACACCAGTTGCGCGACCAGCATGGCGAACAGCAGAGGGGCGGCGGTATCTTTCCTGTCGCGCAGCCTGTCTCGCAACACCTTCAGGCACTGCACCGCTGCCCAAAGAAAAGCCGCCAACCCTACCAGCCCGCCCCGGTAGAGCAACTGCACATAGAAGTTGTGGGGCATATACCCCACTTTTTGCGAGCCGATATCCGAAGCGTAGCGCTCGTATCCGCTGCCGAACGGTTTGCCGACCAGATAAGTCACCGGCGAGCCGGAGCCAGCCCACTGGTTCAACAAGCCTTTCCAGCCCTCGACCCGCCCGACAAATGTCCCGCCGGTGGTGCTGGTCGCCCGCACTGCCTGATCCTGTACCGAATCCACCGCCCCCTGAAAGCGACCGCTGGCCGCGATCACCAGCAGCAGCACCGCTCCCGCCAGCACCAGGGATAATAGTTTCGATCCTGCGCCCGAGCGCAAATGCCGGAGCATTAATGCCAGCGCGATAAACCCCGCACCGGCGGCCACCCATACCGAGCGATGCTGCAACGCGACGACCGTGATGCCAAATAACCCCGCCAGTAGCCAGGCCATCGGCTTGACCCGCCCGATCACTGCCTGGCTGGCTACAACAATCAAGGCGCAAGCCAGAATCAGCGCGTGACCGGCGGTCATGACTCTGGGCAGGGCAACGCCGGTGGTATCCAGCCTTTCGAGCTCGCGGTGATACTCGTAGTCAAGCGCCCCCATCGTCCAGCGGTAATAGGCGATCGCGCAAATCCCCGCCCCCATGACGACCAGGAATTTCATGCAACGGCGCGCAAAATCTTCGCTGTAATCGAAAGTCGCCAGATAAGCCGCGCCCAGCCAGAGATAGAAGAAGGGGCGGAAATCCACCCCGGCGCCGGTGCCGTGCCGCACTACCCCCCACACGAACAGGCCCAGCCACACCGTCCCGAGCATCCACCAGGCGCGCGGGATTGCATCGAATTTCTTCAGCAGCACCAGCCGGTAAAAAAAAGCGGGCGACAGCAGCGCCACGAACAGATCGGGCAGATAAACCCAGATTCCCAGGTTGATGGCGAACGGCGTCATTGAGGACGCCTCCAGCAAATAGATTGTCGCCACTACCCCCATAGCCAGCATCGCGCTGTTCATGAACAACACAGCCAGGGTGCATAACGCCAGCGCCACCAGGAAGGCGATGGCAAAAGGCAGCGCGGCGAAAAGGTAAGAAAGAATTTCCATCGGCTCTTACTCCGCGCCTGTCATGCCGATGCATCTGGCCGGGTTGCCGGCAACAACAGTATGGGAAGGCACATCCGAGGTGACGACCGAACCCGCGCCCACCACGCTGCCCGCGCCGATTCTTACCCCTTTCAAGATGGTCGCTCTGGCGCCAACAAACACATCGTCTTCAATCTCGACGGGGCGCGAGGCCGCATCAGCAGGGCCTTTGTAGCGCCTGCCCCCGATCGCAACGGGATGGAAATCGGTGTCCGCGATGATCACGTCCGCCCCGATCAGGCAACGTTTCCCGATCCTTACCGATTTCGCGGCGCAAATCGTGGTGCCGGAAAGGCCGGTTTCCTCTCCGACCGCAATGGTGGCGCCGGGCAATAGCGTTCTGAGAATGACCGGGTGCGAGACTCCCAGTGCAGTATGCATGCTGTCCGAGCACAAGGTCACTCCGGCACCCAGAGCGATTCTGCTATCTCTCGACAACTCCAGGATAGGCAAGCCAAAGCATTCTATTGCCCCGCCCAGAGAAACCCCTTCCTGGCGCAAGCGCGCGCGCGAGGCGACCACCCAATACAGCTTTCTCACATAGAACGGATAGCGGCGCAGGTTGAAAAGTCTTTTCATGCGTTGCGCCCCTGCGCCGCGTGTTTCGGAAAAAAAGACCCGGCGGTGTTCCCGATCACCCTGCGGTAGAACGCTTCGTACTGCCCGGCCACCGCATCGGGTGCAAAGCACTTCACGCGCCGGGTCGCGGCTTCGGAACATCTCCGGTAAAACGCGTCATCTGAAATCAGTTGCATTGCCGCTGCGGCAATTTCTTCCGGGCGGTTGATGTCAACCGTCAGGCCACCGTCGCCGATCATCCACGCGGTTCCGCCGCTATCGCAACCGCCGACCACCGGCAGGCCGAGCGCCATGGCTTCGGCGATGCCCATCGGACAGGACTCCATGCGCGAAGGGTGCAGCATGACACTGGACGCTTTCAGCTCGCCGATCAGTTGGGCGTGCGGCACCGGGCCGCAGAACACCACGCCACCCGCCGCGCCATTGGCCTCCGCCCAGCGCTGGGCAGGGCCGCCCGGTTGAAAGTCAGAACCGAACAAGTGATAGGCAACATCCCGCCTCTGTTCGCGCACACGGGCAAAGGCCAGCAACGCGCTACTGGCATTTTTCATGCGCCCCCAGCCGTTGATGACCGACACGAAGCGATGTTCCGCCTGGGTGGAGGGCGGTAGCCGCTGCTGCGAAGCCTCCAGAAAGCGGCGGTCCAGCGGGTTGGGGATCACCTCGATCGGCGCTCCGGCAAGGCTTGCAATTCTGGATTCCAGATATTCCGAAACCGCGCTCAAGGCGGTCGCCCGTTTCAGCACGCTGCGCGCCATGAGGTAACGAACCAGGCGGCTGCCATCCTTGAACAGCTTCAGCACCGCCGCCGGATCGTCGTGCGCGGTAATCAGGTAAGGCCTGCCGCTGGCAATCGCCGCCATGCCGAACTCGTAAGTCCAGTGCGCATGTACGAAATCCGGCCTGGCCGCCGCCAGCAACTCTCCGATGCCGCGCCGCTCGCAGGCGTAGAAATCGAGGATGCGCCCGATGTGTCCATCCCTCGGGCGCACCGCGTGGCGGCGGATCGGTGCGCAATGGAACTCGAACCGCCGCCCCGGTAGAGAAGTCGGCCTGCTGTGCCGCGCGGCCCAACCGCCCAAAGTAATTGCGCACACCTCGTGCCCACGCTCCAGCAGGGCGCCGATGAGGGTGCCCATGAACGGCGCTCCGCTGGTTCCCGGCGGGAAATCCGGCGGCGGCGCCTGATGCAGATAAGGGGCGACACTGGCGGTGGAGATGGGCCCCAGGATGGCGATTTTCATGCGCTCACGCCCCCACCAGTGTATGCATCCACTTCCGGCCCAGCTTGCCCGGATGAAAACGATTGAGATACGCTTCCCGCGCGCAAGCGGACATGCGCTGCCATTTGTGCGGGTCTTCCAGAATCGAAACCAGCTTCTCCGCCGCATCGCGCGGATCGTCCAGATTTAGATAACAACCTTCCCGCCCGTCGTCGAACACCTCCGGAATGCCGCCGACTGGCGCGGCGAATACCGGCACGGCGGCGCGCAACGCCTCCAGCAGCACGATGCCTTGGCTCTCCATCCGCGCTGCATGGACAAAGGCCTTGTGGCCAGGAATCAGCCGGGCGGCATCGGGCTGATAGCCCAGAAAACGCACCTGCCCGGACAGACCCAGCTTGCCCGCCTGGTCTGCCAGAGCCGCCCGGTCGGGGCCATCGCCGATCAGGGTGAGACGGTAGCGTTTGCCCATGGCGTTGCACTGTTCGAGAACACGCAACAGGAACCCCTGGTTCTTGCGCGTTTCCAGGGTGCCGATGGCGATCAGGTCGCCCGGTACGCTCGCCGTATCCGGCGCAACGTCCCCCGTTGAAGATGGGAAATTTGACAGGACGGTTTGCGGCACGCCGGCCAGTTCGGGCAACCTGGCGCCAACGGTTCGTTGCATGAAACCGGAAACGAAAACAATCTGATCCAGCCTGGGCAAGACGTCGCGCTCGTTGGCCATGAGGCTGCGCCACAACCTTCCGTTTTCTTCAGCGATGCCTTTCTCGACATATTCCTGCGCCTCGGAAAGGTTGAAATGAACCGCGCCGACCAGACGGAACCGGAACCCTTCGCGCCGCAGATCGAGCGCTATCCTGGCGCTCAACGGATCCTGGGCATAGACGATCACGCGCTCGTTTCGCACCGCGCCGAGAGCGCGCCGCAGCAGCGATAACAGGAAGCGGTGCGCCGCAAACCGGTTAAGCAGAACCGCCCACTCCGGGTTGATGCGGTTGAGCGCCCTGCCGGTTACGCCGTGAATTTTCCGCAACCGGGAATCGGCCTGATGCGGCTCGACGATGCTGGCACGCAAACCCTGTGCCGCCGCAACTTGCATGATCGCGTTGAAATGGGTTTGCACGCCGGTGGCGCCCTTGGGCATCATCATCGTGACAATCAGCAAATGCGGCGGGGATTTCACCGGGCAGGCTCCCATTTCCTGACGCATGCGGCAAACGGCGCAGGCAGCTTGGCCGCTATCTTTGCGGCGACTGCGACAGATTCGGCTGCCAGAAGATACCGCCCAAACCACAGCAGCAAGATGCCGATCACGCCGCCGGTGAACCCGATATCCACACACAAGCGCAGCAGCGGACCGGACACCAGCTCAACCAGCAATCCATCCGCAGACCGGGCCAGAAGCGCGGCCAGCAGGCCCAGCGCGAGCGGCCCTATCAGGGCGCGCGCGACTTGCCTCCAGGTGCCGGCCACCAACCCCAGAGCCAGATGGGAAATCAGTGCCGCCCGCAACAGATAGACCCCCAGCACCGCCCACGCCACCGTCTCCAGAGACACATGGGAAGCCTGCCAGACTGCTCCGGCAAGGATCACGGCACAAGCCGCCTGCGCCGCCGCATCCCGACCGACCGCGCCCAGGCCGCTCATCAGCGGGCCGCCGACCGCCAGCACCGCATTGACCGGCATGGCCAGCGCCAGCGGCGTGAGCAACGCTGCGGCCCGCATCCATTGCTCGCCATACATCCCGGCGATCACGGTGTCGGGTATGGCGGCAACAGCGGCAAATGCCGGCACCAGCAAGGCGGCGATCAGTCCGACCGAGGCAAGATAGGCGCGCCGTGCGGATGCGACATCCCCGTTGGCGCGCGAATACGCCGGGAACAGCACACCTTGCAAAGTCGAAGTAAAGGCGTTCATGGGAGACGAAACCAGATTCATGCCCCGGTTGTACAAACCGAGGTCAACCGTGCCGAAAACCCGCCCGACAATGGTTGAATCCAGGTTGCTGATGCTCCAGCTGGTCAGGTTGCTGGCCATGATTTTTGAGCCGAACAGAGCCATTCCGCCTGCATCCGCTTTGAAGGCCGGTCGCCAGGAATGGCGGACATGCAGATTGACGGCCACCGAGTAAATGACTGCCTGGGAAGCTTGCGCGGCGACCAGCGACCATACTCCGGCTCCACCCCATGCCAGCGGTAGCCCGATTCCCGCATAGCTGAAAAGATAGCTGCCGACCCCGTACATTTGCAGCGGTTTGAAGTCCATCTCCCGCCGCAGCAGGGCGGTCGCCGTCTGCCCCGCAGCCTGCACCACGAACAGACATCCCATGGCGCGCAGCACCGGGACGGCTTCGGCATTATTGAAGAATCCGGCGATCCATGGCGCGGCAAGGACAATCGCGGATGCCATGACCATGCCGGCCAGCATCTGCAAGGTGAACACGTAGCGTATATCCCGGCCCGATATTGTTTTCTTCTGCACCAGCGCCGCCGCCAGCCCGAAGTCCGCCACCAGGTTGCCCAGACTCAAGATCAACCAGGCAATGGCCACCAGGCCAAAAGGCTCCGGCCCGAGCATGCGCGCCAGAACAATACCCAGAACAAATTGCGCGCCAGCCCGCACCAGCGCGCCCAGATAATTCCACTTGAGGGCGTGCAGGCTGCGGTGCAATAGTCCTTGATTGGCTGAGGTCATCGCGCGCAACCCGGCTAAACTGAAAACACCCTGGCCGCTGCAAGACGACCGCTTGCCGGGGCGCTACAGCTTTGTGTTCTGCCAGTTTCCGCATTGCAGCAAGCAGCCAGAAAATCTTGGTACGCCAGAGCAATCCCGCTTTCCAGCGGCGTGCCGGCAGTCCAGCCCAGCCCGCTCATGCGGCTCACATCCAGCAGCTTGCGCGGCGTCCCATCCGGTTTGCTGGTGTCGAATACTCTGTCTCCCGCGAAGCCGACAACCTTGGCCACGGTTTCCGCGAGCTGGCGGATGGTTATATCTTCCCCGCAGCCGATGTTGATCAGCGGCGGCGCATCCGCCGTAAACAGCGGCGCGAGTTTTTCGTCGCTTTGTTCCATGAGGAAGATGCAGGCGTCCGCCATGTCGTCGCTGTACAGGAACTCGCGGCGCGGCGCGCCGCTGCCCCACACCACCATCTCTTTGTCGCCGCGCGCTTTCGCTTCGTGCATTTTGCGGATCAGCGCGGGCAGCACGTGGGAGTTTTGCAGGTCGTAGTTGTCGTTCTGGCCGTAGAGGTTGGTGGGCATGGCCGCCAGATATTGGGTGCCGTACTGGCGGTTGTAGGCGTGACACATTTCGATCCCGGCGATCTTGGCCAGCGCGTAGGGGCGGTTGGTCGCTTCCAGCGGGCCGGTCAGCAGGTGTTCTTCTTTCATCGGCTGCGGGCAGTCGCGCGGGTAGATGCAGGAGGAGCCGAGGAACAGCAGGCGCCGGACGCCGTTGCGCCAGGATTCGTGGATGACGCCGGTCTGGATGGCGAGGTTCTGGTGGATGAATTCCGCCGGGTAGGTGTGGTTGGCGTGGATGCCGCCGACTTTGGCGGCGGCCAGGAACACGTATTCCGGTTTTTCTG
>VIKH01000165.1 GCA_008080515.1 Gallionellaceae bacterium | reverse complement strand
GAAAAAACAGCTCGCCGCGCTTGACCATGCCCAGCTCGCTGCGCGCGCGCTCCTCGATTGCCTCGGTTCCCTGCTTGAGATCGCGCACTTCCGCATCCAGCACCGCATTGCGCGTTTGCGCCTGCTGGTTGGTTTGTTTCTGCGCCTCGACCTGGCGGTTGAGATCCCACACTTTCAGCCAGCTCCCCTTGCCCAGCCAAAGCGGGTATTGCAGCAGAAGAATCAGCGCGATCAGCGCCAGCTTGATCCAGCGCATTCAAACATGGCGGCACAATAATGCCGCATAAACAACCGTTCGCCCTGACCTTGTCGAAGGGTTGGTGGAGCTATTGGAGGCCGTTCTGTGCGTGTGCCGTTGGGGCGAATGCCCCTTACAGCCACGGCCTATCCCTTGCGGGCACACCACGAACGGCTTCAGGGGAGGCACGTTTCAATTTCTGCTTCATGTTTGACCTGGTCAGGCGATCTGGTAATACGCGCCGCGCCCCGGATAGGATGCGCAATCGCCCAGGTCTTCCTCGATGCGCAGCAACTGGTTGTATTTCGCCATGCGGTCGGAGCGCGACAGCGAGCCGGTCTTGATCTGCATGGCGTTGGTGGCGACAGCGATGTCCGCGATGGTGGAGTCTTCGGTTTCGCCGGAGCGGTGCGAGATGACGGCGGTGTAGCCCGCGCGCTTGGCCATTTCGATTGCCGCAAAAGTCTCGGTCAGCGTACCGATCTGGTTCACCTTGATCAGGATGGAATTGGCGATGCCCTGCCGGATGCCTTCGCGCAGGATTTTTGTATTGGTGACAAATACATCGTCGCCCACCAGTTGGATGGATTTGCCGAGGCGCGCGGTGAGCCGCTTCCAGCCATCCCAGTCGTGTTCGCTCATGCCATCCTCGATGGTGATGATGGGGTACTTGTCCACCCAAGTGGCGTACAGATCTATGATCTGGTCGGAGCTCAGGGTCATGTTATCCGCCTTGAGGTGGTATTGGCCGTCCTTGTAGAACTCGGAAGCGGCAGCATCCAGACCGATCGCCACATCTGCGCCGGGAACGTAACCGGCGGCTTCGATCGCCTCCACGATGACTTTCAGGGCAGCCTCGTTGGAGCCGAGCGCGGGGGCAAAGCCGCCCTCGTCGCCCACTGTGGTGCTGAGGCCGCGATGGTGCAAAATCTTTTTCAGGTTGTGGAATATTTCCGCACCGCAGCGCAGCGCCTCGCGGAAATTTTGGCTACCCACCGGAATCACCATGAATTCCTGGATATCGGCGCCGCCCTCCGCGTGCGCGCCTCCGTTGATGATATTCATCATCGGCACCGGCATTTCCATGCGCGCGGCACCACCCAGATAGCGGTACAGCGGCAGGCCGGATTCTTCAGCGGCAGCCTTGGCTACGGCGATGGAAACCGCCAGGATGGAGTTCGCGCCGAGACGGGATTTGTTGTCGGTGCCATCGAGGTCAATCATGGTCTGGTCTATGAAGGCCTGCTCTGCGGCATCCAGCCCCATGATGGCTTCGGCAATCTCGGTGTTCACATATTCCACCGCCCGCAGCACGCCTTTACCGAGGTAGCGCTGCTTGTCGCCATCGCGCAGTTCCACCGCTTCCTTGGTCCCGGTGGATGCGCCGGACGGCACGGCGGCACGCCCCATCACGCCGGATTCCAACAACACATCCGCTTCCACTGTGGGGTTGCCACGGGAGTCCAGAATTTCACGCGCTACCACATCAACGATTGCACTCATCTCATTACTCCCTTATTCATTTATGCAAAAAACTGCAACCAGCCACTGATTAACCCTGATAGCCACGGATGACAGCGTAACTTTATCCGTGTTTCATCCGTGTAAATTCGTGGCTAACATGCTCACTTATATGCCGCACAAAGTTACCTGCTCCTCGATCAATCCTTGCCGCTTTACCGCTTCATCCAACATTTTCAAAGTTTGCAGCAACGCCTCCAGATGCCCGAGCGGAAATGCGTTCGGCCCGTCTGACAACGCTCGCGCCGGGTCGGGGTGGGTTTCCATGAAAAGCCCGGCAATGCCCGCCGCCACCGCCGCGCGTGCCAGCACCGGGACGAACTCGCGTTGCCCGCCGGAACTATTTCCTTGCCCGCCCGGCAACTGCACCGAATGGGTGGCGTCGAACACCACCGGGCAAGCTGTATCGCGCATGACAGCCAGCGAGCGCATATCCGAAACCAGGTTGTTATACCCGAACGATGCGCCGCGCTCGCACACCATGATGTTGTCCTCGCCGCTGGCAGCGCGCGCTTTTTCCACCACGTTCTTCATGTCCCACGGCGCAAGGAACTGGCCTTTCTTGATGTTCACCGGGCGACCGGCGCTCGCCACTGCGCGAATAAAATCGGTCTGTCGGCACAGGAAAGCGGGGGTTTGCAGCACGTCCACCACCGATGCAACCGGCGCGATTTCTTCTATGGAATGCACGTCGGTCAGCACCGGCACGCCGATCCGGGTTTTCACCAGCTCCAGAACCTTCAGTCCCGCCTCCATGCCGCAGCCGCGAAATGATGCGCCGGAGCTGCGGTTGGCCTTGTCGTAGGACGATTTGTAAATGAAGGGAATGCCCAGCTTTCCGCATATCTCTTTCAGTTGCCCCGCCGATCAGGAACAGCGGGTGATTCAGGCCAGCCTCGAAACCGCATAGCCTCATGCCGATGCCTGCTGCGGAGTTTGCGCGGTTTTCCGGCATCGCGCTGCCGCTTCAACGAAAGACTTGAACAAGGGATGCCCTGCGCGCGGTGTGGACGTGAATTCGGGGTGGAACTGCACGCCCACAAACCACGGGTGCATCGCCTGCGGCAACTCCATCATCTCCGGCAGGTCTTCGCTGGGCGTGCGCGCCGAAATGACCAGGCCCACTTTTTCGAGCGCGGGCACATAATAATTGTTGACCTCGTAGCGGTGGCGGTGGCGCTCGTTTACGTCGCCGCCGTAAATGCTGGCCGCGAGGGTGCCGGGCTTGATCGGACAGCGTTGCGCCCCCAGCCGCATGGTGCCGCCCAAATCGGAATCCGCGCTGCGCGTCGCCACCCGGCCATCGCGATCCAGCCACTCGGTGATCAGCGCCACCACCGGATGTTCGGTAGCCAAATCGAACTCGGTGCTGTTTGCGTCGCCCATCCCCGCCATGTGGCGCGCGAACTCGATCACCGCCAGTTGCATGCCGAGGCAGATGCCCAGGTAGGGGATTTTGTTTTCACGCGCGTAGCGGATGGCGGCAATCTTGCCCTCCGTGCCGCGCACGCCGAAGCCGCCCGGTACCAGGATTGCGTCAAAGCGCTTCAGATCGCCCGCGCCGGTGCTTTCCAGCGTTTCGGAATCAATGTACTCGATGTTTACCCGCGTCGCGGTGTGGATGCCGGCGTGGCGCAAGGCTTCAATCAGTGATTTGTACGATTCGGTCAGGTCCACGTACTTGCCCACCATGCCGATGGTGATCTCGCGCTGCGGGTGATCCAGCGCCTCCACCAGCTTTCTCCACACGGACAAATCGGCGGGCTGCGGCTCAATGCCCAGCTCTTCGCAAACGATGCGATCCAGCCCTTGCTCGTTAAGTATCTGCGGGATTTTGTAAATGCTGTCCACGTCCCATACCGAAATCACCGCCTCTTCGCGCACGTTGGAGAACAACGAAATTTTCGCGCGTTCGTCGTCGGGGATCGGGCGGTCGGGGCGGCACAGCAACGCGGTAGGGAAAGTACGAACGCGGCGCTGTGCCGCCCCCGGCGCAAGGCCATCTGGCGTACCGCTTCGAGGAAGGGCAGGGATTCGATGTCGCCCACCGTGCCGCCGATCTCGACGATTGCCACATCCGCCCCGCCATTGTGCGAAGCCGCCGCACCGCGTTCGATGAACGCCTGAATTTCATTGGTGATGTGCGGGATCACCTGAACCGTCTTACCCAGATATTCCCCCCGGCGCTCCTTGCGGATCACGCTGTCGTAAATCTGGCCGGTGGTGAAATTGTTCGCCTTGCGCATCTTGGCCGAGACAAACCGCTCGTAATGCCCCAGATCCAGATCGGTTTCCGCGCCGTCTTCCGTCACGAACACTTCACCGTGCTGGAACGGACTCATGGTGCCGGGATCAACGTTGATGTAAGGGTCGAGCTTGAGTAACGTTACCTTGAGACCGCGCGATTCGAGGATCGCCGCGAGGGAGGCTGCGGCGATCCCTTTGCCCAGTGAGGACACCACGCCGCCAGTGATGAAAATGTATTTAGTCATGAGGGGCAATAATACCGGAAAACGCCCCCCCTCTCAAAAAAATGGCTCCATGAAGACGGGTGCATCGTGACTTGGACATCATGCCTGTTGCATCTACAGGTTTTCATCTGCACTTTCTTGTGAGAAAGGCGCTACCTCGTTTCCGGGATGTTGCGGCATTCGCCACATGGAGGGTGCGCTAACACATCACCAGTGCCACGGTGTGGCTGCGGCCATGTTTCAATCCTCGCCCCCTCGCGTGAGGGGGCGCTACATTTGCGCGCCGTCGCGTTCCTTTGTTTCGAGCATGTTTCAATCCTCGCCCCCTCGCGTGAGGGGGCGCTACAACCGCCAACCGCATGATGCAACTGGCGCTGTGCCTGTTTCAATCCTCGCCCCCTCGCGTGAGGGGGCGCTACATGACTGCGCCAACGGCAGCGTATAACGACCGGCAAGTTTCAATCCTCGCCCCCTCGCGTGAGGGGGCGCTACGCTGGGCGGCGTTACCGAGGAGGACGCGATCTATGGTTTCAATCCTCGCCCCCTCGCGTGAGGGGGCGCTACTTAAATCGCTGTTGTTCAGGATCATGCGCTCGATGTTTCAATCCTCGCCCCCTCGCGTGAGGGGGCGCTACGATGTTCACTGCATGGCGCGAG
>VIKH01000164.1 GCA_008080515.1 Gallionellaceae bacterium | reverse complement strand
ATTGCTTTCCCTCTGTGATCTCTGTGTGCTCTGTGGCCAAGTAAGTTTTTCAGGATAATCTCTTCTCGGGTTCAATTCCCCGCCGCTTGCGGCGTAGCGATTCTCGTAGGGTGGATTAAGCGCATAGCCTATCTGCGTGCGACGGCAGGCGCACAGGCGGGCGCGAATCCACCGGAACAAATGGTGGATATTCATCCATGGCACAGACACGGCTCCCCCTTTACCCAGGCTTCCAGCCTCGTGTCGCCCGCCTATCCCGGTTTCTTTTCTCTGCTCCGAAATCCAGCACCCAGCATCAAAGCTATCAGCCCCAATACCGGGGCATTCCCAAAACGCACATACGGCGTGCTTCCCGCATAGCCCTGCACCTGCGCGGTAAGCACGCCCTCTTCATGCTGCGGCAACATCGCCAGCACACGGCCATCGCGGCCGATGACGGAGGTGACGCCGGTGTTGGTGGCGCGCAGCATCATGCGGCCAGTTTCCAGCGCGCGCATCTGCGATATCTGGTTGTGCTGCATCGCCGCGTGCGAGTTGCCGTACCAGGCATCGTTGCTGACATTTACCAGCAGCGTCGCTTCCGGTAGCGCGCGGATAATTTCTTCGCCGAACACGTCCTCGTAGCAGATATTTACGGCTACCTTTTGCCCGGCCACCGCGAGCGGCACTTGCGGCAAGCCGCCGCGCGCCAGGTCGGACATCGGGATGTTCAGCACTTCGTTGATGAGCCAGCCCAGCACCGGGCGTAGCGGGATGAATTCGCCGAACGGCACCAGGTGGTTCTTGCGGTAGCTCTGGCTTTCTGCCGTGCCCAGCGTGATGACGCTGTTGTAATACCGGCCTTCCCCGCTCTCGAATGCGCCGATAATCAGGTCGCCGCCGTTTCGCCGCGCATGGTCGCGCAGGATCGCCGCATAGTTTTCCGGAACTTGGTGGCGCAGCAGCGGTAACGCAGTTTCCGGCAGCACAATCAGGCGCGCATCGCTTTGCTGGGCCATTCTGCGGTAGGTTTCCAGCGTATTGGCCAATCTTTCCTCGCGGAACTTCATCTCCTGCGGGATATTGCCCTGCAGCAGGCTCACCTTGAACGATTCGTCCTGCGCCCGCGTCCATCCCACCAACCGCAGCGCCTCGCCGCCAAACCACAGCAGCGACAGCGCGATCAGCACAAGGCCAAGGCGGCCTATCCGCAACCACATCATGGCCAGTAAACCGGCGATGGCTGCGGCTGTTAGCGACACGCCATACACGCCGAGCAAGGGCGCATACCCTGCCAGCGGGCTGGATGCCGCTTGCGAATAACCCATCGCCAGCCAGGGAAACCCGGTGAAGAACAACCCGCGCAACCATTCCAGCAATGCCCAGACGGCGGGTATCACCAGCGCCAACCGAGCCCAGCCAGGAGCATCCAGCCGCGCCTGCGCGTAACCGGCCAGCGCGGGGAACAAGGCCAGCAGCGCGACAAACAAGCCGGTGGCGGGTAGCGCCAGCGCGAGCGGCATGTTCCCGTAGTCATGCAGCGCGATATAGATCCAGCCCACCCCCGCACAAAACAGGCCGAGGCCAAAACAAAAGCCCAGCCTGGCGGCAGCACGGGCATTTTCCGCGCGTTGCCACTGTACGAACAGCGCCGCGAGCGCAAACACCGCAAACGGAAAGATCGAAAATGGCGCGAAGCCGAGCACCGCGAACAGGCCGGCGCAGAATGCCAGCGCGCATTGATTAAAATTCTTGATTCTCACGGCGCACCTTCAAAATGGATGGCGGATTATTTTTTCCGACTCCCGGTTTTCCCGCTTCAATCCGGCAAACTGTTTGTGATATTCAGCTTCCATTAGCTTTGTCCCTTATCATCTTCCGCAGTCACCCGCGCCAAGTGCAGGCCGGGGCCGCACAGCTTGCTTGCTGCTTTCTTGAAACCGCTGTTCAGGCCAAGATCGGACATATCCATTGTGGGGCAACCTGTTGTGGTTCTGAAAAGAACATCGCCCTTGCGGGCGATATGTGAAGCCAATCAGGTGATGCGCCAGGCTTACTTGCTCTTCATTTCTTCCGCGCCAGACTGGCGCGAAACGAAAGGCGTGCCGGTCTGCTCGGCCAATCGGCGGGCTTTCCCGGCTGCGCGCATCAAGGCTTGGGGCGCATTTTTCAGCGTGGAATTTTTCAAATGGGAAACTGGAGCTTTCATTTGTTCTGTCCTTCCTCTATTAACACAGCGGGTGCGCTGGAATTATCGTATAGCTGCCAGCTAGCCCCTTTAATTACGACACCCGAATAATAACGCGACGAGGCTCTCAGCCCGCTCCTATCCAATTGACCGGATAGATTCTTTCCTTAAGTTAGTGCCATTTGATGCTGACTCCTTTATTGATCCGGCACGGTTTGAACTTGTCACATTTCGACAAGCTCAATGCGAACGGATTCTTGGATAATGCGTTCCGGATCAATAGGTTTCAGGGTGCCCTACGGGTTCCGCAAGAACCAGTCCAGCGCGCGATCCGCGTTCTGGGGATTGCGGTGAAAGGCGCCGTGGCCTTCGCTGCCGTCCTCGATCGCAAATGCGACCTCGGCGCCGAGTTTCTTCAGCCAATCGCCGGTACGCCGCATGGCCGGGCAGCCATCCCGGTCCGGATGTGGGTCGCGCGCCCCGCAGGACGTGATCCAGCGCGAGCCATTGTAAGGCCTGTCGCCGAATTTGCCGGTATCGACCGCCCGCGTCGGCGGATAATCCAGCGAAGCCCCGCCCGCATTCGCGACGAACAGGCTGAAATAACGCTGCCCCTTGTCGCGGTCCAGCGCGGCTATCGCATAGATGTTCGCCGAACCGCGGCTGAACCCCTCCAGCATCGCATCGCCGGGCTTGATCCCCATGCGCCGCAACAGCAGATCGACCTCGCGGTAGATGTCGAATGGCGAGTAGTAATCCTCCGTTTTTCCGCCGCCACCGAACCACCATTGCAGGCTGATAATGCCGAGATCGCGGTCTTTGAGGTAAGGACTCCAGATCTCCAGGTCGCGCGTCGCAAAACCGTTGCTGCCATGCAGCGAAACTATCCACTTGTGCGGCTTGCCCCTGAGGGCTTGCGGCTCCCACACCAGAAAGAAACTCCTGCCGTCCTGCGTGGGAACCACTTCCGGGCTGATGCCGGTGAGCCTTGCTTCCTGTGTCGCGCGGCCGTATAGCTGTTTGGCCTGACCGGAAAGTGGGTCGGCAGCCAGCATGAATGTCAAAACAAAGTAGCGTACAAATTTGCTCATGTGTGCCTCACTGATAATGGCCTCTTCAATTCTCTGATTTTCAGGATTTCCCGAATAACTCGTCGAGCGGGTTCCTGCCTGCGGGCGTGTAAACCTCCCCAAATCAGTGCCACCCATAACTAGAGGTTTCGAAAATGAGAGGTACCGGAGTTGATTTTATTCATGCCAAGTTCGCATTAACAATTCGACTCCGGTACATTTAGTATTTGAAAATTAATTCGAGCCTGGCCCCTTTAGCTGTTGTTCGGCCCGGCGATGATGACGATGCGTTTGTTGTGCGGCGTGGATGTCATGATTTCCGCTCGTCACGAAACTATCTCGAGCCTGGCCCCTTTAGCCCGCTAAGTTGGCGGGCGGCACTCACTAATGCCTGTCCTTTCCTTAAACGGACTGTCGCTATAGTAGCCAACGCTCCCCTCGGGTTTCTTGCCACAATCAATTCTGCAATTTCTCTATCTGGACTATCTGGATAGTATTGCTCATCTTGATAGACAAAAATCACAGTATCCAAATCTTCGCTAAGAACCGCCCACTCCCCAATATCACTGACTACGGGTCGTTTATTGGGTCGAGAAGAGGGGTCATTTTCCAATCCGGTGGCTACAATAATCGCCACCTTGTTAGCTCGAGCATAACGTCCAAGAGCGGCAAGCAAATTCGATTTGCTTCCACCAGTGACATGCTCAAATTGATCTATCACGACCAAATCGCACGAGTCATTGAGGTCTCTGAATTTATCAATCTGGAAAATCAACGTATCGATATCGATGGACGACTGCTCTACAAAACCAATCTTTGCATCATTAAGCATCCCCAATGCGTGAGTTAGGCTTGACCAGTCTTCATCCTCAAGTTCACCTCGTTGAAGCGCCTGGACGGATATCTTTCCAAGAGCTGCACACATACGTCTTGTGACCTGATCCCTTGATTGCCTGAGAGTAACCACCAAGCCAGAAAACGAATTCTCCACAAGTGCACCGTTCATTATTGAAATGAGCAATGCCATACGATCCATAACAGGGGCAGCCGCCACGCAAATTAGGTCGCCCAGATGAACACCATCAATCAGATAGTCCAAATCATGCAAGCCTGTAGGAATACCTTCGACATGCTTGCTAAGCTGATATCGAATCTCTAGTCGTTCGATTTCCGAGGTTAAGGCTTGAGAAATATGCGTAAGAAGTACTTTTGGCTCCGCCTCTCGATTTCGTTCCAAGTCAGAAATCGCTAAACGAATCCCTTTCACTACCTCCAGCCAAGCCTGATCCTTATCATCCCAAACAGAGATTGGGTTTGCATCCTTCGGCAAGGCCTGAATTCTTCCCAATGGCGTCGAAAGCCAATCAACTGAACGCACAACTATTGGGATAGCAATTGCCTGTCCGCTATTGTGCTTCTCAAGCGCAACAGACACTTCCTTTTCAATACAATATTCAGAAGCTACAAAATCTGGGCTAATTAAGAAAACATACACGTCAGAGTCTTGAAGCGCCCCATCGATTGCCTTTTCCCACTCCTGTCCTGGGACTATTTTTCTGTCGTGCCACGTGGAAATTAGTTTTTCTCTCTTGAGCGTTGTTAAATGTTTTTCAAGCTCCGCCAAGTACAACTCGTCTTGATGGCTATAACTAACAAACACTCGAAGCGGAGACATGAATATTTCCAATAAATGGCAGATCGTTATCGACTAATCGGCTTATACCGAATCCGCTTAGGCTTCGCGCCCTCTTAGCCAAAAGGGGCCAGGCTGAATTTCCCAACCCTGTCTAACCCTAAACCC
The DNA here is from genome assembly GCA_008080515.1 of Gallionellaceae bacterium. Classification (GTDB taxonomy): domain Bacteria; phylum Pseudomonadota; class Gammaproteobacteria; order Burkholderiales; family Gallionellaceae; genus VIKH01. The sequence goes on along the minus strand of VIKH01000164.1, from coordinate 1,979 downwards.
CAATCCGTGCAGCATCGCAATCATTTCTCCACTTCCCAATCTTCCAATTTCAACCCCGCAATGCGCGAAAACTCGCCCGTGTTATGCGTCACCAGCACGCAGTCATTCGCTAGTGCAATCGCGGCAATCTGCAAATCGTAGGGGCCGATGGGCGTGCCTTTGTGCGCGAGGTCGGCACGGATTTCGACGGATATGCGCGCGGCCTCACCATCGAATGAATAGCTGTTGAAACTGGCGAACAGTGTAGCGAGAACAGCCAGATTGGCTTCGCGCCGCGCACTCTTGTATGCGCCGTAATAAAGCTCATCCTTGACCACATCGCACAGCGCAATTTGTGAGGGTGAATGCGATGCAAGTTTTGTCTTGGCGATGGAGGGTGCCGGATTGAGATGGTGAATCCACACATTGGTGTCCGGCAGGTACAGCATTATTTCAGTTCCAGCCGTTGCTCGTATTCGCCTTGTGGCTCACGCACCAACTGTTCGCCCTGCCATGCCCCGGAAGTTTTTGCCCACACATTCGCTACTGCGGTTTGGTCAGCGTTCTTTAACCCGGAGGATTCTTCCAGCAGGATGACGCGCACAGGCTTGCCGTTCCAATCCTGGAATTCGCGCGGCAAGTCCACTACGCCATCGTGCGCCTTACTGATAAATTCGACTGCTTGCATGATCAGCCTCCTTGTTGATTGAGGGCATTCTAGCCTGAAAATGAGAGGTACCGGAGTTGATTTTATTAGCCAAAAGAGAGCCCAAAGGGGCCAGCCAGCAAGCGTAGGGCGCAATAACCATCGGGCATTGCGCCGCATGTGGAACAACCGGCCGCATGTGGAACAACCGGCCATCCGGTGCAATGCGCTGCGCTTATTGGCACCCTACGAAAATCTCCCCCACCCTAACCCTCCCCGGAGGGAGAGGAGATAACTGCATTACCGGCTGATCGGCTTATACCGAATCCGTTTCGGCTTCGCGCCTAGCCATTCGACTAAGCGAGCATACGACGCTCGTTAAGTCGCTGGTTATCACCCAACCGTTCCTCTTAATTATTATCTATCGGCTAATAGGTTTGTAACGAATTCGTTTAGGTTTGGCTCCTTCCTCGCCTAACCGTTTACGTTTATCCGCCTCATACTCCTGATAGTTGCCATCAAAGAACGTCCACTTGGAATCGCCTTCCGCAGCCAAGATGTGTGTCGCGATGCGGTCGAGGAACCAGCGGTCGTGGGAGATGACCATCACGCAGCCGGCGAATTCGAGCAGCGCGTCTTCGAGGGCGCGCAGGGTTTCCACGTCGAGGTCGTTGGAGGGTTCGTCGAGCAGCAGCACATTGCCACCCGAGATCAGCGTCTGCGCTAAATGTAGTCGTCCGCGCTCGAAGTTGAAGCGGCCGATGTAGGCGCGCGCCGGGGTTTCGTATTTGCCCACGGTCAAAATATCGTTGCCGCCGGAGATCGCGTCGAACACGGTCTTCTCGTTGTCCAGCCCTTCGCGCGACTGGTCCACAAAGGCGGTCTTGACGGTTGCGCCAATCTTCACGTTGCCGGAGTCGGGCGTCTCCTTGCCGGTGATCATGCGGAACAGGGTGGATTTACCCGCGCCGTTGGGGCCGATGATGCCGACGATGGCGCCGGGCGGCACCTTGAAGCTGAGGTTGTCTATCAGCAGGCGGTCGCCGTAGGCTTTGCTCACGCCTTCAAACTCGATGACTTCGTTGCCCAGCCGGTCGCCGACCGGAATGAAGATTTCCTGGGTCTCGTTGCGCGCCTGGTGTTCTTGCGAGTTCAATTCTTCGAAACGTGCGATACGCGCTTTGGATTTTGCCTGACGCGCTTTCGGGTTCTGGCGCACCCATTCCAATTCTTGCTTCATCGCTTTGGCGTGCGCATCCAGTTGCTTCTGCTCTTGCGCCAAACGCTCGCCCTTCTGGTCGAGCCAGCTTGAGTAGTTGCCCTTCCACGGGATGCCGTGTCCACGGTCGAGTTC
>VIKH01000163.1 GCA_008080515.1 Gallionellaceae bacterium | reverse complement strand
GTGGGCAAGACCGTGAACATGCTGGAGCTGATCAACAACATCGCCAAGCAGCACGCCGGCCTGTCGGTGTTTGCCGGCGTGGGCGAGCGCACCCGCGAAGGCAACGACTTCTACCACGAGATGAAAGAGTCCAACGTGCTGGACAAGGTGGCGATGGTGTTCGGCCAGATGAACGAACCGCCGGGCAACCGCCTGCGCGTGGCGCTGTCCGGCCTGACCATGGCGGAAAAATTCCGCGACGAAGGCCGCGACATCCTGTTCTTCGTGGACAACATTTACCGCTATACCCTGGCCGGAACCGAAGTGTCCGCGCTGCTGGGCCGTATGCCATCCGCCGTAGGTTACCAGCCGACGCTGGCCGAGGAAATGGGCCGCTTGCAGGAGCGCATCACCTCCACCAAGGTGGGTTCGATCACTTCCATCCAGGCGGTATATGTGCCCGCAGACGACCTGACCGACCCGTCGCCCGCGACCACCTTCCTGCACCTGGACTCGACCGTGGTGCTGTCGCGCGACATCGCTTCGCTGGGTATCTATCCCGCCGTGGATCCGCTGGATTCCGCCTCCCGCCAGCTCGACCCGCTGGTGGTGGGCGAAGAGCACTACAGCGTGGCGCGCGGCGTGCAGCAAACCCTGCAACGCTACAAAGAGCTGCGCGACATCATCGCCATTCTGGGCATGGACGAACTGGCACCGGAGGACAAACTGGCGGTGGCGCGGGCGCGCAAAATCCAGCGTTTCCTGTCGCAACCGTTCCACGTCGCCGAAGTGTTTACCGGCAGCCCCGGAAAATATGTGCCGCTCAAGGAAACCATCAAGGGCTTCAAGGGCATTGTCAACGGCGAATACGACCACTTGCCGGAACAGGCGTTCTACATGGTCGGCGGCATTGACGAGGCCGTCGAAAAAGCCAAGACACTTTAAGCGGGTAATGATTTATGGGTGCCTCGGAAAATTCACTTTTGCGGGATGAAGCGCAAGGAGCCGCGCAGTGAGGGACGAGACATATCAAGCAGATAGGCGAGGAGCGAACGAGCACGCGACACCGCGATTCGCCCGGAAAATGAATTTTTAGGTGCCCATATGGCCATGACCATTCATGTTGATGTAGTAAGTGCGGAAGAATCCCTGTTTTCCGGGATAGCCGAAGTCGTCGTGGTTCCGGGCGAGATGGGCGAGCTGGGCATTTATCCGCGCCACGCCCCGCTGCTCACCCGCATCAAGCCCGGCTCGGTGCGCCTCAAGATACCGAACCAGAGCCAGGAAGAGCTGATTTACGTTTCCGGCGGCATGCTGGAAGTCCAGCCCAGCGTGGTGACCGTTCTGGCCGATACCGCCATCCGCGGTGCCGACCTGGATGAAGCGCGGGCGCTGGAAGCCAAGCGCATAGCGGAAGAAGCCATGAAGAACCGCACTTCCGACCTGGATTATGCCCAAGCCCAGGCCGAACTGATCGAAGCCATCGCGCAACTGCGCGCCATCCAGCAACTGCGCAAACACTGACGGTCGCGCCTGCCGCGCAGGCGCAGCCATCATCCCTTTCTTTCGGCTTACCCGCCCGGCGGGTTGACCACGCCTCCGCCGCCCTTGTCCATTGCATAATATGCCTCTCAACTAAAGCGCAGTAAGGCTTGAAGTACATGCCACCAATACCTCCCCCTTTGGAAAAGGGGGATTGAGGGGGATTTGATTGCCCGCCAATGTTGTTCCTGCATAAATCCCCCTGCCCCCCTTTTTCAAAGGGGGAAACAACCGGGTAAGCTGCGTTTTGTATAGAGGCATATTGCATAAGCGTCAATCATCGCAATGCAAGCCTCCGATTTGTTTCAACCGCTACGCCGAAAAATATCGGGCTGGTCGGCCTATTGACGGGTGTCTTGAGGTAAAAAGGGGCCGTGCTCGAATTGTTTTCCAGCGCACACATCTTATTAGCCCGTGTGCCCGGTGTGTTGGGCCGCTTCGATTCCCGCCCTCGCCAAAAAGCCGGAACGCGATTCGCCCGCACGTTTGGCGGCTTCGTCAATCAGGGTGAGCACTCTGCGCGACAGGGTAATGTTCACACGCTCGGTAGTGTCTTCCAATCGGCTTAAATCCAGTTCGACAAGCGCCCAGATACCGCCAGCATATTCCGGGTTGCTTTGGTGATGTTCAATAGGGTGAACAGCAGGCAAAGTTTCACCCGCAAGCAGCAGCCCTTCGATGTGGCACTCTACCGCCTCGTGCGCCATCTCCAGCGCTTCGTCCAAAGTTTCGCCAGCCGAAAAACAGCCCGGCAGATCGGGCACAGTTACGCCGTAATCGCTGTTCTTGTCTTTGTGAATCACAATCGGATAGCGCATGGTTATTTCCTTTCTTTCCAGTCCCAGCCCGCTTGCCGATAGATGCTTCGCAAGGTAGGCAAAGGTATGTCTTTGCGTGGGTGCGGGACAGTTACTCGCCCGGATTTAGAGGGGTGCTTGTACTGATGGTGGCTGCCTTTGGTATGCGCCAGCAGCCATCCATCTGCTTTGAGTTTGCTGATGATGTCTGCACTATTCATGGTGCGTATTATACACACCGAGAAGTTTATTGGCTAAACCAAGTCTCTTCCAATATGAACCTGAAAAACTTACTTGGCCACAGAGCACACAGAGATCACAGAGGGCAAGCAATAAG
>VIKH01000162.1 GCA_008080515.1 Gallionellaceae bacterium | reverse complement strand
GATCCATGCCGTTGCGCAGCACGTCGCGACCGAAGCGCAACGAGATATGCCAATGGTCGCTTTCCACCGTGTCTCCTGGCTCGGGCAGCACTTCCATCCGGGGGGGCGCGGCCGGGAGAGCGGGGGGTTGTGTTTTTGCGCCTGCCTGATAAACCTTGAGCTGGTCGAGCAGCATGGCGCCGGTGGCGCCGGTCTCCTTATCCGCTTGGGCGGAAGGATCGGCGGCAACCTGTTCCACCAGCATGCCGATATGATCGCGGCAGGCCAACAGCAATGCGACCAGCTCGCCGCTCACCGCCACTTCGCCGCCACGCACCCTGTCCAGCACGTTCTCCACCACGTGGGTGAAGGCGACGATGCCATCCAGCCCGAACAGCCCGCCCGATCCCTTGATGGTGTGCGCGGCGCGGAATATGGCGCCGATCGCGTCGGGGTCGTCCGGCGCGGATTCGAGCCCGAGCAGCGATTCCTCCATGGCCCCGAGCAGCTCGCGGCTCTCCATGATGAACGTTTGCAGTGCCTGATCGAATTCCATTCGTTTTTCCTATCGGTTATTGCGCGCCCGTTCCTTCACCTTGATCCTCTGGTGCAACAACGGCCATTCGGCTGGGCCGCCACAACACAGCGGCCAAGTCGCTGGTTATCCCGCGAGCGGGCGGGGAGACGAGCGGGCCGCTACGCGAATTTCACGTTACCGCGATGCGCGGGGCATCATCACCGGATCGCCGAAGTAGGATGCCATGTTGAACAAATCCAGCACTTCCAGCGTTGCTGGGCTGTGCGCCACCAGGCGCAGCGGTTTTCCCGCAGTGGCCGCCTCGCGCTTGGCCAGCAACAGCAACTGAAAACCGGCGGTGTCTATTTCGCCGACCTCGGACAGGTCAATTTCCACTTCTGCGCCGCGTTCGAGGCAGAGCAGCAATTCCCCCTTCATCTCCGCGGCATGATAGATCGTCATTTCTCCCGTCACGCGGGCACGGCACATCTCATCGCTGGCTTCGATACGGATCGTCATGCTGTTCTCCCCTGTCCTCTGTCCCCCGGCTACGGCATCACCAGTTTGGCCACCGCCGCCAGCATCTGCGCCGGCTGGAACGGTTTGACCACCCAGGCCTTCGCCCCCGCTGCCTGGCCTGCCTGTTTCTTGTCTTCCTGGGACTCGGTGGTCAGCATGATCACCGGCGTGAATTTGTAGGCAGGCATCTGTTTCAGGTTCTTCACGAAAGTGATGCCGTCCATGTTCGGCATGTTGACGTCGCTGATGACGAGATGCACCTTCTGTCCGGTCAGCTTGGCCAGCGCGTCCTTGCCGTCGCAGCCCTCGATCACCTCGTATCCCGCACCGCGCAGCGCGATACCGACCACCTGCCGCAGCGATGCCGAGTCGTCCACTATCATGATGGTTTTAGCCATGGTGTCCCCCTAAAAAAATGTGATTTCCGCCGCATCCGGCTTTGCTTCCACCTTGCCGGCGCCGTGGTTGCGGCGCTGCTCGGCGGTGGTGTAGCCCAGCGCCATTTCCTCCAGCCAGGCGTTGGCGTCAATGGTCGGCGAACCTCCGCCGCCGCGTTCGGCGGAAAATTGCTGGAGGCGGGCGTGCAGCCCGTCGAGGTTGTCGCGCACATGAGCCAGTATCTGGCTGGCCCGATCCTGGAACTGGAGATTGACCAGCATGTCGGAGATTTCCATGCGGATCCCCTCGCTTTCGCGGCGCAACATATCGGAAGATTCGCACAGCCTGCCCGCAACCTCCTTGAAGCTGCCCAACACTCTGTGTATGGTCTTTTCCGCCTCGGCCGCCGAACGCGCATCCTCCTCGCTGAATTTTTCCGCGACGCCGATGACTGCCGTAATCGCCTGGTTGATGGTGTTGGCTTTCTCCGCCATTTCGCCGCCATTTTTTTCAGGTCGGCGGTATAAGCGATCAGCTCGCGCACGTCCTGCACCATCGCCGCACGCTCGTTCCGCGCCGCGTCCATCGAGCGGTTGACGGCCACCAGATCGGCTTCGCTGCGCGACAGCACCGACACCACGCAACTGTCTCCCGTATTCCCCCCGTCGCCTGCGGCCTGTTGCGAAGTGGTCACCGATGCCTGCAAGCGCCCGACAATGGCGGCGAAGCGCGCCGCCACCCCCGTAACGCCTTCTTCGGTCTGGCTGCGCGCGGTCTCGATCTGCTTCGCCCAGATCGGTGCCGCCTTGTCGCAAATTTGCTCCAGCCCGGCAATGCCGCTTTGTTGCCGCAACGCATCCTGGGGCTGCTCCAGCAAGGTCTCTGTCTGCCGCACCAGCCGTGCCAGCACGACGCGCTGGCGGTATGCGCTGCCCCAGGCGCACAGCGCGGCAAACGCCGCCACCGCGAGGGCGGGCAGCACGCCCGCGCCACCCGTCCCGGCGCCGCCACCGAACCATGACCATCCCAGCAGCGCGGCAGCCCCCGCGCCACCGCTCGCCAGCGGCGACATCCATAACCAGGCATCCGCACGCATTGTCATTTCCCCCCGGTCCATACCAGATCCCGTCCGAAAAAGGCGGTGGACTTTCCCGCCGGCTACCGCATCCCCTGCTCCGCTACCCCCGTTTTGTGACCCTCGCTCCATCAGGCATTGCCCACTTCCTCCTGCCCGTGCGAGGCGTGCGGGCAGGCTCCGGCGGAGGGGGCGCCCGCAAGGGGCAGGCCGTGGTTGTAAAGCCGCTCGAATTCCTCTGCCGGCACCGGCTTGGAAAACAGGTATCCCTGCGCATAGTCGCACCCAGCATCGGCCAGCAGCTTGCGTTGCGTCTCCGTTTCCACCCCTTCGGCCACCACCAGGAGACCGAGTTTGTGCGCCATCACGATGATGGCTTCGGACAACGCCATGCTGCTGGAGCCGGGCGCCAGGTCATGGATAAAAGATTTGTCTATCTTCAGATAATCAATATCGAATTTGCGCAAATAAGACAGCGAGGAATAGGCCGTACCGAAGTCGTCCAGCGAGATTTGCATCAGCTTGTTTTTCACGCCGCTCTCCGCTTCGAGCAGCAAGTTTTCGGTGATTTCTATGACCATGCTTTGCCCCGGCAATCCGAGTTCCCGCAGATAATCCGGCCATAGCCGGCTCGGGCTTTCGGCGTCGTGAAACTGCACCGGCGACTTGTTGACGCTGATCTGGAAACCGGGGTCGTATAGCACCCTCCAGCGCGCGGTCTGGCGGGCCGCCTCCCTGAACATCCAGTCACCGATCGCCGTGATCAGCCCGGTTTCCTCCGCCAGCGGAATGAATTCGGCGGGGCTGATCGTGCCGCGCTTCGGATGCTCCCAGCGGATCAGCGCCTCCGCCTTGCAGAGGCGACCGGTAGCAAGCTCCACGATGGGTTGGTAATAGGCGCGGAACTGGCCGGCGGTCAGCGCGCCGCGCAAGTCGCCGAGCAGCCGCAGCCTGGCTTGCGCCGTCTGCTGCATGGAGCGGGTGAAGTAATCGAAGCGGTTGCGCCCCCCGCTTTTGGCGACGTACATCGCCTGGTCGGCGTCCTTGAGCAACTCTTCCACGCCGGTGGCATCATCGGGATACAGCGTGATGCCGATGCTGGCCGACACATACACCACCTCATCCTCCAGCCGGAACGGCTCGGCCAGCTTGTGGAGAATGTCGTCGGCCACCCGGTCTACGCTGCCGTTGATTTCAAGCTCCGAGAGGATGACGGTGAACTCGTCCCCGCCCAGCCGCGCCACCGTGTCGGTCTCGCGCACGCAGTACCCGATCCGCTGCGCGGCTTCCACCAGCAGCATGTCGCCCTTGTTGTGCCCGAGGGTGTCGTTGACTTCCTTGAAGCGGTCCAGGTCAATGAACAGCAGCGCCATCTTCAGGCCACCGCGGTGCGCCTTCTTGATTTCCTGCGCCAGCCGGTCATAAAACAGCGTCCGGTTTGGCAGGCCGGTGAGCCCGTCGTAGTGCGCCATATGGAGCATCCTGTTTTCGGCCAGCTTGCGCTCGGTGATGTCCAGCACCGTACTGCGGCTCATCAGGAAATTGCCGTCGGCATCGTACACCGCCGACGCATTGATCAGCCCGGTGAACGTTGTTCCATCCCTGCGGACGACCTCGGCCTCCACATCGCGCAACATGCCGCTCTTCTTGAATTTCAGAAAATTCTCCCGGAAGAACTGGGCGCCTTCCGGCGCGAGCAGATTCTCCCATTTCAACTTTCCGATTACTTCCTCGCGGGTGTAGCCCAGCCAGCCAAGCTCGGTGTCGTTCATCCTCAGGATGGTCCCGTCGGCGCCCACCGAGTGGTAGCCGCAGGGGGCGTGGTTGTAGAGATCCTCGGTTTCTTCCGCCGCTTTGCGCGCCAGCGACTCGGCATGCTGGCGGGCTTCCAGCAATGAGCGGAAGCTGTCGGCCATTTCGTTGAAGCTGTCGCCGATTTCTTTGAGTTCGTCGCGGGTGCCGAGATCCACCCGCTGGTTCATGTTGCCGGCGGCAAAGGCCCGCGCCGAACGGCTCAACGACCGGATGCTGCCGGCCACGGCGTAGTAGGTGCCGATCGCGAAATAGGCCACGATCAGCAGCAGCAGGAAGGCGGTGCCGATACTGTTGCGCAGCACTTTGCTGGCGTGGGCGATCCGCTCCCGGATCAGGGTTTCGATCATCGGCAGCAGCAATCCGTGCAGTTGCAGGTAGCCGCTGTCTATCACGGTGCTGGCCTTCAGGTAAAAATCTTCCGGAGATGCGCCGAAGCGCCGGGTGAAAATGTCGGACTCCACCAGCCCGGTAATCTGCCGCGCCGAAACCGAGATGTTGTCGGCCACCGCCGAAAGCCGCTCTCGCAGATCCGGGTTATGGCGCGAGATCCTGTTGAAATCAATCCCGATGAATTTGGCCTCGGTGTTGAATTCCTCGATCAGGGTTTTCAGCGCCAGTTGCTGGGGGTCGCTGAGCGCTTTCTTCCCCAGGGAGTCGAGGCCGCGGGCGCGAACCTGGCCGAGGTGCTCCAGCGCCATCGGCAGCCGGTTGATGGCAACATCTATCAGGTAGGAGGTGTCTATCTGGGGGTCGAGCGGCAACACGTATTCGCCGCTGACCACCACCTTGAACATCAGCATCCGGTCTATCACCTGGGAGTGCGCGTTGAAGTTTCTCGCTACATCCCAGCCCAGCCCCGCCATTTGCAGATCCTCCCAGCTTTTCCGGATGCGCTGCCAGTCTTCGCTTGATGCCAGGTTGGGGGGCAGCCTCCCTTCCAGCGCGGCGAAGGCCTCGATGATCTCCTGCCCCTTGGCGGCGCGCGCCTCGCGCAGGCTCTCGTGGCTGCTCAGCACGGCAGTCGAAAGCCCGCGATGCTGCTGCAGCAACTGGATGGTGCGGGAAATCGGCGTGGCCAGCACGATGCCTTCCAGCTCCCGCTGCGACCTGCTGATCTCGCTGTTCAGGTGGATGAACAGGCTGGTGGCGATCAGCAGGAAGGCGATCGAGGTCACCGCCCCCATCAGAATGAATTTCCGGGTATAGCCCACCCGCTGCATCAGGGCGATGGCGGGGTAAAAAAGGTAGCGCATGGAAGCGGGGTCCTATCCGCGCGACAAGGCCGTGCAGCAAGGCGCGCAGGGCGCGGGGGCAGATGCGGGAGAGCCGCTGCCGCTTGCGTGGGGGGCCGTCATGGCGCGCGCAAGCGGGATGGGCGGAAAGAT
>VIKH01000161.1 GCA_008080515.1 Gallionellaceae bacterium | reverse complement strand
CGGAGAGGAACAGGAATGGGACATCGAGCGTATTTTTCAGCCACTCGGCAAAGCAGGAGCCGGATATGCCCGACAACCGCATATCCAGCAGCGCCAAATCCGGCTTGGTTTCGGCGCAAACACGCATGGCGCTTTCGGCGGAGTCGGATTCCAGAACCCGATACCCGGCGCCGCGCAGCCCGGCGGCGAGGGTGTGCAGAACCAGCCGGTCATCTTCGACCAGAAGTATCGCTGGCATGATTTGAGGGGTGTTCATTTTCCGGTAACCATAATCGGCGGAAGAAGCTCCAGCACAACCGAATAAATTCCATCGCCCCGTTCAAATTCGAGGTGCGCCGACTGCTTGGGCAACAGCGACTTGACGAGGTTCAACCCGAAGCCGCTATGCGCTGCCTGGCCGCCGCCGCGAAAAGGGTTGGTGATGGTGACCGCCACCCCTGTTTCATCGCCGCTCAAGTTGACCGTGATGGGCCGGCAACCGGGCGGGCATTCGCACGCGCCGGAATGTTTGCAGGCGTTGGTGACCAGCTCGTTCAGGATCAGGGCGATCGGCACGGCTTCATCCCGGTTCAGCGCGACCGGGCCGGACAGCTCGTCCGACAGCTCGATCGGGCAATGCAGGGCGCTGATAATCTGTTGCAACAGGGGGGCGAGGTTGACCGCTTCCGACTGCGCATTGGCCTGCAGGCCGTGAATCGCGGCGACTGCATAAACTTTTCCGGCGGCGGCGTCAATCGCGTCGGCCAGCTCCGGATGGCCGCACGCATACTGCCTGAGACCAGGAGATCTTTTTGTCCCCGCATTTCTGCCAGACGGCGTTCTTCTCCTTCGACTCTCCCGGTGATGTCTTCGAGCATGCCCATGACATAGCGTTTTCCCGGCTCGCTGCCCCAGACCTCGGTGGCGATGGCCCGCCCCCAGAACGCTTCGCCCCCTTTTTTCAGGTATTTTTTTTCCACGCTGTAGGTAGAAATCGCCCCATCGAGCAAAATTCGCATGTTCTGCCGTGTCTGGTCGAGGTAGTCCGGGTGGGTCAGGTCAAGAATGGTCAAACCAAGCAACTCGCCCACCGTATACCCGAACAGCTTGCAGAACGCCGGGTTGGCGGAAAAAAATTTCTGGTCCTCGCCCGCCATGGCGATACCGAGGGGAGCGTTATCGTACATCCTGCGGAATTTTTCTTCGCTGTCATACAGCAGCGCCTGCGCCCGTTTGCGGGCGGAAATATCGCGCACAAATGCAAACAGCGTCCCGCCGCGCCGCCTGGAATAGGTGACGCTGACTTCAATTTCGATGAGGCGGCCGCCCTTGTGCCGGTGCTTCGTCTCGAAAAAATCGCGGCCCGTTTCCATGACCTTCAGTATGTGTGACCGGGTTTCTTCCGGAGATTCGCAAGCCTCCAGATCGGAGATGTGCATGGATAGCAACTCGCTGCGCGTATAGCCGATCATTTTGCAATACGCCGCGTTCGCTTCCAGAATGCGCGCGTCGTTTGCTCTCACAGCCCAGAAACCGTCTGTAGCGGTTTCCACCACCGCCTGATACTCGCGTTCCCGCTGTCTGCGTTCGGCGATATTTCTGCATATATTCAGAAAATAGGATTTCTCGCCGCACTCGACCCAGCGGATACGCATTTCAACCGGAATAGGTGTGCCGTCGCGGTGGACGTGAACGCCCTCGAACGCGATCAGCCGCTCGGCTTTTATTTGCGCCATCCGCTCCGGGATTTTCTCGCGGGTGGCGGCATCATCAATGTGCTCCGGGCGCATGCGCAGCAACTCTTCGCGGCTGTAGCCGGTATGGTCGCAGGCGGCCCGGTTGACCTCGATGAAATTCCCCTCCGTATCCAGGATGAAAATGGGATCGGCGGCATTTTCGAAAAGTTGCCGGAAGACATCTCCCGGCAGCTTGCTGGTGTTTTCGCTTGCCATGATTATTGCTGTGATTATTGCTTGACTTCGACTGCTGTCCTTTGATAACTTCAACCCGCGCAACCCCAACCCCGTTGCCATCTTACTCGTTACGGGGTGTTCCATGCGCGCTCGCCATTGTTCCACTTTACCCCGCCTTTGCGCAATAACGCTCGGCCACGCGGCAGCGGCGCCGCGCGCCACCTTGTTTCATTCCAGTGCAGTGCTGCGCTCTCGGCGGCATAGATGCGCAAATTTTTGCAGGTCGGGCCGTGTCAATTTTGCACGAGCAAAGCGAAGCCCGGCATGTCGGGTTAAAACCCGACCTACAAGATACGGGGGGTCTGTCTTCAATAATGGAAACTATTGGTCTTTTCGTAATTCATGACACCTACATTTACAGCCGCCGTCATTCCGGCGAAGGCCGGAATCCAGGCAGTTATCAATACCCAGCGCAGCGGGACAACACCACAAACACGGTTCTGTCCGCTACGAGGATTTGTATGACAAGCTGGATTCCGGCCTTTGCCGGAATGACGGAGCAGTAGGTTTCGCATGTTGTCGCTAATTATGGAAACCTCAATATATAGCCGCGTTTCCCGGATTAATGTTTTGCTGTTTTCGCCCGATATGAACCCGATACGCGCCGCATTTATCCACGGAAGGAGGGAGTAATGGAACGCACACTGTTGCTGGTTGACGACGAGGAAAACATCACTGCCGCCCTGGCCCGGCAACTGCGCGGGGACGGCTACACCATCCTCAGGGCCAGCGGCGGCAGGCAAGGCCTGGAAATGCTGGCCGAGCACAATATAGGCGTCATCATTTCGGACCAGCGCATGCCGGAAATGACGGGCGTGGAGTTTCTCGGCAAGGTAAAAGGGCAGTACCCGAAAGCCGTGCGCATGGTGTTGAGCGGATATGCCGACCTCGATTCGGTGAAAGAGGCGATCAACCGCGGCGCCATCTACAAGTTCATCACCAAGCCGTGGGACGAAGAAATGTTGCGCGCTACCGTGTGCGAGGCGTTCGAGCACTATGAGCTGGCGCAGAAAAAAGAGGTGCTGGCGCTGGAAATCCAGGCCGCAAACGCGGCGATGGCGGATATCAGCCTGGATCTGTCCAAGCTGGTGGCGCAACAGAATTCCCAGATCGAGCGGATTTCCCGTTACGACCCGCTCACCGGCCTGCCCAACCGGCTGTCGCTCCTGGACCGGCTGGATCAGGAGCTGGCCCACGCGTTGCGGGATAAGCGGATGGTGGCGGTCATGTTCGTGAACCTGGACCGTTTCCAGCAGATCAACGACTCTTTCGGCCACCCCGTCGCCGACCGGCTGCTCCAGACGGTGGCGGAGAAATTGAAAGGTCTGGTGCGCGCGAGCGATACCGTGGCGCGCATGGGGGGAGATGAATTTGCATTCGTGCTGCCGGGCATAGAAGACGCCGGGGCTGCGGGCGAGGTGGCGCGGGGAGTTCTTGGCTCGCTGTCGCGCGAACCTATCACGGTGGGCGGATGCGAGATTTATGTCGCCGCCAGCATCGGCATCAGCATTTATCCAACCGACGGGCAGGACACGACC
>VIKH01000160.1 GCA_008080515.1 Gallionellaceae bacterium | reverse complement strand
GGCGCAACGAAGTAGTCGCCGCGACGATGCCTCCGAAGCCGATGCCTCGGTGTTGCGCACCTTGCAGGCCGCACAGGAACCGTTACAGGAAGAGGAACTTGCCGCCGCCGTGACTTTCACCAACAACGGCGATACCGATGCGCTGAGAACAGCCGGCGAGAGTTGGGCCTTGCTCGATGCACGGCTGGCTTGAGGGCTTGCCCGGCGTTATTGATCCGGCCAAGTGAAGTTTGAAGTACCGGATCAATAACCGAATGGCCGGAAATCTGACACAACCGTGTATTTCAACCTGTCAGTGAAGATCCTTCCAGATTTCCTTCTTCAGCGCTTCTTCAGCGCATAGAGCAGCGCAAAGAGCACGAACAGGAAGCCCAGCACGATGTAGCCCAAGTCATAGCGCACCATTTTCGACGGGTCGCTCATGAAGACCAGGTAGTTGGTCAGGTCGGCGATCGCCGCATCGTACCCGGCGACGCACAGCGAGCTTCCGGCGGTGCACATCGTGCCCGGCGATTCCAGCACCAGCTTCTTGACTTCGTGGCCTTTTTTGTTTTCGATGCGCAGCACCTGCTTGCCTTGCAGATCGGCCAGCACGAACGGCATACCCACGCTGGGGAAAACCAGATTGTTCCAGCCGCTCGCGCGACCGGGGTCCGCGTAGAAGGTGCGCATGTAGGTGTACAGCCAGTCGGCGCTGCGCGAACGGGCGATCACGCTCAGGTCGGGCGGCGCTTCGCCGAACGCCAGTTTGGCCGAGTTGGCGTCCATCGCGGCCTGCATGGTCGAACCGAGCTTGACGTCTTCGGGGAGCTCCAGATCTTTCTTGATCTGGTCCTCGCTCATGCCGATGTCCCGCAGGCGGTTGTAGCGCATGTAGGAGGCGCTGTGGCAGGCCAAGCATCTTGAGGTGAACAGTTTTGCGCCGCGTTGCAGCGAGGCGGTGTTTTTCAGGTCGATCGGCGCCTTGTCCAGGTGAACCTCGGCCCCGCTGGCGAGCGCCATGGCCGAGGCGGTCAGGAGCAGCGCCAGCATTCCCAGTTTGTGGATAACTTTCATGTCAACGAACCTTTCTGTCCTATTTGGAGGTCACGCGGTCGGGCTCGGGCTTGCACGTGTCGATCCGGGTGTACCAGGGCATCAGCAGGAAGAACGCGAAGTACACCACGGCCAGGATCCGCGAGATCAGGGTGTAGGTCGGGGTGGCGGGCATCAGGCCCAGCCAGCCGAGGCCGACGAAGCTGACCACGAACAGCGCCAGGAAGGTCTTGTAGATCGGGCCGCGATAGCGGATCGATTTGACCTTGCCCCGGTCCAGCCACGGCAGGAAGAAGAAGATCACCGTTGCGACGCCCATCGCGACCACACCGGGGAACTGCGAGCCGAACAGCGGCGGCACGGCGCGCAGGATCGCGTAATACGGGGTGAAGTACCACACCGGCGCGATGTGCTCGGGGGTCTTCATCGGGTTGGCCGGGACGAAGTTGTTGTATTCCAGGAAGTAGCCGCCCATGTCCGGCGCGAAGAAGACGATCGCGCAGAAGATGATCAGGAAGCCCACCGCGCCCACGCCGTCCTTGACGGTGTAATAGGGGTGGAACGGGATGCCGTCCAGCGGCTTGCCGTTGGCGTCCTTGTGCTTCTTGATCTCGATGCCGTCCGGGTTGTTGGAGCCGACTTCGTGCAGGGCCACGAGGTGGGCGACGACGATCAGCACCAGAATCAGCGGGATCGCGATGACGTGCAGCGCGAAGAAGCGGTTCAGCGTGGTATCGGAAACCACGAAGTCGCCGCGGATCAGGATGGCCAGGTCATGGCCGATGAACGGCACGGAAGAGAACAGGTTGACGATCACCTGCGCGCCCCAGAACGACATCTGTCCCCAGGGCAGCAGGTAGCCCATGAACGCTTCGCCCATCAACGCCAGGTAGATGATCATGCCGATGATCCACAGCAGTTCGCGCGGTTTGCGGTAGGAGCCGTACATCAGGCCGCGGAACATGTGCAGGTAGATCACCACGAAGAACATCGAGGCGCCGGTGGAATGGATGTAGCGCAGCAGCCAGCCCCATTGCACGTCGCGCATGATGTATTCGACGGAGGCGAAGGCGAACAGCGCATCCGGCTTGTAGTTCATGGTCAGGAAGATGCCGCTGGCGATCTGGATCACCAGCACCATCAGCGCCAGCGAGCCGAAGAAATACCAGAAGTTGAAGTTTTTCGGGGCGTAGTATTCGGAGACATGCGCCTTCCAGGTGGAAATGAGCGGGAAGCGCGCGTCGATCCAGCCGATCAGGTTTTTCAGCAGGTTCATCATGCGGCCTCCTTGCTGTCGTCGCCGATCAGGAGCCGGCCTTCGCCGAGGTATTTGTGCGGCGGTACGATCATGTTGCTGGGCGCCGGCACGCCTTTGTACACGCGCGCCGCCAGGTCGAAGCGCGAGCCGTGGCAAGGGCAGAACCAGCCACCCGGCCAGTCCGCGCCGAGATCGGCCGGCGCGACTTCGGGGCGGTAGGTCGGCGAGCAGCCCAGGTGGGTGCAGACGCCGAGCACCACGAGGTATTCGGGTTTGATGGAGCGGTAGGGGTTGTTGCAGTATTCGGGTTGCTGCGGGACGGTGGATTTCGGGTCGACCAATTTATCGTCGTGCCTGGCCAGCAAATCGAGCATTTCCTGGGTGCGGCGCACGATCCACACCGGCTTGCCCTGCCACTCGACAGCAATCATCATGCCCGGCTGGATGGCGCTCACGTCCACCTCGACCGGCGCACCGGCCGCCTTGGCGCGCTCGCTCGGCATCAGACTCAACACGAACGGGGTGCCCGCCCCCGCCGCCGCGACCCCGCCCGCCGCCGTCGTGGCCGCGATCAAGAGCCGCCGCTTGCTGAGATTCACATTATCGGTCATGTTCCTCATCCCTTTTGTTAAAACGTTATCCAGCGGCGAATGCTAAATAGCTAAATGCCCGCCGCGAATAATCGATCAGTTGTTTTTGGCGCCTTGTTTGACCCACTTCCTCAGAATCAGGATGTATTGGCGGTCCAGCGTGCCGGCCGCATTCAAACCCATGGGCATCTTCAACCCCCTGTTGGTGCCGGCAAGCAGTTTGGTGAACGTGCTGGTATCGCTATTGCCGGGGATGACGACGGGGCCGAACTTGGTGCCCTTCATCAGCCCCTCGTAGGACGTTAAATCCAGGCCGCTTTTGGCATGCCCTTTACCGCCCGGGGAATGGCAGCTCACGCAATAGTCATGCAGGATGGGCTGCACGTCTTCCCTGAAGCTCACTTCCTCTCGTTTCAAGACCTTGATGGCATCATGCGCCGGCGCCAGCGCCATATCCTCGGCCGGCGCGTTGAAAGAAAGCACTGCCAACATGACTGCACCCAGCAACATTCTAGTTTTCATATCACCCCCTTGGAAAACATGCCACCTAAAAAGCCCAATAAATCTGGAGATTTAATCGGTCGAACCAAACGACCGCGAGACAAATAATAACCTTCCTTCCTGCATCTTTAACAATCGCACAACTAACATGAAGATGCTCAACGTAACAGCTTATTCGGCATTTGCCGCAACATTTTGCAAACTTAACTGCAAACTTACAACTATTCACTGACGGGGGTCAACCAAACTGTATTTTTATCCCATCAAGCGAAACTATTTCCGTGATGATGCCGATGGTGCATTGTGTCTATAATTGGCTCCGGGTATTTATATCTCATCTTGTCATTTTGATGGGGTTGATTCAACTGTTCAGCAAGAGGGATTTGACATGATGAATCTTGAATTTTCGAAGTTATCCGGCTTGATGTTGTGCTTCATACTGACGCTGCTCTTCGGTGCTCTTGCAACAAACACGCTTACGAGTACCAATGATGATCTTCTGTCGGCGGCAGAATCAGGCAACGTAAAAGAAGTCGGCCGGCAGCTGGCCTATGGCGCGGA
>VIKH01000024.1 GCA_008080515.1 Gallionellaceae bacterium | reverse complement strand
AAACCGGCAGCGAAAAAAGCGGCTAAAGCAAAAGGGATTCTCGGCGCCTAATTTTGCGCGAAGAGAGGGCGGGTGTTAAGTTGTGTTTCGCCCTTTCTTGATTGCGATTTAGCTGCGGAGCCGGGTCGTTGCCCCTAAGCGGAACTCGCATTAGCGGTTCAGGAATAGGGTCGCAGAGCCCGGTATATTCACTGCCCGTTATGGCGGTGAGCGTTTGCTTGAACCGATGGCAAGGGCGCACCCCGTGCATTGCAGGGCGAGCGGGGTAAGCATTGCAGCCGGTGCGCCGAGCAACAGTTTAAGCGGCATGGCACCGGTCAATATCAGCCCGACCGGTACGCTCTTGTACAGAAAATAAGCGAACCCCATCGCACCCCTCCAGACCAGGCCGTTCAGTTCACCGATGGCGAGTTCTTTGCCGACCAGCCGCTTGGCATTGGTCGAGCTTGCCCCATGGCCAGCGGGCGCGACAATTTTTTCTCGATGGTGTTTTCGAATCCACCGATCATACGCGAGGTGAAAAACGCCCTACACAGCTTGAGCGCGAGCCATAACCAACGGTTCTTTGCGCTTTTCCACACCGAGGCGAAAATGTTCTCGACCTCACCCAAGCCGACCATGTTCAACATCTCGTTTTCCGATTTTTCGCGGATGTAGTCCGCCGCCGTGTTTACCGTGACGCGCCAGACCAGCTTGCCGTCTTTATCCGCCACCGGCGCGGAAGCAGGTGCTGCTTGATGGGCAGAGCTTCCAGAATGTAGGCGATATCTGCCGGATGCAGGTCGGTTAGTTTTTCGTTCAGTTCGGCCAGGCGCCGCTTGTGCAGTATCTGGTCAATCAGGCCATGGCGCGCCGCTCAGAGGAGCTTCAAGCAGGCGGCTGTTGTAAAGAAATCCATCGGGCGGCGTAAAAGAAATGGAATACGCAGGTATTGTCTGTACCCTTGCTGCCGTTCTCTATAAAATCAGCTTCAAGCCCGGAAGGAAACACGCATGCACTGGTTAGAGATCAGCAATATTACGCGCCGAGCCGCCCGAGATTGGCGGCACGATCAATGGCGGTCGCTGCCGCGAAGCCGACGTGGTGTTGTTTCGTGAACGAAATGCCACCGATGCTGCTCGCCGCGAAATGTCACGGGGCGGATATGCGGCGTTTTCTGCGATTTGTCGCGGTGCGCTTCAGCCATGACCGCTGTTCGCAGATAGCGGCCAGCCTGACGTTTACCACGCTGCTTTCGCTGGTACCGCTGATCGCCATTGCGCTCTCGCTGTTTTCGGCGTTTCCGGTATTCGATGATTTTTCCGCCGAAATCAAACGTTTCATCTTGTCCAACATGATGCCGGAAACGGGCGGCAAGATGATTACGCGCTACATGACGCAGTTTGCCGAAAGCGCCGCCAACCTCACCGCTGTGGGTATCGTGTTTTTGGCGCTGACCGCAATGTTGATGATGCACACGATAGATAGCGCCTTTAACACGATCTGGCGCGTGTCGCGCCCGCGCCCCATGGTGCAGCGTGTGCTGGTTTACTGGGCGGCGCTGACGCTGGCGCCTTTGCTGATCGGCGGCAGCCTCTCGCTCACTTCCTGGTTGGCCGGATTATCGGCGGGCTACGCCCGGCAGCTTTCAGCCTGTTGTTCCGGGTGGTTCCCAACCGCCATGTGCCGTTCACCCACGCTTTGATCGGCGGGGTGGTGGCATCTGCTGCCTTCGAGACCATGAACCGCGCATTCGCTTTCTACATCGCGCATTTCCCGACCTATAAGCTGGTTTACGGCGCATTTGCCAGCATCCCGATTTTTTTGCTCTGGGTCTATTTGTCCTGGCTGACTATTCTGATAGGCGCGCTGATTGCGGCATCGCTTTCCAATTGGCGCGGAAGCACAATCGCGCGCGCTTCTCCGGCGATGCTGTTTTATTGCGCCTTGCGCGTTTTGAAACAGATGAGCGACGGCTTGAGCGACGGGACCGTGCAGACCGTGCCCGCGCTGTCCGCGCGCCTGAACACCGGGTACGACGTGCTGGAAGAGGTTCTGGAAAAACTGGCGCAAATCGGCGTGGTGCGCAAGTTGTCCGGAAACGGCTGGGCGATGATACGCGATGCGGAGCATGTGCAACTGGGCGAACTGTACCGTTGCTTCGTGCTCGATATGACCACCTTGCCTGCGGCGGAATCCGGGGAAGGTGAAGAGATTCGTGCATGGCTCGAACGGACCGAGCAGCGCATCGCGGATGATGCGGCGGCCACCTTGCGCGATCTGTATGCGGGAATTGGGCGTGATGCTTGAGCTGTATGGCGAGATTATCCGGGTTTGCGCCGCTATGTATAATGCGAACCTGTTATTCGTTTGCGGAAAAGGAAGGCGATGAGATTTCTGGAAAGCCTGTTTGAGGGGTTCCTGTGGAACAGCCGCTTTGTCATCATGGCGGCGGTGATCGGCAGCCTGTTTGCGGGTTTCGCCATTTTCTACATCGCCACGGTGGACGTGGTGTATTTGGTGCAGCATACCCTGCATTACGCCGATCCGGCGTTGACCGGCGATGCGCGCAAGGCCTTGCACGACAGCACGGTGACGCACATCGTCGAGGTGGTGGACGGCTACCTGCTGGCGACCGTGATGCTGATTTTTTCGCTCGGCCTGTATGAGCTGTTCATCAGCGACATAGACCAGGCCCATGGCAGCCGGGCATCCAGCAAGATACTGGTAATCAGCAACCTGGATGATTTGAAATCGCGCCTGGCCAAGGTGATTATCATGATCATGATCGTCACGCTGTTCGAAGAGGCGCTGAACATGAAAATGACCTCCCCGATAGACCTGCTCTATCTGGGCGGCAGCATCGCCCTGGTCGCGCTGGCCCTCTACCTGACCCACTCTTCCGACCATGGCGGCAAACCCGCGCAGGGGGGAAAGGAAGGCGGGGAAGCCCATTGACCGGTTGGCGCGTGTCGTGTCGCGCGGCATCGCGCGGTCTGCTGCTTGCGGCTTTTTTGCTGCTGGTGCCGCTTGGCGCGGCGGCGACCGAATTTTCCTTCAAGGATACGCGCGGGCAGATGCAGCGCCTGTCCGATTATCGCGGCAAATGGGTGCTGGTAAATTTTTGGGCGACATGGTGTCCGCCTTGTCTGGACGAGATTCCAGACCTGATTGCGCTGCATAACGCGCGCAAGGATACCGACCTGATAGTGCTCGGCATCGCGCTGGAATACGTCTCGCCCAGAGGGGTGATAGATTTTGCCGCCAAGCACGCCATTACCTATCCGATCATACTGGGCGACCAGAAAATGGCGGAGCAGGTGGGCTATGTGGGGGCGTTGCCGACAACGGTGCTGTTTGATCCGGCGGGCAAACTGTCGGGCTACCAGGAAGGTGCGATCACGCGCGCCGCCATAGAAGAATTTATCAAGTCCAAGAGCAGAGATAGCAGTCTGAAATAAATCTGATCTTGCCGGGTCAATATTTCTGCCACACCGCCGCCCATGCCGGAATCGGCACGCCTTTTTCGAGGCGGACCGGCGTGGAGATCATGCCGAGCGAACGGAAGCCGTTTGCGGCGGCCAGCTTATCCAAGTAGTTCGCCGCGTGCGCATAACGCCCTGAAGGGTTCAGCTTGTATCCGGGCACGCTTTCCGGGCTGCTCGCGCCGCCTGGCAGCGCGTCGAGCGCCTCGACCGAGAACATGCAGTAACCTTCTGCGCGCAGCAGCCGCGCGGCTTCCGAGACGATTTCATCGAGCTTGCCTAGATACACGAACACGTCGGCGGCAAGAATCAGGTCATAGCTGGAGGATTCCTCGCCGCGCATCATGGGCAGCAGGTCGGAATGGGCGAGACGGTGGTAAACATTGCGCGTCCGCGCTTTCTCCAGCATGCTGGAAGAGAGATCCACGCCGACCAGTTGCCGCGCATGAGGCGAGATGACCGATCCTGCCAACCCGGTGCCACAGCCCAAGTCCAGTACGTCCCATTTGCCGACCGGTAATTCGGTAGACCGCTTGAGAAGATCGAGCAACTCGGTCGGCATTTTGTATCCCAGGCCTTGCACCAGGTGCGTGTCGAAGGTGTTCGCGTAGCCGTCGAACAATTTCTCGATATATTGGCTCGGGGCGCGCTCGGTGGTCTTGTCTTCCAGGGCGGCGATCAGGTGCGCCACGCTCTCGTTTCTCGGATCCAGCTCGTTCGCCTTGCGATAGCATTCCATCGCCTGGTCCATCCGGCCTTGATCCTGGAATACGCTGCCCAGGTTCTTGTGCGCATCGGCGTAGTCCGGCTTGAGCGCGAGCGCCCGGCGGTAGCTGGCGGCGGCGTCCTCCGGCTTGCCCTGTTTCTGGAGCGCGATCCCCAGATTGTTGTGCGCGTTGGCGAAGCCGGGTTTGAGCGCGATAGCCCGGCGGAAGCAAGTGGCGGCATCCCCCAGCTTGCCTTGCTCCTGGAGCGCGCTGCCCAGGTTGTTGTGCGCATCCACCCCGTCCGGTTTGAGCGCGAGCGCTTTTCGGTAGCTGGCTATCGCTTCGTCCAGCTTGCCTTGTTTCTGGAGCGCGTTCCCCAGGTTGAAGTGGGCTTCGGCATAGCCCGGCTGGAGCGCTATCGCGCGGCGGTAGCTGGCTATCGCTTCGTCCAGCTTGCCTTGCGCCCGGAACGCGAGACCCAGATTGTAATGCATCAGACTGGTCGGTTTTACGCGGATCGCCTTGCCGATCAGTTCTGCGGCCGCGATTTTATCTCCGCTTTGCAGGGCGATGATGCCCAGAAAATGCAGGGCATCGGCGTGGCCGGGTTCCGCCTCGAGGATTTGCTGGAAAATGGCGAACGCTTGGGGCACACGCCCGGCCTGATAATGCGCCAGCGCAGCCTGAAAAGCCTGTTGGATAGAGGAGGGGGGGATCGGCTGCACCATTTTTCCTGCGGTTACTCCACCTGCTGAACCTGTTCTCCGCCCAGCCGCACCAGCGCATATTCCATGCTGTCCGACAACGCGCGCCAGCTCGCTTCGATGATGTTGGGGCTGGCGCCAACCGTGGTCCAGATTTCGCCGCCGCTCTGGAAATCAATCAGCACGCGGGTTGCGGCGGCGGTGCCGGTGGTGCCGTCGAGGATGCGCACCTTGTAGTCGGTCAAGCGCACCGTTTGCAGGATGGGGTAGGCACCGACCAGCGCGTCTTGCAGCGCGGTGGCCAGCGCGTTGACCGGGCCGTTGCCCTCGGCGGCGGTGAATTTGGTTTCGCCCGCCACCTTGACCTTGACCGTCGCCTCCGACAGCAGACCGCGGCTCTGGCGGCGCTCGGTGATGACGAAAAAATCAATCAGTTCGAAGGGGTGCGCGTAGTCCGGGCGCAGCCGGTGCAACATCAGCTCCACGCTGGCTTCGGCAGCTTCGAAAGTGAAGCCTTCATGCTCCAGGTGCTTGATATGGTTGAGCACGCGTTGCGCTTCTTCGCGCTGCAGATCAATGCCCATCGCCTGCGCCCGGAACAGGATGTTGCCGCGACCGGAGAGCTCCGAGATGACCGAGCGCATTTCGTTGCCCACCAGCTTCGGGTCTATGTGCTGGTAGGTATCGCTGGCCTTGAGCATGGCCGCGACGTGGATGCCGCCCTTGTGGGCGAAGGCGCTGTGGCCGGAGTAGGGCGCGTGGTCGTCAAATTTGAGGTTGACCACTTCCGCGACATAGCGGGACAGCGGCGTCAGCTCGCGCAGCTTTTCCGGGCTGACAATGGGGATGTTCATCTTGAGTTGCAGGTCGGCGAGGATGGTGACGAGGTTGGCATTGCCCACCCGCTCGCCGTAGCCGTTGATGGTGCCCTGCACCTGGCGGCAGCCGCCGCGCACCGCTGCCAGCGAGTTGGCGACAGCGCAGCCGCTGTCGTTGTGGCAATGGACTCCGAGCGGCGCCTTGATACGCTGCGCTACCGCACGCACGATCTCTTCCACCTCCCACGGCAGACGACCGCCATTGGTTTCGCACAGCACCAGCCAGTCCGCGCCCCCACCGGCTGCGGCTTCCAGCGTTGCCAGCGCAAACTCCCGGTTGGCGAGGAAGCCGTCGAAGAAATGTTCGGCGTCGAAGATCACTTCGCGCCCGTGAGATTTCATGTAAGCCACGCTCTCGCGGATCATCGCCAGGTTTTCTTCGGGGGTAGTATTGAGCACCTGGCTGACGTGGTAATCCCAGCTCTTGCCCACCAGCGTGACAGCGGGGGTTTTTGCGTCCAGCAACGCTTGCAGGTTGGTGTCCCGCTCGCACCGCGTCTGTTTGTGGCGGGTGCTGCCGAAGGCGGTAATCCTGGCGGGGCCGAAGTCCAGTTTTGCCGCATGCGCAAAGAATTCCCCGTCTTTCGGGTTGGAGCCAGGCCATCCGCCTTCGATGTAGTGGATACCGAAATCGGCCAGCCGTCGCGCGATGGCGAGTTTGTCGCCGATGGAGAGGGAAATGTCCTCGCGCTGCGCGCCGTCGCGCAAGGTGGTGTCGTAAAGAACAACGTGTGACATGCCGGGTTGACAATGAATTGTGTGTGGGCGGGTATTATCCCAGATTATCCAAACAGCAGGACATGCACCACGCCCGCGCGTTTCTGGCGCGCGCTACCGCGTTCTTATTGTATTTCCCATTCGTCAACCAGCAACTGCAACTCCATCCCATCGCGTTGCAGATTCATGCGTAGCGGCAAGCTGCCCGGTTGCTGTGCCGCGTAGCGCGTGTAGCGTATCTCCCAGCCATCCTGGCGCATCGCGCTGACCTGGCCGTTGGCGTCGCGCTCGATACTGGCTTCGCTACCGGGTGCGGGCAAGGCCAGCACCCAGTATTGCAGGCCGTTCAGCGGCAAGTGCCAGCCCAGCGCGCGTTGCGTCAGTTCTTCGGTATCCCTCGCGCGGTAATGCTTGTCCGAAGTATCCAGCACCACGCCACCCGCATCGCGGCGGATGCGCGCCACGGTTTGCCCGAGCGGGGCGAACAGCAGGATTTCGTCTTCGGCGGCAAGGTGGGTCCAGCGCATGGTGGCCGAGGATCGCTGACCATCATGGTTGGCGGCGATGCGCCCGTTCAGGGCGAATGCGGCCTGAACGGCCAAGATGGGGCGCAGCGGCTGCGGCGCTTGAGGGGAGGTTGCGCATCCCGCAAGAACGAGCGCGACAAGCGCCGACGCCAGGCGCATCAGGGCCGCCTGTAGCACCGTGTTGTCCGGGTGCGATTTCAGCGAGTCGCCCCAGATTTTTTGCGCCTGCTCCCTGTCGCCATGTGCCCACAGCACTTCGCCAAGATGGGCGGCGATTTCCGGGTCGGGGTTGGCGGAATAGGCGCGGCGCAGAAACTCCAGGCTCTTGGAGAGGTTGCCGAGGCGGTAATACCCCCATCCCACGCTGTCTATCACCGCGCTGTCATCCGGCGCGAGCTGGTTGGCCTTCTCTACCAGCCGCATCCCTTCCTCGATGCGCTCGTTGCGATCCAGCAGGCTGTAGCCCAGAGCGTTGTACGCTTGCGCGTAGTCGGGCTGAATCTCGATCACTTTGCGCATCATCTGCTCGAATTCGCCGTGCTTGCCGATCTGGTCGGCAAGCATCCCGGTCGCATACAGCAGGTTGGGGTGGATGGGCAATTTTTCCAGGCCTTGGATCAATACTTGATAAGCCGCCTCACCCTGCTTTGCTTCGCGCAGCAATTGCGCCTCGGTCAACAGCAGTTGCACGCGCTGCTGGTTGTTCTGCGGGGTAGTCTGATGCAGGTATGCGCGCGCTTCATCGAGATTGCCCGATTGGGCGGCCAGAACGGCCATGCGCAGATGGGCGGCATAGGCATGTTCGCCATTTTGTACCTTGCGGTAGTGTTGCAATGCTTCCGCATCATTTTTCTTTGCCTCGTTCAACTGTCCGAGGTAGAAATACACGGTATCTTCGTCTTTTTTGCCATTATCCAGCGCTTGCCGCAACTGGTTTTCCGCCGGCTCCAAATCGCCCATCTCCAGCGACAGCATCGCTACGGCAAACGCCAGATCCGGGTTTGCCGGATGCGCTTCGAGCAGATACTGGAACTCCTTGCGCGATTCCGCAAAGCGCTTTTGCTCCAGCAGGAGGCGGGCGTAAAACAGGCGCGCTTCACCGGCTTGCGGGTAAGCGGACACGTGTTTTTTCAACACGTCTATGGCGCGCTGCGGAGATTCGCGCCGCAACAGTTGCGCCTCTACGATCGCCGCCGACTCCATGCCGGGCTGCAGGGTGCGCGCCGCGCGCACCTCTTCCAGCGCCAGCTCGTGCTTGCCCGCCGCTTCCGCCGCCTGCGCCACCACCCAGTGCGCCTCCGCCACTTGCGGGTAGGGCTGCGCCAGATCGCGCAACAGGTTGAAAGCTGCAACCTTGTCCGGATGCCGCAAAAAGAACGGGTATATGCGCATGAGAGCGTGCCCGATCTTGTCCGGATAGGCTGCCAGCATGCCTATAAGATGCGGGCGCGCTTCTTCCAGTTTGCCCCCGCTTACCAGCATCATGGACAGCATCTGCTTCGCTTGTAGCGACGCGGGTTCCAGTTCCAGCCACAGGTTAAACGCTTCCGTTGCCGCTTCCATGTCGCGCGACTCGTAAGCCAGGCTCGCGGCGCGAGCCGCCACCCGGGGGTCGCGCGTGGAGCTGGCCAGCCTGGTATATATGCGCGTGGCCAGCTCTCTGTTGCCGCGCTGGTTTGCCGCTTCGCCCAACAGGAATTCGTAGAGCATTTGGCCGGTCAGTTCCTGCTTGGGCAAATCCGGCAGCTTTTTTGTCTGCGGCTCGGGCGCGGTCGCACCCGCCTGCTTTTCTTGAGTTTCCTTGGCTGGTTGCGGCGCGTGCGCGCAGGCGGCCAGCAACAAAGAAAAAATAATTGCGCTACGGCTGGAGGTCATCATGTCTGGTGGGTCGGTATGGCTGTAATGTTGCAACGGGCGTATGACTGTGCTACCGCCGAAAAATTCAAATAATCCAAAGTGGCTGGTTTTTGCCAAGCATTCAAGGAGCCAATATTAGGTTATATTGGGCTTACATCACAACCGCAATTTCATGCCCTCATGCCAGCCGCAACACCGGTAACCCTGTCCGCGCGCAACCTGAGCCGCCGCTTCGATGGGCGCGAGGTGGTGCGCGACCTGTCGCTGGAGCTGCGGCGAGGCGAGGTGCTGGGCCTGCTCGGCCCGAACGGCGCGGGCAAGAGCACCACGTTGCACATGCTGGCCGGCGCGCTGGCGCCGCATTCCGGCCAGGTTACGATATGCGGTTTCGATCTTGCGCGTCAGCCGCAACAAGCCAAGGCGCGCATCGGCTTTCTGCCGGAAACCCCGCCGCTGTACCGGGATATGAGCGTGGACAGTTACCTGCAATTCGCCGCCCGCCTGCGCGGCGCCCCGCGCGTCGGAGCCGCTGCAGCGCTGGCTGAAACCAAGCGCCGTTGCGGCTTGCACGAGGTCGGACAGAAAATGATCGGCACCCTGTCCAAGGGCTACCAGCAGCGCGTCGGCATCGCGCAGGCGATCATTCACGGGCCGGAGATAGTCATCCTGGATGAGCCTACGGTCGGCCTCGATCCCTCGCAGATCCGCGATATTCGTGCGCTGATCCGCGAGTTGGGGAATGTCGGCAGCGTCATTCTTTCCACTCACCTGTTAAGTGAAGTGGAATGCGTTTGCGACCGCGTCGAGATCATGCATCACGGTCGCCTGATCTACGGCGACAGCAGTGCCAGGATGCAGCAATACGGGCTTCAGCCCGGCTTTGTCGTCACTCTGCTGGCGCCGCCGGAGTTATCCGAACTACAGGCCATCGCCGGGGTGAGCCGGGCAGAACAGGTTACGGCCACACAGTTCCGCATCCTGCACCAGCCCGGAGCCAACCCTGGCGCGACCCTGCTGGAATTGGCCGGGCAGCGCGGCTGGCGCGCGGAACAACTGGTGCCGCTGCAATCCAGGCTGGAGGAGGTGTTCGTGAAAATCACCCGAGACGAGGCCCCGTGATTGCCACTATTGCCCTCAAGGAGCTACGCAGCCTGTTTGCCGCACCCTCGACCTGGCTGATTCTGGGCGTGCTGCAATTCATTTTTGCCTGGTTCTTTCTCGCGCGCCTGGACGCTTTCCTGCAAGTGCAGTCGCAACTGGCGCAGCTCGCCAGTGCGCCGGGCGCCACGCAAGCCATCGCGGTGCCGCTGTTTGGGGCCGCCGCTCTGATCATGATGTTGCTGGTGCCGGTTTTTACCATGCGCATGATCGCCGAGGAGCGGCGTAACCAGACCATGACGCTGCTGGCCACCGCGCCGGTTTCCAGCACGCAAATCGTGCTGGGGAAGTTCATCGCTCTGTTGCTGTTCCTGTTGCCCATCATCGCGAGTTGCCTGTTGATGGTGCTGGCGCTGGGCGCGGACACGCAACTGGATAATGGATTGCTGCTTGGCAATGCGCTCGGGCTGCTGTTGCTTGCCGCCAGCTATGCTGCGCTGGGGCTGTATGTTTCCTCCCTCACCGCGCAGCCAGCGGTTGCAGCCATCGCAGCGCTGGCTGCGCTTTTCGGGCTGTGGCTGGTGGAAGCCAGCGCGACGGACAACGACAGCGCCTGGCGCTTGCTCGCTCCGACCAGCCACTTCGAGAGCTTCAACCTCGGCCTGCTGAATAGCGGCGACGTGGTGTATTTCCTGCTGTTTTGTGCCACCTTCCTGTTGCTTGCGATTCGGCGGTTGGATAATAACCGGGTTTACGGATGAGACGGCGGCGCTGGCCCATATCGGGAAAAACTTTTTCAGCCACGGATCATCACGGATGGTCACGGATTAACAGCGTGCTGCGGGACGCTTTCTATATGCCGGAAATCCTGTGCAAAATTTGGGAAAGCTGTGGTGTTATCCGTATATATCCGTGCCAATCCGTGGCCAATGATCGGCTGTCGCATCGATGAATAGGCTCTTCCTGAAAAACGCCGCATTTGCCTTGCTGCTGCTTGTGGCGGCAGTCGCGCTGGCCGAACTCGCCGCGCGTTACCCGGCACGCTGGGATCTGACGCAAAACGCCGCCAACAGTTTGGAACCCGGCAGCGTGGAGGTGTTGAGGCAGTTGCCCGGCGAAATCGAACTGGCGGTGTATGCCGCCTGGCAAGATGCCAAGCTGGGGGATATGCACAGGCTGATCCGCGACTTTGTCGCCCTGTACCAGCGCTACAAGCCCGACATCAAGCTGACCTTCATTGACCCGGTCAAACAGCCGGAGGAGGCGCGCAAGGTCAATATCCGCGCCAACGGCGAAATGCTGGTCAGCTACGGCGGGCGCACCGAGCACCTTACCACGCTGAACGAGCAGACCCTCACCGGGGCGTTGCTGCGTTTGGCGCACCGGGAAAGCCAGCTGCTGATGTATCTGGATGGCCACGGCGAGCGCAGCTTGGAAGGAGTTGCCAACCATGATCTCGGGGAGTTCGGCAAGCGGCTGCAACAGAACGGCTACCGTTTGAACCCGCTAAACCTCGCGCTGGCGCAGGATGTGCCGGCCAACGCCGCGATGCTGGTCGTCACCCACCCGCAGATTGATCTGCTGCCGGGCGAAACCGACAAACTGCTGCGCTATGTCGCGGGCGGCGGCAAGCTGCTGTGGCTGGTGGATGCCGAGCCGCTGCGCGGGCTGGAACCGCTCGCCGAAAAGCTGGGGCTGCTGCTCACCCCCGGCACCGTGGTGGATCCTGCCGCCGAAGAAATGCGCGCACCGGCAAACTGGGCCTTGGGTGCGGGCTATCCGCCGCATCCCGTCACGCGCAATTTCAGCCTGATTACCATTTTCCCGTCGGCGCGCGCCATCGGGCTGGAGGAGGGCGGGGAATGGGAGTACGCCCGGCTGGTGGATGTCGCGCCGCGCGGCTGGGTGAGCAGCCGTGCCGCACAAGGTAAACCGGTATTTGATAAAAACCGCGATGTGCCCGGGCCGACCACCATCGCGCTCGCCCTGCAACGCGAGGTGAACGACCGCGAGCAGCGCATCGTGGTGGCGGGCAGCGGCGCGTTCCTCGCCAACGCCTATTCCGGTAACGGCGGCAACCTCGATCTCGGCACCAACATGGTGAACTGGCTGTGCGGCGAAGAAAAGCTCATCAGCATCCAGCCGCGTGCGGTGAAAGACGGCGCGATCACCCTGAGCAAAACCGGCTTGGCTGTTGTCAGCATCGGCTTTCTGGTCGCGCTGCCCATGCTGATGGTGCTGGTGGGCGGCTGGTTGTGGTGGCGCAGGAGGCAATAGCGGGCCGCACCAGTGCCTGCTTGCCCGGTAAGGCTGTCAGCGCTTGCCGACCGGCACGTAGTCGCGCCGGGTTGCCCCCTGGTACAACTGGCGCGGGCGACCGATCTTGTGGTCGGGCTCGGCGATCATTTCGTTCCATTGCGAGATCCAGCCCACGGTGCGCGCCACCGCGAAGATCACCGTGAACATGTTGACCGGGATACCCAGCGCGCGCAGCACGATGCCTGAATAGAAGTCCACGTTCGGGTACAGCTTGTGCTCGATGAAGTACGAGTCGCTCAAGGCAACGCGCTCAAGTTCCATCGCCAGTTCGAACAGTTTGTTGTTTTCCAGCTTAAGTTCCTTCAGTACTTCGTGGCAGGTCTTGCGCATCACCGCTGCACGCGGGTCCATGTTCTTGTAAACACGATGGCCGAAGCCCATCAGGCGGTATTTCTTGTCCTTCACGCCCTGCACGTATTCCTGGACGCGCGAGATGTCGCCGATTTCTTCCAGCATTTTCAGCGCGGCCTCGTTGGCGCCGCCGTGCGCCGGCCCCCACAGCGCGGCGATGCCGGAGGCGATGCAGGCGAACGGGTTCGCCATGCTTGAACCGGCCAGACGCACCGTCGAGGTGGAAGCGTTCTGCTCGTGGTCGGCGTGCAGGATCAGGATGCGGTCCAGCGCGCGCACCAGCACCGGGTTAGGCTCGTAATCTTCGGCGGGGGTGGCGAACATCATATGCATGAAATTTGCCGTATACCTGAGCTTGTTTTTCGGAAACATGAACGGTGCACCGATGTAGTACTTGTGCGCCATCGCCGCCAGTGTCGGTACTTTCGCCAGCATCCTCATCGCGGAAATCTCGCGGTGGCGCGGGTCGTTGATGTCCAGCGAATCGTGATAGAAAGCCGACAGCGCGCCCACCACGCCGACCATCACCGCCATCGGGTGCGCGTCGCGGCGGAAGCCGGAATAAAAGCGCACGATCTGTTCGTGTACCATGGTGTGGTGCGTCACGACATCCCGGAATTCGGAAATTTGCCGGGCGTTCGGCAATTCACCGTTTAGCAGCAGGTAAGACACTTCGAGAAAATCGGAATGCTCGGCCAGTTGCTCGATCGGGTAGCCCCGGTAATACAGCAGCCCGGCATCGCCATCAATAAAGGTGATCGTCGAAGTGCAACTGGCCGTGACGAAAAACGCCGGATCGTATGTGAACATGCCCAGTTTGTTCAGGTTGCGGATATCGAGCACGTCCTGGCCGAGCGTGCCGGACAGGATCGGCAGCTCGATGCTCCGGCCATCATCCAAGGTCAGTGTTGCAGCCCGTTTGCTTTCCATATATTTTCTCCGGCGTTTGGTAATCAGATTTTTCAAAAATACATCCCGCGCTCAACCTGGTGTTTCAGGTAACCCGGATTTTTTCCAGCAGCGCTTGCTCTTCATTCGTCGCCGCTTCCTGTTTGCCGGCGATCATGTCCCACAGCGGGTTGTCCGGCATGTCCAGCAATGCGCGGAATGCGGCCTGTTGCGCCGCATCCAGCCCGGCATAATGCCGCTCGACGAAACGTGCCAGCACGATGTCCAGTTCCAGCAAGCCGCGGCGGCAACGCCAGCGCACCCGTTCGACCTCTTTCATACCGCGCGCTTCACCATCAGGTCTTTTATTTTCCCGATGGCGCGGGTCGGGTTCAATTCCTTGGGGCATACATCCACGCAATTCATGATGGTATGGCAACGGAACAAGCGGTAGGGATCTTCCAGGTTATCCAGCCGTTCGCCGGTAACCTGGTCGCGGCTGTCGGCGATAAACCGATACGCCTGCAACAATCCTGCAGGCCCGACAAATTTGTCCGGGCTCCACCAGAATGACGGGCACGAAGTGGTGCAGCACGCGCACAAGATGCACTCGTACAAACCATCCAGCTCGGCGCGCTGCGCGGGTGATTGTGGGCGCTCCGTTTCCGGTGGCGGATCGTTGTTCACCAGGTACGGTTTGATCGAATGATACTGCTTGAAGAACTGGGTCATATCTACGACCAGATCGCGGATCACCGGCAGGCCGGGTAATGGGCGCAGTTCGATCGGCTGCTTCAGGCCGGATAGCGGCGTAATGCACGCCAAACCGTTGCGGCCGTTGATATTCATCGCGTCGGAGCCGCACACCCCTTCGCGGCAGGATTTGCGCAGGCTCAAGCTGTCGTCCTGCTGCTTGATCAGAACCAGCGCATCCAGCAGCATTTTGTCGCCCGCCTCGATATCGAGCTCGTAATCCTGCATGGTTGGCCGTGCGGCAGATTCCGGGTTGTAGCGGTATATCTTGAATTTCATGGATGCATTCCTGTCCCCTATCTCCATTATTGAGCCACATATTGAGAAATCATTCAACGCCATGATTGCGCCATGATTGCGTTAACCGACACGAAGAGTTTTACGCGCTGCCATGACGTGGCAGTTTGGGCTGCCCCGGTTCCGGTAAGCCAAAACCATGAATTAACCCGGTTTTATGCCTCTGTTTCAACCTTTTTTTAGCCGCTTATGCTGCTAGAGTGCATCGTAGGACGTTTGACGGCTCAACCAGGCAAGACGCTGATCAGGAGATAAGCATGGGAAAAGTGGAATTCAAGCCTTTCATAAAGAACTCATTGGCGTCTGTAGTCAACGGCGAGCAGATGACGTCGCGATTTGATCCGGAATATGGGATTACGTGGGCGCAGATGCATCCTTCCGGCGCTCCCTGTTTTAACCAGGAGTTGTTGGCCGAGCTGATCCATTACAACCGCTCGGTTAAAAACAGCGGCGGACAAATATTTGCTGCGGGCAAGTTAAACATGGTTCGCTATGCGGTGGTTTGTTCAAAAAACCCGGGGGTATTCAACCTGGGTGGTGATATCGCACTATTCAGCAAGCTGATAAACAAACGGGACCGCCAGGCGTTAACACTTTATGCGACCATGTGCGTCGATGCGATGTTTGCCAGGATCAACCATTACAGCCTGCCTCTGATTACCATTTCGCTGGTTCAGGGATACGCGCTGGGGGGGGGGCTGGAAACCGTTCTATCCAGCGATGTTGTCATTGCCGAGCGCAGCAGCAAAATGGGGTTCCCGGAAATTTTGTTCAACATGTTTCCGGGTATGGGCGCATACAGCCTGGTAGCCAGGAAGCTCGGTATTCGACAAGCTGAAAAAATGATTTTGAGCGGAAAGATTTACAGCGCGGAAGAGCTTTACCAGCTCGGGCTGGTTGATGTGCTGGTAGAAGATGGAGAAGGTGAAGAAGCGGTTTACGATTACTGTAAAAAACAAACCAGATCTTCCAGTTCTATCGGGTTTATGGCCGTGCAAAGGGCGAGGCAGCGCTATAACCCAATCACCTACCAGGAAATGATGGATATTACGGCTATCTGGGTAGATGCGGCCATGCAGTTGGGGGAGCGGGATCTGAAAATCATGGACCGTCTGGTGCGCTCGCAACAAAAGCAGTACGCGCAAGGTGAGCAGATGCGCCCACTTCCGGCCCAGAAGCCGAACAAGGCGGTGGAGCCCCGCAATGCGGCAACAGAACAACTTACTGCAGCCTGACGTTCAGTTCTTCCGAAGGCTTTGTCAGGTACTGCGCCAGCGCGAGCCGGGTAGCGTTGAAACTTTCTTCTATCCTGCTCAACGAATCGAAGGACGAAGCCTGCAAGTCCGCATGATTTAGCTGCAAGATTTCGCGGCATATCTGAAACAAAGCATCCGCGCCCACGTTGCCGGAGCCACCCTTGAGGGTGTGAACCAGCTCCTTGAAAGTTGAGTAGTCGTATTTGAGCAATGCTGTTTTCATCGAATCAAGCAGCTGCTCGCTCTCCGAAATAAACCCCTGGATCACGCTTTCGACGAAATCACCGCCTTCGCCAAGCAATATCAGGCGACGCAAGGTGCTGTCATTAAGCAGCGTTGCGGTACTTTTGGCAGTGGGGGGGGGCGGCGGTGCAAGGGTCGGTATCTCTGCTGGCTGGGCGCTTCTATATGGTGCCGTAAGCCGCGCCACCGTACTGAGCAACGTGGTCGCATCCACGGGCTTGGTAAGAAAGGCATCAATCTTTGCTTCCTCGCATTCGCGCCGCGCTTCGACAGTTGCGTTGGCTGTCAAAATAACAAACGGGATAGAGGGCTCGTACCCGGCGGTAAACCGATAAATCTTTGCCGCTTCCAGTCCGCCCATGATCGGCATGTACATATCCAGAATCACCAGGTCATACCTTCTGCTTTCCAGCATGTTCAACGCCTGCTCGCCATTTTCCACCAAATCCACCCGGTGTCCGCCGCGCTCCAGAATTTTAGAGATGATTTTGCGGTTGGTTCCGTTATCGTCCGCAACCAGAATATTGAGATCACGCTTTTCCTGGGTGCTGTGCGCGTAGTAATCCTTGAAAGAAATGGTGCCGGGAGTCGGCAACGCCGCCATTACCCCGTGTAGCGCATTAAAAAGGAGCGTCTTGTCGACCGGCGCCTTCAGTACGCAGGAATATCCCATCCCGAGCAATTCTTCCTCGGTGTTCTTCCGCAAGTCCGGATCAATCAGCACCAGCGATACCTTGTGGGGAGAAAATTCCGCCCAGATGTGGTCGGCAAATTTCTGTGAGTCCATCTTGAGATACTGGGGAGCGACCAGCACGACGATATTTTGCTGGCGACTCGAATGCGCCTGGACCAACCGCGAGAAAAACTTGACCAGCGAAGATGCATGATCGAGCGGAATACCCCAGCCTGACAGGTGCCCCGCGATGGCTTCGCGCTCCGTCACCCCAACGCCCACGCTCATCACACGCACGCGATTGAGTCCCGGCAGCGTTACTTCCGCGTTGCTGTTGCCCTGCTTTTCGACCGGTATCTCGAACCAGAAAACACTTCCCTTTTTTTCCTCGCTTTGCAAACCGATTTGCCCACCCATAAATTCGACCAGTTGCTTGGCGATGGTGGTGCCAAGCCCGGTCCCGCCATATTTGGTGGTAATGGAGGCGTTCGCCTGGGTAAAACTCTCGAAAATGGCCTGCTGGGATTCCGGCGCAATCCCGATGCCGGTATCGGCAACCTCAAAGCGAAGGCGCGCCGAAGTATCATTCTGGCTGAGCGTCAACACCCGCAACTCGACCGAGCCGCGCTCGGTAAACTTGATCGCGTTTCCAACCAGGTTGATGATGACCTGCCGCAGATGCAACGAGTCACCGCGCAACAGGAAACAGGTTTCTGGCGAAAAGTGTGTGTGCAGGCGGAGACCCTTCTTTTCGGCCTGCGCCAAAAACATGTCCATCACGCTGTTGGCCAGGCCGTGCAAATCGAAATTTACGGATTCGGCGACGAGCTTGCCGCTTTCTATCCTGGAAAGATCGAGGACGCTTTCGACCAGTTTGAGCAGCAGCTGTCCGGAATTCCTCAAGGTTTGTACAAGGTCTTTTTGCTCCTCGTTCAGCGGGGTTTCCAGAATCAAATCGCTGGCGCCGATCACGCCGTTCAGGGGGGTGCGCATTTCGTGGCTCATGTTTGCCAGAAAACGGCTTTTTGCCTGGTTGGCTTCCTCGGCATGAATGATTGCCCGATTGAGGCGTTTCAGCAGCTTGAACGTATATAAGGGGATCAGAAAAAGGGTGAGCAGCAGCCCGATCGCCAGGGTCCGGTGCTCCGTCCAGTAGTCGCTGAACGTGATAACCAGGGTGAAACCGATAATTCCGAGCACTTGTGCTCTGATGAGGGCGTGCGCCCCGTAGCGAAGGCCATTTCCCACGATGACCCAAAGAAAGATGCCATAAAAAAGCGAGCCGGTTTCATTTGCCATCAGCATGCCGAATGAAATCCCGCCGATATCGGCGACCATTGCCAGCAATTGCCGCTTCGCGGAGGCTTGGTTGCTGAAATAAATGGCCCCCGTTAGCAGAATTGAAAAAACCAGGAAACAGCCGGAAAAAACCAGCACTACTTGTTGGGTAAGAGAATTATTGGCCGCATCAATAGCCAGAAGCAGATAGGCAAAAATAACCAGCGCAAAGAAAACTCTCAGCAAAGCTTGCTCGTGCTCGCTATTTCCTTCGCGAACTTGCTGCAGGAAAGTCTCTAAAGTTTGAGACTTCATAGAACCAGTTCCAGCTGCGGCTCGGCCAAGCCGGTGCGTTGCTGGACGAGCAGCACCTTGTCGAACTGCGCGATAAAAGCGTCCACACAATCGGGATCGAAGTGCGCCCTTTTGTTTTTTTCCAGATAGGCCAGCGCCTCCTCGATGGGCCAGGCATTCTTGTAAGGCCGGGAGGTGGTGAGCGCATCGTAGACATCCGCGACGGCAACGACGCGCGCTTCCAGCGGGATCGCCTCGCCGGCGAGTCCATCCGGGTAACCGCTGCCATCATATTTCTCGTGGTGCGCCAGCGCGATTTCGGCCCCCAGGCTCAAATATTTGGACGGGCTGTGCTGGAGGATCTGAAAGCCGATTCTGGGGTGGCCTTTCATGACTTCAAATTCCTCCAGGGTCAGCTTGCCCTGCTTGAGAAGTATGGTGTCGGGTATGCCGATTTTGCCGATATCGTGCATCGGGGCCGCGACTTCAATCAGGCCGCATTTCTCTTCCGGCAAACACAACGCTTCCGCTATCAGGCGCGAATATTTTGCCATGCGCACGATGTGGTCGCCAGTCAGTTCATCCCGGTATTCCCCCGCCTTCGCCAGTTTCAATATGGTTTCCAGTTCTCGCTGGCGGATCTGCTCGGTCGCATCCGATATGGCCTTTTCCAAATACAGCGAGCGGTCGAGGATGATTTTCTGCTGCAAGCGCAAGGAGAGCATGTTGCGGCAGCGGACGCCGCACTCGTAAGGATCAATCGGTTTGGTGATAAAGTCGGTCGCCCCCGCTTCCAGCGCCTGATAGCGGATATTCCGCTCCTCCATGGAGGTGACGACCACGACCGGCACATCCTTGAGCGACGAAATCCGCCTGATTTGCTGCACCACTTCCAGCCCGGTCATGCCGCTCATCACATAATCCACCGTGATAAGGTCTGCCTGGTTTTCCCGCAACCACGCCATGGCGGCGACCGGCTCGGCGAACGTCTGGAGGTGGATTCCTTTCTGGACGCCCTGCAAAACCTTGCCGAGTATGGCCCGGCTGGTAAACTCATCGTCAATGATAACGACCGTCGGCATTTGGGCCAGCGAAATTTCGTGGTCTATCACTTCGAACAACATGGTAGCGCCGGCCTCTCCAGAAAAGTCGCGGGGTCAAAAATGGTTCGGTTATTCCGGATTTATTTCAGAACACGGAAATCTGGCCGAAATAAAAAATTCGCTCGAATAACTGCGCTGAACAGCCGGTTGCCCCACCAGTTTCGCCGCGCCCGCCGCAACAGCAGATGGCAAACTGTGCGAACCCGGGCCAATATACCTTCAACCGACCGAAGGATGCAACATCGGTAGCATGCGACAAACCTTTAATCCGGCGAGATGGTCGCCCACCAACCGACGAAAGGAAAAACGATGGCAACACTTCTCGAACAACTAAAATCCATGACCGCAATTGTTGCCGACACCGGCGACATTGAGGCCATCCGCCGCCACAAGCCCGAGGACGCGACCACCAACCCGTCCCTGCTGCTCAAAGCAGCCAGCTTGCCGGAATACTCTCCGCTGATTGCGGATGCGACCGCGTGGGCCAGGACGCAAAGCGCTGACCGCAGACAGCAGGTGCAGGATGCCATGGACAAGCTGGCGGTGAATGTCGGCGTGGAGGTGCTGAAGATCGTTCCCGGACGCATTTCCACCGAAGTGGACGCGCGTCTTTCCTTCAACACCCATGCCACGCTGGTCAAGGCGCGCAGGCTGATCCGTTTTTATAACGAAGCGGGTATCTCCAACGAGCACGTGCTGATCAAAATAGCCTCCACCTGGGAGGGTATCCGCGCGGGCGAAATTCTGGAGCACGAGGGCGTCCACTGCAACCTGACCCTGATGTTCGGTTTTGCCCAAGCGCGCGCCTGTGCCGAAGCCGGGGTGACGCTGATTTCGCCCTTCGTCGGGCGCATCATGGACTGGTACAAAGCCAAGGGTGGCGGAGCCGATATTCCGCCCGCGCAGGATCCCGGCGTGCTTTCGGTGCGGCGCATTTACCAGTATTACAAAGAGTATGGCTACCCCACCACGGTGATGGGCGCATCGTTCCGCAACAGCGGCGAAATCATTGAGCTGGCGGGCTGCGACCGCCTCACCATCGGCCCGAATTTTCTGGAAGAGCTGCAAAAAACCGAGGGCGATCTGGAGCGGCGGCTGGCCTACAGCGGCACGGTCAAGCCGCGACCGGCTTCGATGACCGAAGCCGAATTCCGCTGGGAGATGAACGAGGACGCCATGGCCACCGAGAAACTCGCAGAAGGCATACGCGGGTTTACGGCGGACCAGATCAAGCTGGAGAAGTCGCTGGCGGAACGGTTATCCTAAGCCGGGCGAGCCGGAACCAAGCAGGGAAGCCTCCTGCGAACCCCCTCCCTTGACGGGAGGGGCAGGG